>NZ_JBHYKZ010000002.1:0-316529 GCF_042741995.1 Aerococcus sp. NPDC058936 | reverse complement strand
GAGCGGACTAGTACTAATCGGTCGAGGACTTATCCAATGGATATAAGATTGTATGATGGAATGGTAGACGACTTACAGATTCAGTTTTGAGCGAACAAAAGCTCATATAAATATTGTGTGGTAATGATGGCAAGAAGGACACACCTGTTCCCATCTCGAACACAGAAGTTAAGCTTCTTAGCGCCGAATGTAGTTGGGGGTTGCCCCCTGTGAGACTAGGACGTTGCCATGCAAACTAGAAACACCATCTTAGATGACTTGTCTAAGGTGGTGTTTTTTCGTATAGTTAGCCTTATAAGTCAGGTATTGAGTTTTGAGTGAACACATCTCCTATAAGAGGAGGAAAAATATGTATGACACAGAGGAGTCTATGGTAAATGATTAAGATTAGACCTATTGCTAAAGAAGATGAACCAGTGATTGCGACAATTATTCGTAGTGTGTTAGAGGAGAATCATTTAGATGTTCCAGGCACCGCTTATTTTGATCCACAATTAGATTATATGTATGATTATTACCAGAAACTTGTAGATAGTGCATATTGGGTGGTTGAAGACCAAGGGTGTCTAGTTGGTGGTGTTGGCATAGGATTGCTATCTAAATCGCTTAATTTCCCTATTAATGGGCACCCAGGGCTATTAGCTGAAAAAGCTACAAAAGGTGTTAAGGTGGGCGAGCTACAAAAGCTGTATCTTTTGCCAGAAGCTAGAGGGAAGGGTTATGCTAGACGGTTGATGGATACTGTGATGGCATTTGCGGTAGAACAGGGCTATGATTTCTTGTATTTAGAGACGATCAGAAGACTTGAGACGGCCATTATCTTATATGAAAAATTGGGTTATCAATTTTTAGATCAACCTTTGTTGTCGGGTGACCATACCTTTATGGATACTTTCATGATGAAAGATTTAAATGCTGGATGATAATAACACGCAGTTTAAAGATCACGTAGTTTAAAGATTACGTAGTTTAAAGATTACGTAGTTTGAGGATAAGGATGGGGGATTAGGATGACGGATTTACCTAAAATTGGCAAACCTGCAACGGGGGCTTTGGCGACGGTTGGGATTGACCAGGTTGAGCAGTTAACGGGCGTGACGAAGGCAAATTTGGCGAATTTGCATGGTGTGGGACCTAAAGCAATCAAGATTCTAGAGGAATACATGCTTGAATTAGGCTTGTCTTTTGATGCAGGGGGGTCAGCGTGGCCAAAGGTACCCTTTTTCCTGAGAGGAGATTTAGCCTGCGATAATGCGCCTAAGCGACGAATTGCGCGGGATGTGGCGGTCGGATTGTATGCGCAGGGGTTCGCCGGGCAGGAGACGGCTTTGGTGGCAGATGACGTGGTCTATCGGGCGCCTTATAGGGGAGTGGAGTTGGTTGGGCGAGACCAGGTAGTTGAGGGCTTTGTTGGGGTGGCGGATGTGTCTTCAATGGAAGTCTTTCAGATCCTGTCGCACGGGAAAGAAGCTGCCTTGCATGGGCGAATCACTGATAAAAGAGGTGGCCTGACTTATTTCGCTACGTTTTTTGAATTTGTGGGACATAAGAAGGATGCGCCTATCAGTAAAATTGTGCATTATCAACAAATTCAAGACTGAGAACAATGTAAAATGATAAGGTTTGCATACAAGGTGAAAGGCTAGCGGGTACGTATTGTTTATCCGCTTTTTTTGGTGGATATATACAAAATTTGTTTATAAGCTTTTACAAATTATGGCAAAAAAATGATAAAATAGAAGGATATTAGGATTGATGATAAAAAGGGAGTGGAAATAATGTACTATCTACCGTTGATAGGTATTTTAATCATAATTATTGGTTTTGCAATGAAGCTAGACACGATTGCGGTTGTTGTAATCGCAGGACTAGCGACAGCTTTGGTATCGGGTATTTCGGTTACTGATTTCTTGGTGATGCTTGGCGAAGGTTTTGTGAATAATCGTTTAGTTACAATTTTTATTTTAACCTTACCAATGATTGGATTAGCTGAAACGTTTGGTTTGAAGAATCAAGCAGTACGATTGATTAACAATGTTAAAGGGATGACAACGGGGTCATTTTTAACATTATACTTATTCTTACGTGAATTAGCTGGATTCTTATCAATTCGTATCGTAGGACACCCACAATTTGTACGACCATTAGTACAGCCTATGGCAGAAGCGGCAGCTATTTCAAAAAATGGTGAAATTGATGATGCCACAAAAGAAGAAATTAAAGCACAATCTGCTGCTATGGATAACTTTGGGAACTTTTATGCGCAAAACACCTTTGTGGCAAGTGCAGGTACCTTATTGATTGCCGGAACATTAGATTCTTTAGGGTATGAAGTGATGGCAATTGATGTGGCGCGTGCGTCAATTCCAGTTGCTATTATTACCTTTATTTTAACCGCAGTGTATAACTATTCATTTGATCAAAAAATCAACCGTAAATACCGTAAGGGAGGTAAGTAGGATGGAAGCATTTTTTGCGAATTTACTAGAATTCTTCTACATTTTAATCGGCCTGCAGTTCGCCTTTACTGGTTATAAAGTTTTACGATCTGACCAAGATAAACGCATTGGAACAGCTTTATTCTGGTTTGACTTAGCTATTTTGTTCGCCTTAGGAAAATGGTTACCAGCAATTATTTCTGGAGCACTAGTCTTATTATTAGCAGTCATTACTTTGGTGAAACATTTTGTGACCGGTAATTTTGAGCAAGACGAGGAGCGGGCAGAAGCTGGTGCTGACCGCTTTGGAAATCTTGTATTTGTACCTGTTATAGTTATGGCGGTTACAGCATTAGCGCTTGCGCAGTTTGTGCCTGCTTCAGGAGCTGGTGCTATTGGTATCGGGGCAATTGTTGCTTTAGTGCTTGCGATGGCTATTTTCCGTGCACCATTCCAACAAGTTTTACATGAATCTAATCGAAATGTGCAACAAGTTGGATCAACAGCTATCTTGCCACAATTATTGGCTGCATTAGGTGTCATCTTCGTTAATGCGGGAGTTGGCGAAATTGTGACGTCAATCTTTGGAAACTTAGTACCTGAAGGAAACCAATTTTTGGGTGCAACAATGTACGTTATTGCCATGGTTGTTTTTACGATGATTATGGGAAATGCATTTGCTGCTTTTACAGTTATCACAGCAGGTATCGGTATTCCGTTTGTGATTATGCAAGGAGCGAACCCAGCGATTGCCGGTGCTTTAGCGATGACGGCTGGTTATTGCGGGACATTATTAACACCGATGGCTGGTAACTTTAACGCTTTACCAGTGGCACTATTAGAAATGAAGAGTGAGTATGGGGTCATTAAACGACAAGCACCAATTGCTATTGCTTTAATTGTTGTTCACATTGTATTAATGTATACTTGGGCATTCTAGGAGGTATAAAGATGAAAATTTTAGTAACAGGATTCGATCCATTTGGTGATGATGTTATTAACCCAGCGATTGAAGCGGTGAAACGTTTGCCGGAAGAAATTAAGGGTGCGGAAATTATCAAATTAGAAATTCCAACTGTCTTTAATAAAAGTGCAGAAGTAGAGAAACGTGCAATTGAAGAACACCAACCTGACTATATCTTGAATATTGGTCAAGCGGGCGGTCGTTTTGCCTTAACACCTGAACGTGTAGCTATCAATGAAGATGATGCACGTATTCCAGATAATGAAGGTAAACAACCAATTGATGAACCAATTAAAGAAGACGGGCAACCTGCTTACTTTAGTCAGTTACCAATTAAAGCGATGGTTACTTATATGAAACAAGCTAGTGTGCCAGCGGAAGTGTCTAATACGGCAGGTACTTTTGTTTGCAACCATATTATGTACCATTCGCTATACTTAACAAATAAAGAGTATCCTGGCATCAAAGCCGGTTTCATGCATATTCCATTCCTACCAGAACAAGTCACAAACCGTCCAAACACGCCGTCTATGGCCTTGGAAGACATCGTTCGCGGAATCGAAGCAGCCATTACAGCCATTGTGGACTTTGATGGCAAAGAAGACATGAAAATCGTTGGTGGCAAAACACATTAAAAAAAAACAAGGTGCGTGCTTTGGCGTCTAGGCAGGTAGCACTGGAAGACTAGTGCCGTAACACATAAAGTGTGATGCAAACTAGTCTGAAGTGGAGACCGTACTGCCAAAGCGAGCCTGATTATGAAGGTGCGAAGTGGACTTGAGCTGGTCGATCGAATCCGACTTCAAGGTGTGTGCACCTGTTCAAAATAGTAACTATTTTCAAGAAGGTCTATGATTTAAAAGTCATAGGCCTTTTTTTACGGAAAAATCATGTCTTTAGAAATTTTTAAAACTTTTATCACATATTCACCACAAAATTTTCCGATAATTTCATCATATCTTCAAAAGTATCGCCTATTATATAAGCATACCCAATAAACAAACCAAACTTTTCTTCATAAATCTTTCTCCTCCCAAACGAAAGATGACAATTTTGACCAGCTGTCCTCCCAACGGCTGGTTAATTTTTTGCATACGCAAAAAAGGGACACAAGCAAAGTTGTGTCCCTAATAGTTAAAGTTATTATTTGATTGAGAATGGGAACCTGACTTAGCGCCGGAACTCACACCCTAAAGTTGAGCTCGTGCGACCAGCTTAATTTTGCTCAGCAAATAGTCTTCTTGATGTGCTATCACTTTGCCTATTTACGCCATCATTGTGGAGTTAAACGTTCTCACTCACATCCTGTTATTAGTCAGAATATTTGTCAAAGTAGCCTTGGATATAGATAAACGGCGTACCTTTGTCTCCTGAACCTGAAGTTAAGTCAGATAATGACCCAACTAAGTCAGTGATGTTACGCGGTGTTGTACCTAATGATGTGTTGTGTCCAGCTTCATCGATTTTGTCATGGTCTTTGATGTAAGCACGCATCGCTTCTGTTAATGCTTCACCAGATAAGTCACCGAACTGATTGTCCGCAACGTATTTGATTTTGATTTCGTCTGGTGTGCCAGATAAACCTTTAGTGAAACCAGGTGATACAACAGGGTCAGCTAACTCCCAGATGTGGCCAACTGGATCTTGGAAAGCACCGTCACCGTAAACCATTACTTCAACAGCTTTACCAGTTGCTTCTAATAAACGTTTTTGAACATCTTCAACGAATGCTTGTGCATCACGAG
The DNA here is from genome assembly GCF_042741995.1 of Aerococcus sp. NPDC058936. NCBI lineage: Bacteria > Bacillati > Bacillota > Bacilli > Lactobacillales > Aerococcaceae > Aerococcus > Aerococcus sp. NPDC058936. Next base: position 311,382 of record NZ_JBHYKZ010000002.1, on the reverse strand, counting down.
GGAATAGTTTCAAGCTGTTGTTACCAGAAAGGTTAGCGCCTAATAAACCGAAGTCTTCGTTGTAACCAGAACCATCGATTGATTGGTTTAAGATTTGGTCTAAACCAATGATTTCTTTAGCGCCATGTTTTTCTAAAGTACGGCGTGTGTATTTACGGTCGTGGATATCAGCGATTACAACTGTATCTGCGTAGTCTAAAATGGTTTGTGGGTGGTTAGCGAAAATAATTTCACATTCTGCACCAGTTTCTTCCACGCATTTTTTATATAAAGCAACGTAGTCTTCACCTGTAAACTCATGTGCTAAGTTTGGGAAGTGGTTACGGAATTCAGCTTCTGTTAAAACGTCAGTGTATGGGTTTAAACCAGATGCTTCTAATTCATCGCGTGAAATTAAACGGTTACCCACCTCATCAGAAGGGTAGCTTAATTGAATCACGATTTTTTTCGCTGACATAGCGATACCTTTTAAGATGGCGTAGAAACGGTTACGGCTAAGGATTGGGTTAAGGATACCAATCGTTTCGCTCTTTGTTTGACGTTGGATATCTTTTACAACAGCATCTAACTCAGCAAAGTTTCCTTGTGCACGAGCTAGAATTGACTCTGTAACTGTTACGATATCGTGGTCACGAACTTCATAACTTTCTTCTTTAGCAGCGTTTAAGACAGTATCTACAACGATACCAGCTAGGTCATCGTTCTCTTTAATAATTGGGGCACGTAACCCTCTTACAACAGTACCTACAGCTCTAGACATAAATAATCGTCCCTTCAAAATTCTCTTGCGCCTTTGTGGCATACTGCTTTATTATATATCAACATAAACCCTTTGCCAATCAAGTATGGGTAAAAGCCGAACATTTTTCTCATTATTTTTAAAGTATAATTATTAGACAAGCGAAAATTGGTCATGCTATGATGAAAGTGTAAAAATTGTAGCAAAATAATCAGCCAATTGAATTCAACCCATTTGCCAAATTTGTGAGGTATAAAATGACGAATCTATTGTATAACACTTTTAATGCACCGTTGAACCAGTTACCATCTAACGGTTCTGCCTGCCCTTGTGCCATTGATGCTGCAGTTCTTACACCGACTACAATGAAAATAGCTATTAAAAATTCTAGCGTTTGACCTTAGTGTCTGACGCTATTTTTTTATGGATTTTCACACCTTTAGGAGGAAAGATAAAATGAAAAAATGTATGATCTCTATCAAACAACACAGCGTTAACCATGCGTTTGTTAACCGGATGATGCATTCAAAAGCTGTTCCGCCTTAAGGAGGTGATCCTTTGTATCTCGGTGCTAACCGTTAATAGCTAAATATCTAAATAAGAGACCAATAAATAAACACCAGGTCATCAACAAGCCTAAAAGCCAACCGTTAGGCAGCATCGTTTGTTGAGTTGCTGGTGTTTTATTTTTTATAATGGTTCTGTTGCATTTGATATTGCAATTAAGCGAATGAAAGTAAGCACAAAATAATTGACAACCATCCATCATCCTTGTATATTTATTAAAAATATATGAAACTTTGATGAGATAAGTAGCTGGCAAAGAAACCATAGAGAGTCTGCGAATGGTGAAAGCAGATGTTTCGGAATCAGCGAAAATGGTCTTTGAGTTATCACGTGTGAGGGAAACTTAGCAAGTGACGGGTACGCCCGATAGCGCGTGAAGGGATGACAGTCCCTTGCTGAGATAATCTTTATGATTATGAACAAAGGTGGTAACGCGAGCATTCGCCCTTTCAATAGGGGGAGTGCTTTTTTTATATATTTTAATATATTTTTGGAGGGAAAAATATGGAGCAATCATTTGTAAGGGAAATGACATCAAAGCATCTAGTTATGCTTTCATTGGGTGGGGTAATCGGAACTGGAATCTTCTTGAGTTCGGGGTATCTCATTCAAACGGCGGGTTCGATCGGAACAATCATTGCGTATCTGATCGGAGCATTTTTGGTGACGCTGGTCATGATGTGCTTGGGCGAATTGTCGGTCCACGAGCCTAGTACGAGTTCGTTCCACAACTACGCTTCAAAATACATCCATCCCGGAGCAGGTTTCGTGGTGGCGTGGCTTTATTGGCTGACGTGGACAGTGGCATTGGGTTCGCAGTTCATCACCTTGGCGATTTTGTCACAACGCTGGTTCCCCGGTATTCCCACTTGGCTTTGGTGCATCTTTTTTATCGGCATTATTGTACTTTCAAACATTATTGATGTGCGTTGGTTTTCCGTCAGCGAATTTTGGATGTCGCTGATCAAAGTGCTCGCACTGGCAATTTTCCTTATCCTGGGTCTGGGTGGCATATTCGGATTTATACCGATCCAGGGAAATGAATCAGCACCACTTTTCAGCCATCTGACGGAAAACGGTTGGTTCCCCAAAGGCGCAGGCTCTGTTTTCTTGGCGATACTGTCTGCTAACTTCGCTTTTTCCGGTGCGGAATTGATCGGCGTAGCCGCTGGTGAAACGTCGGATCCTAAGAAAAATATCCCGAAAGCAATCTTGCAGACAATCGTCATTTTGGTGGTCCTTTTCATCGGGACGATTGTTGTGATCGGTGCGCTGCTTCCGGATTCTGCGGCTAATTTGGATGAAAGTCCGGTGACCGTCATCCTGAATTTGATGGGTATCCCATACGCAGCAGATATCATGAACCTCGTCCTGATCACTGTAGTCCTTTCCGGTGCAAACTCTGGGGTCTACGCAGCATCAAGAATGCTGTGGACATTGGCCAATGCAGGAACATTGCCGAAACGTCTCGCCAAATTATCCAAACGCGGGTTGCCGATTTACGGGTTGTTGCTGACCATTTTGGGTGGGCTTCTCTCCCTGTTTTCCAGCATCTATTCCGCGGACACCGTTTACCTGGCTTTGGTATCCATCTCCGCATTCGCGGTCGTGGCGGTTTGGTTGAGCATCGCTTGGGCACAACTGAATTTCCGCAAATACTATCTGAAATCGGGGCATAAACTGGATGAACTGGCTTACCAAACACCATTCTATCCAATCGTTCCGTGGCTCGTCATTATCCTTTGCTCCGTTTCGATCATCGGCATCGCGTTTGATCCGAACCAGCGGATTGCCTTGATCATCGGCATCCCATTCACGATCTTGTGCTTCTTTTATTACCAGTTATTCTTCAGTAAAAAGGCTTCTGTAGCAATCGAAAATCAAGAAGTGGGTGAGCTTTCCGATGAATTTTAAAGAGTGGCAAAAGAATCAAAAAGTGATCCTCATCGATGGTTCGATGTCCTTAGGTCTGGAGGAGCAAGGCTTGGACCTGAATGATGAGTTATGGACCGCGAAAGCATTAGTGAACGAACCGGATAAAATTGAAAAAGTCCATCAGAACTATTACGATGCCGGGGCAAACATCGCCATCACAGCGAGCTATCAAGCGACGGTTGCCGGGTTCGAGCGTTTGGGCCATACAACCGAAGAAAGCCGGGCTCTGATCAAAAGAACGGTAGAACTAGCGAAACAGGCCCAAACGAAAAGCCAAGGCCTGCAAGAAAAATGGGTGGCGGCTTCGGTCGGACCATACGGAGCCTATTTGGCGGACGGCTCTGAATATCGGGGCAATTACGGTCTGTCGCAAACCGAATTGGTCGATTTCCATCGCGAAAGGTTAGAGTTGCTGCTGGAATCCGGGGCTGATCTGCTGGCCATCGAAACCATTCCGGATCTAACGGAAATCCAGGCTGTGATTGAGTTGCTAGCCCAACATCCCAAGACGACAGCTTGGCTGACGGTGACTTTGAAGGACGATCACCATTTATGCGATGGGACCGATCTGCGTGTATTCCAGCTATTGGCAGAGTCGTCCGAGCAAATCATTGCCTACGGCGTCAATTGCGTGCAGCCGGATTTAGTTTTGCCGGCCTTGGAATATCTGAAGGAGATTGCGACAAAGCCATTAGTTGCTTATCCAAACTCGGGAGCGACCTACGATGCCACTACAAAAGTATGGACGCATAGTCATGCGGTTGATGAGGTATTCTCAAACGAAGCATTGAAATGGCATGAGTCAGGATGCAAATGGATCGGCGGCTGTTGCTGCACATCAGCCAAAGAAATCAGTTTGTTGAAGGAAACCTTTTCCGCAATTCTTTAGTTGGAATAAACATAAATGGCTGGTACAGTCGGTGCCGGCGGTGTTGGTAACAGAACCCCTACAATAATACCGCTGCAGCAAGGGCGCGTTGAACATCGTAAACGACATCGCCTCCTTTAAATTGTAGAGCGATTGTAGGTTGTTCATTACCAGATAAATAAATATTCACTTCAGAATCTATATCAAAATTCCCTACCGTTTCTACCGAAAAGCGTGAAATTGATTTGTAAGGTACACTCATAAAATCGCGTTTTTTGCCGGTAATCCCTTGTTTATCCATTAAAATCAGTCGATATGAAGTAAATACGACTAAATCACGCAAGATATTGTAAGATAATTCAATCGATTCACCAGGAATTAATACCTTTTCTAATGTATCGGAAACCCGTTCCTTATCTGCTTCAGATGCATTACCGAATAAACCTGAAAATAAGCCCATATTGTCACTCCTTTTTAAAATTGTATCCTATCATTTAAGCTTACTTCATTATACCGAGTAAAGGAAAATAAGGTCAACTAAGCCAAATATTAAGGTTTTGTGAATATATTTTGCTATAATGAAATTAATAGAAGTGTCACACATGTTGAGGAGGTAAATTATGGGATACGAAATTAAAGAAGTAACCAATGGATTTGCAATTTTTAACGAAGCAGGCGACAAACGTATTGCTGAAATTGAGTATGAACCAAAAGCAAACGACGTTATCGTAGCAACACACACATGGACGGACCCAAGTTTACGCGGACAAGGTGTCGCTGAACAACTTGTCGACCACCTAGTTGCAGACTCAGAAGCAAAAGGCCGCAAAATTAAAGCCCTATGCCCATATGTTGTGAAGAAATTCAACGAAAACCCTGCGAAATACGACCACATTAATGCAGACAAATAAAAAATGAAGAAGGGCCATCCCTGTCTTTGCTGGCTAGCAAGGATAGGGGGCTTTTTCCTTTTAAGGGCACTCGCTTTCATTTTTCGATAAATATCGGTAAAATAGTTACATTAGAAAGTCTAAAGAGGTGCAAAATGAAATATATTAAACTATTAGAAGATGTGTCCAATGCCTATGGTGCGCCAGGTTACGAAGACCAAGTAATTGATATTGTAAAAGCCAATAAAGGCGATTTTAGCTTACAAGCCGATGCGATGAAAAACCTATATATGAACTTTACTGACATTGACCCCAACAAACCAACAATTATGCTAGATTCACATATGGATGAAGTCGGCTTTATGGTCCAAGCTATTGATGAAAACGGCTTGTTGTTAATGCAAGCTTTGGGTGGATGGACAGCAGCTTCAGCTCAATCGCAATTATTTATGGTAAGAACCAACGATAATAAAACGTATGTGCCAGCTGTTGCTACAAGTAAACCTATACACTTTATGACAGCAGAAGAAAAGGCTAAGCCAGTCGCACTAACTGACTTAAAACTAGACGTTGGGGCTACTTCAAGAGAAGAAGTCATCAATGATTTTGGTATTACTGTTGGCCAACCCGTTGTACCAGCAACTAAATTCCAAGTAAATGAAAAAAACGGTATGATGATCGGAAAAGCTTTTGACAACCGTTTAGGCGTAGCAGCAACGCTTGCTGTCTTTAACGAATTGGGCGTAGATGGTGTGAAAGAATTACCATTTAACCTTGTTGGTGCGTTTGCGACACAGGAAGAAGTTGGTTTACGTGGTGCTAAAGTCACCACCAACCGTGTTGATCCGCAAGTGGCTATCGTGTTTGAAGGGACACCTTCTGATGATTATGCAAAATCGGCAACAGTTGGTCAAGGACGCGTGAAACAAGGACCACAATTACGGTATCGCGATTCAACTTATATCGCTTCTGACCATTTAAACGGTCTATTTTTAAAAGCAAGTGAAGATGCGGGCATCACAATCCAACAAGCCGTCCGAGATGGTGGTGGTACAAACGCTGGCTCAATCCATACTGCAAATAATGGGGTGTCAGTGATTACATTAGGTATGCCAACTCGTTATGCACATACCCATTACCTAATATCTGCCTACCAAGACTTCCAAGACACTGTGGACGTCACCGTAGCCTTCTTGAAAGGCTTAACAGTAGAGGACTTAGCCTTCACATCATTACAAGACTTATAAGCATAGAAACCCAAAAGACTGTGGCAAAGTGTCATAGTCTTTTTGCTTGGCTTCGATTTGAATAACTTACTGGCGCAAGGTTCAAGCATTCGTTAGAGAAAAGAGGCTAATTGTTTTACTTGAAATATAAAGGAGCTATTTTTGTAAACGATTCCATTTTTATGTTATACTATATATAGAAAGAAAGTAAGGGAGGTAACGAAAATGATTCTTGATAACATTCAACGTATATTGGTGCCAGTAGATGACTCGGAGAACAGTAAAGCAGCCTTTCGAGATGCAGTTGAGATTGCCATGCGATCAAATGCTACCGTAGACGTCCTATCAGTAATTGCCGATGACTATGTGTTTAGTGACTTGCGGGTATCTGAAACAGATATCAACGAGATGAAAAAACGTACCCTAGAAACCCTTAAAAAATATGAAGATTACGGTAAAGCCCGTAATTTCAACGACATACGTACCTTCACCTCTTTTGGGAACCCAAGACGTGAAGTAGCCAAAATTGCTAATGAAGGTGACTACCAATTAGTTGTAATTGGTGCAACTGGTAAAGGCGCTGTAACGCGTGCCCTAGTTGGGTCTGTGGCAGAGTACACAGTACGACTATCTAAAATCCCAGTACTAGTTGTGAAATAGGACGGGGATGAACACAAGCACCCATGAGGAGGGGTTATCATGTCAGTAGCAGAATACAAAAAGATTTTAATTCCAGTTGATGGATCAGATGCTTCATACCGTGCTTTTAAAGAAGCAGTATCTATCGCCAAGCGAAATGATTCTGAGTTGATCGTGTTGAATGTGTTAGATGACTTTGTGCGTTTCGGTAATCCGGATGCCTCTATGCGATTATATGACGACTTACGGGCGGATGCCTTAAGCGTCTTAGAATCTTATGAAGCAGAAGCCAAAGAAGCTGGCCTTGAAAATGTAACCCTTGAAATCATCAAAGGCGACGCAAGATACGGTATTGTAGAGTTCGCAAATACAGCCAAAGCAGACCTTGTGGTTGTAGGTGCAACTGGTAAAGGCGCAATTGAACGAGCCATGATGGGTTCCGTATCTGAATATGTAGTGCGTAACGCCAAATCACACGTATTAGTCGTAAAATAATGGTTTCGAACTCAATAGCTTTGCTCGAGCGATTGAGAATGAAAAACGAAACGAGCTAACTAACAAGAGAGGCTGGGAACATAGATTCCTGGCTTCTTTTTTTGTGTCTTGGTCGCAAGGTCATAGATTGCTTCCAATCCTCAGTCAGGCTACTGATTTTTCCTAACAATTGCGTTATAATAATTAAAAAAGAATTAGAAAAACGGAGGCAATGGGATGAAAACAAATAAATTAGTAGTTGTGGGTGTTGGTCACGTAGGTTCTTACGTATTGGCGGATGCCATGAAGGCTGGCGTTTTTGGTGAAATTGGCGTTATTGATATCGATGAAAATATCGCGCGGGGCGAAGCAGTTGACCAAGAGCAGGCCCGAGCTTTAACTTACATGAACAATATTAAAGTGACCCACGGTGGTTACGAGCAAACAGACGATGCGGATGTTATCGTAATTGCAGCCGGAAATTCTATGAAACCTGACCCCAATGATCCAACTGCCGAACCAGACCGGGCGATGCTAGCGAAAATCACTTCAAATACCATTCGAGACGTAATGGGCAACATCGTTGAGCACACCAAAGAGGCTATTATCATTGTGATTACTAACCCGCTAGATACCATTTTATATATCGCGGAAAATGAGTTTGACTATCCTGAAGGGAAGATTTTTGGGACAGGAACTATGCTTGATTCAGCTCGCTTGCGTAATGTTTTCGCCAACGCTTACGATGTTGACCCTAAATCAGTCGTCGGCTATATGATGGGTGAGCACGGAGCGACAGCTTTCCCAGTCTTGAGTAAATTGAACATTCAAGGAGTGGCTTACGAAGAATTGGATCAATACTTTGATCGCGATCCACAAGTTGACCTATCAAGTCCTGAAGATATCAAGAAGAATGTGGTTTCTGCAGCTTATGATGTCTTTAACGGCAAGGGTTGGACTAATGCGGGTGTTGCGCAATCAGCGGTTACGATGGCTAAAGCCGTTGTCCTTGATGAACGCAGTGTTTACCCAGCCTGCACCACCTTACGCGGCGAATACGGCTATAACGGTAACGTTGCCCTCTCAATGCCGTGTATTATTGGGGTTAACGGCGTTGAAAAACGACTCCCCGTCAGCTTGAATGCTTGGGAAGAGGCGAAATTGCATGAGTCAGCAGCTTACATTCAAAAAGCCATGCAAGACGCGGATGTGAAATTTTAACAGACAGTCATTTTCAAAAGTATCTGTCTTAAATATACAAAAAATAACCCATCAACCTGGTGTACGCTGTTTGCATCTGGTTGATGGGTTTTATTGTGGTAATTTTTTTACAAAGGGTTTTGCAAAGGATTTAACCTAAAGCAACGTCTAGGGTCATCATGACACCAAAGCCGATAAGTAGGGCGATAGTGGCGATATCTGAGTTACCATGCGATTGTGACTCTGGTATCAATTGCTCCACACAAACGAAAATCATGGCACCTGCTGCAAAGGCTAGTGCGTAAGGTAAGATGACAGTCACTTGAGACACCAGTAAAGCGCCTAAAGCGGCACCGACGATTTCAACTAGGGCTGATGCTTGACCCAACTGGAAAGCACGCCATTTGCTGGCACCTTCCGCGCGGATTGGCATAGATAAGGCTGCGCCTTCAGGGAAGTTTTGTAGTCCAATTCCCATGGTTAATACCAAAGCTGAAGCTAGACTTGCAGCATTAAATTCGTTGGCCCCGTATGCTACCCCAACAGATAAACCTTCGGGGAAGTTGTGGATGGTTACGGCTAAGAATAACAAAGTTGTTGCAGGCAACTTGGTTTTAGGTCCTTCAGCGTCCATTTTATTTTGTCCCATATGTAAATGGGGGGTGATGTAATCGATTAAACGTAGGAAAATTCCCCCTACGACAAAACCGATTAAGGCTGGTACAAAAGCAAAACGGCCCCAGCCACCTGACTCTGCGTATTCAATTGATGGCGCAAGTAGTGACCAGAAACTTGCGGCAATCATTACACCAGCAGCAAATCCATTCATAATATCTAATACACGGCGGTTAATTTCATTAAAGAAAAATACCAATGCTGAACCTAAAGTCGTCATTAACCAAGTAAAGACGCCGGCCAGCGTAGCTTGTAATACCGGGTTGGCACTTGCAAACCATTCAAACATACACATTCACTCCATTTCTCCTAACATTCTACTTTTATTATAAATCATCTGGTATAACATTTCATTGGGATTAGCAAAGTTTTGGCTTTTTTATTCGGGATGCCAAAAAATTATGAGAAGAATGAAGCAAGAGTGTTTACCTCTGAGAAAAAATAAGGTATACTGTATAAGAGCTTACTTTTAGTAAGTCAATTTCCAAAAAAGTAAGATGTTAAATCAAAATTTAATGATAATAATTGAAACAAACTCAACTCGTATATATAAACAACATAAAAGGTGGAAATATAAAATGGAAAAACAATTTTTTAATGATGTGACAATTTCAACAGTTACTTACCGTGTAAAAGACTTAAACAAAATGAAACGCTACTACAACGAAGTGATCGGTTTAGAAATATTAAAAGATGAAGAAACTGAAGGTATCGTTGAATTAGGTTTCAAAGGGCAAGATGCACCACAATTAATCTTAGACGGTAAAGCGGACTACAAATTAATCACTGGTCCGAAAAACGGTCTATTCCACACAGCTTGGTTGTTACCATCTCGCGCAGCTTTAGGTGACGTTTTATACCGTATGTTATTAAACCAAACCCAATTATCAGGTGCTTCAGACCACTCTTACTCAGAAGCCTTATACTTACAAGATCCAGAAGACAATGGGATTGAAATTTACGCTGACCGTACTGCTGACCAATGGACACACAGTCCAAACGGTGGGGTAACAGGTGTGACTGAACCAATGGATGCTGAAGGTGTATTAGCTAGCCGTTCGTCTGACGAACCAAAAGCATTCTTCGCAGAAGGTACAATCATCGGTCACTTACACTTGTCATCAGCTAAAGTAGAAGACTTCTTCGGTTTCTTAACAGATGAAATGGTCTTAGAAGAGCAAATGGGCTTCACGAATAATGTCCACTTCACTTCTTACTCTGACTACCACCACCACATCGCCGTAAACGCTTGGGGTGCAGAAGCAATGGTACCTTACGCTGAAGACCAAACTGGTTTAGCCGCATACACATTAACTTACCATAACCAAGAATTATACAATAACATCGTAGCGAAATTAAAAGCTAACGGTCGTGTAGTGGCTGAAGAAGCAAACCACGTAACAGCAAAAGACGCGAATGGCGTAATCGTATACGTAGATTTTAAATAATCCAATATTTTCATTGGCAGAAGGACTATCAGCTTAATGGTTGATGGTCCTTTTTGCTATGGGAAAGTGTTGCCCCCTCAATATCTTAATTGTGTTCGTTTGTGGCGAACAACACCGTTCTAATATCCATAAATTTTAATCATTTAAACCATGATATGATTGGTAAAAGCGATAACGGAATTTAATTGAATTTTAATAGAAGGACGGTAATGACGATGACAGAACGACATATTGAAACTTTACTTGCACAAATTGGTAACCGTAGTGACAAGGCTTTTGGTGCGATTAATACACCACTATATTTCTCAACAGCTTATAAACACCCAGGTTTAGGTGAATCCACTGGTTACGACTATACGCGTACGGCCAACCCAACTCGTGACGTCTTGCAAGAAGCAATTGCCGTTTTGGAGAATGGTGAACAAGGGTTTGCTACGTCATCAGGTATGGCAGCTATTCAATTAGTTATTGAAGGCTTATTATCACATGGGGATACTGTCGTTACCCTACAAGATCTATATGGTGGCTCATATCGTTACTTCCATTATATGGAGGAAAAAGGCTTCTACAACTTCACTTACTGTTTAAACGAAGATGAAGTGTACGCTGAAATTGAAAAAGGACCGAAATTAGTCTTCATCGAAACACCAACCAACCCAATGATGGTGGAATTTGATATTGCGGAAATTTCTAAACGGGCCCATGCAGTTGGCGCTGTAGTTGTGGTAGACAATACTTTCTACACACCAATCATCCAACGCCCACTTGAAGAAGGGGCGGATGTGGTCATCCATTCAGCAACGAAATATATTGGTGGTCACAATGATGTCTTAGGTGGTTTAGTAGCTAGCAAGGGTCAAGATATCAATGAAAAATTAGCCTTCCAATTGAATACAACAGGGGCAACTTTAGATCCTTTTGCCTGTTGGTTGATCATGCGTGGATTAAAAACCTTGGCAGTTCGCTTGCAACAACATGAAAAGAACGCCAAATCATTGGTAGAAGCTTTAGAAAACCACCCAGCAATTGAGAAAGTGTATTACTCAGGACGCGGCGGTATGGTATCGTTCGCAGTAAAAGATGCTGGCATTATCCGTGATGCCTTGAACAGCTTAAAGATTTTTACTTTTGCAGAGAGTTTAGGTGGAGTAGAAAGTTTAATTACTTACCCAGAAACACAAACGCATGCGGATATCCCAACTGAATTACGGGCGCAATACGGCCTAACTGACAAGGTTTTACGGATATCAACAGGGATTGAAAATAGTGATGACTTAGTAGCAGATATCAATCAAGCTTTTAACGTTTAAAAAAGTGATCATCTGTGAGCAGTAATAGTGAAAAACGAATTTGATTAGTGTAATATAGGAAATTGTGAGTGTAGGAGTTCACAAGGGAAGGATGGAGAGAGCCATGAACTTTCAAAAACTAAAATATGCTGTTGTCGTCGCTGATAGCGGATCATTCCGTGAGGCAGCGAGACGGCTGTTCATGGCGCAATCTTCTTTATCAACGGCCATTCGTGAGTTGGAAGAAATGTATGACTTACAAATCTTCGAGCGCACAAAACGCGGTATCTTCATTACTGAAGAAGGTAGCGAATTCTTATCCTACGCCCGTGACGTCTTGTCGCAGGTGTCAGTGATGGAGAATCGTTACTTAGATGCCGACCGAAAAAAATTGTTTTCAGTATCTAGTCAGCATTATGACTTTGTATCAGAAGCTTTTGCGGTATTGGTTGCAAATGATGAAGATCGCGCCCACCATTATCGTTTATTAGAAACCTCAACAACGGATGTAATGGAAAATGTCAAAAATGCCTATTCTGAAATCGGGATTTTATACATGAATGCTTACAACCAAAAGGTCATTAAGCAGTACCTAAACCATAACGAGTTGAGCTATACAGAGATTGGGGCTTTTCAACCCCATGTTTTCGTCGGTAAACAACATCCCTTAGCAGGTAGAGAAAGCCTAACCCAAGCAGATTTGCTGGCTTATCCATCTGTTACATTCGAACAGACACAAGGTTCCTCAGCCCAATTAACTGAGGAAGCATTGGACTTGGGAGAGGACTCTACACAATCAACCATTTACGTCAGCGACCGGGCGACTTCGATTAATGTCTTAGTGAAAACCGACGCTATCCTAGTGGGTACGGGTATATTGACTTCACCATTCCGCGATATGATGATCACCATCCCTGTCACAGATGTTGAAGATAACCATATTATTTACATTCAAAACAAATACCGTAAACTATCTAGCGAAGCCGAACGATTCATTAGCATTTTGAACGACCAGTTGAATGATGTAATTGGATCTGCTGATTCTTAATCAGCACCACATTTATATCAATATTCAGGAGGAAGACAAGATGGCAGTTATCATCACATTAGCTATTTTTGTGCTTGTATTGTTATTCCTAAACCGTTTAGCAGGGAAACACGTGAAATATTCAAACCGTGTTTTTATCGGATTAGGTATTGGGATTGTTTTTGGTATTATTATTCAATTACTATTTGGTTCCGACTCAAGTACAACTACAACAATTTTAGACTGGGTCAACATCATCGGGAACGGATACGTATCCTTCTTGCAAATGCTTGTTGTACCTTTAATCTTCGTTTCACTAGTCCGCGCCTTTACCAGAGTAGAAGGTGAGAATAACCTTGGCAAAATAGGTTTCAACGTCCTAGCTGTCTTAATTATCACAGTAGCCGTTGCATCCATTATTGGCTTATCCATTGCCTTATTATTCAACTTAGACGGTGCAGAATTTACCCAAGGGGCAGCCGAAACAGCACGAATCGCTTATATCCAAGAGCGTCAAGCTGAAATCGCTGATACAACCCTACCGCAACAAATCCTGTCGTTTATCCCAACAAATATCTTTGAAGACTTAGCGGGCTTACGTCAATCAAGTAACATCGCAGTAGTAATCTTCTCAGCCTTCGTTGGTGTCGCTTATCTAGGTGTCGCAAGAAAACACCCAGAAGAAGCTTCATACTTTAAGAAAATGATCGATATGTTAGACGCCATCGTTTCACGTATCGTGACATTAGTCTTGAGAATGGCGCCTTATGGTATCTTTGCCTTAATGGTTAAAGCCATGGCATCATCAAGTTTCCAAGCCCTATTGAATATGGCCACATTCGTTATCGCAGCTTACGTAGCCATTATTATCATGTTCGCAATTCATGCCTTGATCTTAGTTGGTTTCAAAGTCAACCCGATCAACTACTTTAAGAAAGCATCTTCTGTATTGGGATTTGCCTTTACATCACGTTCAAGTGGTGGGGCATTACCAATGAACATCCAAACACAAACAGAAGCTTTAGGTGTAGAAGATGCAACAGCTAACTTCGCCGGTACCTTTGGTTTATCCATCGGTCAAAACGGTTGTGCTGGTATCTACCCAACCATGTTAGTAGCCATCGTAGCCCCAACAGTGGGTATGGACTTATCTGACCCAATGGTTTGGTTAACCATTATTGGTACTATCGTGATTTCATCATTCGGTGTAGCCGGTGTTGGTGGTGGTGCAACCTTCGCATCACTAATCGTATTCGGTACCCTAGGCTTACCAGTAGAAATCATTGGTTTAATGGTTTCAATTGAACCAATCATTGACATGGGCCGTACAGCCTTAAACGTTAACGATTCAATTCTAGCAGGCGTTGTCACTTCTAAACGTTTAGGTACTCTAAACGAAGAGGTATTCAACAACCCAGACGCACAAATTGAAGTTGGATAATAGAAACAAAGAAAGTCGTCCTTGAAAAAGGACGACTTTTTTTGTGAGCGATAAATGTATTTATCAATATGCGTGGAAAACATACCTAATTCCAGGATTAAAAAGTGAAAGCATAAGTCTACACTTATGGTAATTCCTTACGCTATGTTTTTATTCCGAAGTTTCTTCTAGTTTTCACGCATAATATCAACACTTGTAGTTCGTTGGTCGAAGTGCTTGCCGACTGTGATGATGTGGTCCAGGTTTTCGTCATAGTCTTTAGCAAAGACGATGGCGTAAAGCAAGTTAAGTAAATAAATGATTGAGGTATTAGAGGTGAAGTTACCGATTTTGGAGTACAATTTTTCCCGAGTCGTAATATTCAACCGGCAATCACTCATCTGTGAAATCGTGTTATCCCCAATGCTAGTCAGACTGATAATAGGCACTTCCTTATGCTTCAATATTTCCATGCATTTAATTAACCCCGCATTCTCTCCTGAATAAGAAATGATAATAGCGCAGGTATCTTGATCCGAATGGTAGGCTTCATAGTCTACATAATGAAAGGTGGAAGCGATAGTCACGTTTCGGTTAATCCGTCGCATCTTGGTCACAAATTCCTGTGAAATCATGGCATTGGTATGACTACCGAAAATTTTAATATTTTTAGCCTTCAACAAGATGTCTTGGGCCTTCTGGATTTCCTGGTAGTCCAGTAAAGATAGGGTATCTTGGATGGTGTTTTGGTCTAGACTGGCCATCTTGTTGGCGATAGTGGCTAGTGAATCGTTTTTTGCGAAAGGACGGTTGGCGTCAATGGCATTGTAGTGGCTATTTAAATACAACCATTCGTCTAGGTAGGCGGTGCGTAAGTCTGTCCAACCTTTGTAACCCAGTTTCTTGGCTACCCGGATGAGACTGGTTGGATTGGTATGGGTAATTTCTGCGAAATGTGTAGTCGTTAATTGGTCGAGTTTTTCTGGATGTTCAATCATGTATTGCACTAAGGATTGTTCAGCGTGGGAAAAGTGAGTGGTTTTCATTTGTTCAATCAGCAACATGGTGGCGCCCCCCTTTTTACAAATAGTAGCATATTTTGTGTAAGGGTGACACAGGAATTTCAATTAGATGGGCTTACTTTGTGTTTGGCCTTACTATTTGATTTGTTCATATTGTAAAGGGTTACAATTTCGAATATGATGAGGATAATCAAATTATAGGAGGTTACACAGGATGGGTAAAGGGTTAAAAATTGTCACAATTGGTGGCGGTTCTTCGTATACACCAGAATTAATTGAAGGTTACATTAAACGTAAAGATGAGATGCCAATTGATGAGATTGTCTTAGTGGATATTGAGGCAGGGCAGGAAAAATTAAATATCGTTGGGGAAATGGCTAAACGGATGGTGAAGGCTGCTGGTTTAGACTGGAAGGTTACCTTAACTTTAGACCGGTTCAATGCCTTGAAAGATGCGGACTTTGTCACAACGCAATTCCGTGTGGGCTTGCTGGATGCGCGTGTGAAGGATGAACGTATTCCTTTATCTCACGGGATTTTAGGTCAAGAAACTAATGGTGCCGGAGGGATGTTGAAGGCCTTTAGAACAATCCCAATTATTGGCCAAATTATTGAAGATATGAAAGTACAATGTCCGGATGCTTGGTTGATTAACTTTACCAATCCAGCGGGGATGGTCACTGAAGCGGCGATCAAACAATTTGGTTGGAAGCGGACAATTGGTTTATGTAATGTGCCAATCACTCACTGTATGGACATAGCTGGTCAATTAGATGTAGACCAAGAAGACTTGTTCTACCAATTTGCCGGTATTAACCATTTCCACTGGCATAAAGTTTGGGACCGTCAAGGCAAGGAATTAACAGCTAAAGTCATTGATTTACTATACAAGAAATCAGATGACGGCCCAGAATCTGCCTTGAAGAATATCCATGATGCCAACTACCATATTGAACAAATTCAAGATTTAGGCATGCTACCATGTGGTTACCACCGTTACTACTACTCTGAAGATGAGATGTTACAACATTCTATTGAAGAGTTTCAAGCAGGGGCAACCCGTGCACAAGTCGTGAAGAAGACTGAGCAACAATTGTTTGAATTGTATAAAGATCCAGCTTTGGACTACAAGCCTGAAGAATTAACCCAACGTGGTGGAACTTACTATTCTGACGCCGCTTGTGAGGTTATTGCCTCTATTTACAATGACAAACGGACTGTGATGGTGGTTTCTACACAAAATAATGGGACAATCCAAGACCTACCATACGATGCAATTGTAGAAGTATCTGCCCAAATCACTAGCCACGGTGCCGTACCATTCAACTGGGGTGAATTTATGCCAGCCGCTCGTGGAATGATCCAATTGATGAAGGGGATGGAGGAAACAGTTATCCGTGCCGCCGTTGAAGGAAATTACGGAGCAGCTTTACACGCCTTCACGATTAACCCGCTTGTACCAGGTGGGCAGATGGCTAAACGCGTCTTGGACGAATTATTATATGCTCACAAAGCACATTTATCACAATTTGCTGACAAGATTGCTGAAATTGAAGCCAACCAACCAGATGTTGTAGCTTACGTAGACGAATTAATGCAATCGAATTAAGAGAATTTTTTGAAAAATAACCAGCTCTTGCCAAGAATTTTCCTCATAAAAATAGCGTGCCTCAGGGAGTTGACTGACCTTCCTAGGGCACGCTTTTCTAATGTGATACTGCTGGCAATTAAAAACCGTAGGCAGCATCTTTTTTGGCTTGGATTTCTGCTTGTACGTCTGCCATTGTGAAGACATCATCAACCAATCGTTCAATGCGGAAAATGATGTCATCACTGACGATTTCATTGCGACTAAAGTCTCGGTCTTCAATAAAGACATACTTGTTGACGACAGTGGCCTTCATATAATTTAAAATCGGCATTAATTGGGTTTCAACCATTAGGTAATGACGCGGAGAACCAGCCGTGTTGATAACGCCAACCACCTTGTCCCGAAAGGCATTCACAGGTAGTAGGTCGAACAAGTTTTTCACGGTAGCTGGGTAGGAAGCTTGGAAAGTTGGCAGGGTGAAGACTAAGACATCTGCAGCCATGATGGTTTTAAGGACTTGGCCAGTGTCACCAGAGTATTCAAAATAATTACGGCCATCTGAAAAGACCATGTCCTTTTCAGCCAGGTCAATTAATTCTATGTCCGCATCTGGGCGGTAGATTTTTGCTTGTTTAATATATTCATCTGCAGCAACACGTGATTTGGTGCCGACGTTTGATCCGCTGATAACGACTGTCTTCATGGTGGGTAAACTCCTTTTTCAATTATAATAGTTGGAAATGTGGATTCTAAAAATACTTATTTTTATATAGTCTAACACGTTTTAAAAGGCTTGGAAAATGCTTTGTTTCGTTTTCGAAATATCATGCGGATTGTTTGAATTGTCATAACTTTTAATGTAACCTATAGATAATCATTTATAGTATATAAGCAAACTAGGAGGGGTTCCGATGGGTGGTTTGAGAAGGTTTCTACAAATTATATTAACCTTAGTGGGCTTGGTTGCATTGTTAGCTGCAATTGCCCTGTTTTACCCAATACAATACCTAACACCTTTCGTTAAAGAGACTGTCTTAGGCAATTCCTATGGTCAATGGGCCATGTTAGCTGGTTTAGCCTTTGTAGCCTTGGTTGTGTTAGTTGTTTTCCTACAGGCGGTTGTAGCACCAGCGAAACGTGACCACTTAGAAGTCAAAACGGATGCGGGTATATTAAGTTTTACCAAGCATTCTGTTGAAGATACAGCAGTCCGCGCTAGCCAGCGTGTGCCAGGGGTAAAATTCCCTGAAGCAAAAGTGCGATTTGGTAAACGTCCGGAAGATACGAAAGTAAGCGTGGTTTTCCAAGTGGATGACCCAGCCAATGTGATTGACCTGGCTAGTCGAGTACAGGAGCGTGTACGCGATACTGTGGCCGTTTCATTGGGGATTCCAGTTGCGGATGTCAATGTGAAGGTCAACCAAATTGATCGGAGTGTTGTCATAGCTGAAAAACAAGCCAAACAGAAAGCAGCACCACGTGTGCAATAAGGAGGAGGGATAATATGTCAGAACGGAATAAACGAGCAGAACGTGCGATTTGGCGCCAATACAAAGGGCGGATTATCGGCTTATTATCAGCCTTTATCTTTGCACTATTGTGGGTAGTTTTTAATTTCGAGACAGCCTTATTGGTATTTATCATTGCAGCAGTCGGCTATATCGTCGGGGCTTATTTTGATGGTGAGGTCGACTTACGTGCCTGGTTACGGTTCTTTATGAAATAGTCGAAGGGTTATCGGTTGATAATCAAAAATATTCACGTTACTATTAACTTATAGGTTATTCTAAAGTTGGCTAGGTGGCTAACAAAAATATTAGGAGGAATTAAATTATGGCTGAAACAAATGAACAAGTAAGACACGAAAATAATTTAGCTTTTGAGCCTCGCGTGTTAGAACGTATTGCGAATAACTCAGTTCAAGATGTTGACGGCATTTTAGAGTTGAAAGGAAACTTCACATCTGGCGTGAAAAGCTTCTTCTCTTCTGAAGATGACAAGACGAAAGGTGTTAACGCTGAAGTTGGTAGTAAAGAAGTAGCCATCGACTTAGAAGTAATTGCTGAATACGGCAAAAACATTCCTGCAGCCTTTAACCAAACAATCGAAAAAGTGAAAACAAATGTTGAAAAAATGACTGGTTTAACAGTTGTTGAAGTGAACATGAACGTTAACGACGTGATGACACGTGCGGATTACCAACAACAACAATCCGAAGACGAACGTCAACGCGCTGAAGAACGTCGTCGTGCACACCAAAATGGTGAATACACAGATGGATCACGCGTGAAGTAATGATTGAATATTTGTAGAAAAGGGGGTCGGCCAAGTGCCGATCCTTTTCTTATCCTCAAAATTTAGGTAAGATAGATACAAGAAAATAGGCAGTTTAAACTGGAGGGTTTACGATGAAAACAATGATTTTACTAGGTGAAGGTTACGAAGAAGTAGAAGCAATTACAGTCATTGATTACCTACGTCGGGCAAAAATTCCAATCGATATGGTATCGATCAATGAAAGCCTATCGACCATTGGTGACCATGGCATTGAGATTATGGCAGATAAGATGCTGGATGACATTGATACAGATAGCTATGACATGGTCATTACGCCTGGTGGCCGCCCAGGTGCTGAGAAATTAGCTAACGACCAACGGGTAACGGACCTGATTGCCAAACAAATCGCGACTGGTAAATACGTTTCAAGCATTTGTGCGTCACCGATTGTCCTTGAAGCAGCAGGCATCACTAAAGACTTAGAAGGGACCTGCTACCCAGGTTTTGAAGAACAAGTGCATTACAAGACATTCCACGAAGATATCACCTACTACGATGAAAACCATAAAGTATTGACCTCGCGCGGACCAGCCACAGCAGTTTATTTTGCTCTGGACATCATCCGCATCTTGAAAGGCGACGCCAAAGCACAAGAAATTGCCGATGGTTTATTATTACCAATAGTTGAAGAGAAAAAGGGGTAACGTATTATGGCTGACAAACCCCTGGTAAAAATGGTGAGGGGTTACCAAAAGTATATTTCCCCAATGTTTCCACCAACTTGCCGCTACTACCCATCGTGCTCAACTTATATGATCCAAGCCATCAATAAACACGGGTCATTAAAGGGTACGGCTATGGGTACGGCACGGATTATTCGTTGTAACCCAATGGTGCCAGGTGGTTTAGACCCAGTACCAGATCATTTCACCCTACGCCGCAACCGTGAGGAAATGTCTGATGAAGACCGGGCATATTTGATTGCACAGATGGAGAAACATGACCACCACCATCATGAAACTGAATAGAAAGTGAAGTCTTGGCAAACAGTCGTTTTGGCCAAGACTTTTTTAAAGTCGAAGTTTTTTCAAAAAGAGGATTTACCTGTACCTTAGGTCAGGCTTTATCATAGGTATTGAGAGGTGAGAAGGATGTATACGATAGGAGAATTAGCTGATTTAGCTGGTGTGACGCGAAAAACATTGCGGCACTATGAGAAGATTGGCTTGTTACAACCACAAACTTTGTCGGATGCGGGCTACCGATTGTACGGAGAAAGTGAAGTCGACTTATTGCAACAAATTCTCTTTTTCCGGGAGATGGACCTGCCACTTGCTGAAATTCGAGAAATTGTGCAGGCACCAAACTACGTGGTGACAGAGTCCTTGAGTAATCACTTGGCTTACCTTTCACAGGAACGCCGTCGGATTGACTGGTTAATTGAGACGGTGCGGACAACGATCAAAGCGCAAAGGGGCGAAATTGAAATGGTAGATGAAGAAAAATTTGAAGCATTTAAACAACAATTGATCGATGAAAATGAAGCCAAATTTGGCGGGGAAGTGCGGGCCAAATACGGTGATGATCAAATGGATGAGGCGACCAAACGGTTAATGGGGATAGACCATGAAACCTGGGGATCAATTGAAATGTTGACGGTAGCCTTACATGAACATTTAGCAGAGGCAACAGCTATTGGGGATACTACAGCGCCACTAGCCAAGGAAGTATTTGAATTACATCAAGAATGGTTACAATTCTATGTGCCAGAAAATAATTATTCACTCGAAATGCACCGTAATTTAGGTGAAATGTATGTAGCGGATGAACGGTTTACAGCCCACTATGATGCAGTTGCACCAGGTGCAGCAGTATATTTACGAGATGTTATCCACCAATTCGCGAAATAGGATAGAAATTTAAAAACAGCGTATGGCTATGGCCATACGCTGTTTAGTCTATATAAGACGTCGCATCCTGATAATCGGGTTCCGCAAACTAAACTTCCAGAGGTTCATTTCTACCGGTTTGCGTCACACCTTCTTTAGTTGAGCTCACTTTGGCAGTCAAGTATCCTCTTCAGAATAGTTTGCATCACACTGTCTGTGATACGGCACTATTCTTCCAGTGTTACTTGCCTAAACGCCAAAGTTCACATCCTATTTTACTCTACGCCGAATTCTTTGCTTACTTGATCTACGATTCGTTTTGCATAGTTGTATGCTTTTTCGTCTGTTTGGGCTTCTACCATAACACGTAATAGATTTTCTGTTCCAGATGGGCGTACTAAGATACGGCCATTGCCAGCCATCTCTGTGTTCACTTCATCAATAACTTGTTGTACAGTTGCTGAATTCATGGCTTCTGTTTTACCTTCACGTGTTACACGCACATTGATTAATTCTTGTGGGTAAGTTTTCATTTCACCAGCTAATTCAGATAATTTTTTACCGGAAGTTTTTAATACGTGTAGTAATTGTACTGCTGATAAAAGGCCGTCACCAGTGTTGTTGTAGTCCATGAAGATGATATGACCTGATTGTTCTCCACCAAGGTTGTATCCGTGCTCACGCATTTCTTCAACTACATAACGGTCACCAACTTTAGTTTGTGGTGCTTTCATGCCGGCTTCTTCAACTGCTTTGTGGAAACCTAAGTTAGACATTACAGTTGACACAATTGTGTTGTCGTTTAATTTACCACGTTCGTTTAAGTATTTACCACAGATGAACATCATTTGGTCACCGTCTACTAGGTTACCTTCTTCGTCAACTGCTAAACAGCGGTCGCCATCACCATCGAAGGCCACACCAACATCAGCGCCTGTTTCTATTACAAGGGCTTGTAATTTCTCTGTATGTGTTGAACCAACACCTTCGTTGATGTTGATACCGTCTGGAGAAGTCGCCATTGTTGTAAAGTCAGTACCTAAGTCAGCGAATAAACGGTTAACTAATGGTGAAGTGGCACCGTTCGCGCCGTCAACGGCTACTTTAATACCTGATAAATCACCAGAAATTGTTGACGCTAGGAATTCTAAGTATTTACCAACTGCACCTGGGTTAGCAATCACTGTCCCTAAACCTTCAGCTGATGGACGTGGTAACGTATCTTCTTCTTGGTCTAATAAGGCTTCGATTTCTTCTTCTTGAGCGTCAGACAATTTGAAGCCGTCAGAACCAAAGAATTTAATCCCGTTATCTGGGGCAGGATTATGGCTTGCTGAAATCATGACACCAGCAGTTGCACCGGTAGTACGAGTTAAATAAGATACAGCTGGAGTTGTAATAACGCCTAATTGTTGCACTTCAATCCCTACTGATAATAAACCAGCAGTTAAGGCTTGCTCTAATAATTGACCTGAGATACGTGTATCGCGGGCAACTAGAACACGCGGATGTTCCATTCCTTCTGGTGCATGTTGCATTAACACGTGACCACCAAAACGACCCAATTTAAATGCTAATTCTGGTGTTAATTCTTCATTCGCTAAACCGCGAACCCCATCAGTACCAAAATATTTTCTCATAATTTACTCCTTTGTTTTCGAAAGTGAATATCGATTTTGTCGTCGATTTCGTTATAGTATAACATTTACTGATTCATAATTAAAAATTATAGATATGTTTCTTGCCTTGAAAAATGGCAGTCTAGATTACACTGGTTAATACTAGGAAAAACTAGCTAAAAAAGCAAGTATTCCGTTAACGATATTTGCGCTAGAAGAGCTAGAGACGCTTTCTGAGCTTGTTGAATTGATTTGGTCGGCTTGGACATTGCTGTTGCCATTTTGTAAGTTGTTACTGACGCCAGTCGTTACGCCAACTTCGCTTGTGCTTGAACTGGTGCTGTCGCTATCATTTGTCGTATCTTCTTCAATAGTGGATTCATTTCCGCTAGTGCCGCTTTCGCTACTCGTAGCACTTTCTTCGCTAGACTCGCTTGATGCGGTGTCTGAGCTGATGCTATCCTCATCGCTTTCTGATGAGGCACTAGATGACGCGCTAGATGATGACGAAGACGAAGACTCGGTAGCGGTTGGCACCACTTGGACCCGAACGCTTGAAGGGTCTGAACTCGTTACACCATCAGGTAGGACAATGGGCGCGTCTATAGTAGTTGTTGTTGTAATTCCTGATACATCAACGGTTGCAGACACGCTTTCAGTGTTATTGATGGTATCGTAGTCACCAGATAAAGTCGCGTTTTGGCTGTCTAAAATCGTTGCTTCATAGGTGTAGCCTTCGCGTTCGTTGGTGATATTGGCCACAATAGGGACCGATACACCTTCAGGCGAAACTTGAACGGTCACGTCAACCTCACTTGGGTCGGTGTTGATATTCAAGATATCCCCCTCCGCATTTTCTGTAATGACAGTGGCGGTTGTGGTGTAGTCTTCAGATAAGTTATCTGGAATATTGACGACTGTATAAACTTTGCTCACGCTTTCAATGTCAGATGTCGAACCAGTTAAGGTGACAGAGTCTTGGCTTAAAGACACATCTGTAATTTCGTAACCATCCGCAACTGCAGATTCATTAGACATTTCCACTTGGACTGGATATTCAGTTGTTTGTAGCGAATCAATTGAAATATTGACGCTTGAAGGTGAAATCTCATAAGACACGGCTTCTGAAACATTATCCAATTGTAATTGGATGTAATGAGAACCTTCACCTAGATCGGTTAAGTCTTCTGTGATGACGCGGAAGTCATCGGCTTCAAGTGTTTGTTCAATTAAGTTTTTTGGTCCCGATAAGCTGACAGAAACGGCATCTGGTAGACCAGTGATGTAATACGCATCCACGTTTCCATCTATATAAACAGGCACGTTATAAATCGTTTCCGTTGTCGCTTCGCTGACATTTTGGAAGAAACTCACTGGGTTTTCCGAATACTGCTCAGCCTTCACATATACAAACATTAAGATAGATAAGAAGAGCGATAAAATTAACAGGGCAATTCGATTGTTATAAAACTTATTGATCATCTGACTTGCCACCTCCTGTTAATTGGTTAAACCAGTTAGTTAAGAAGTTATCATTCGCTTCCTCATCAGTAGTGTTGATGAAATTGTCCGCTAGAATGGTGTACAACTCATCTTGACTAAGGTCGCGGGTAATCTCGCCACGTTCAGTAATTGAAATACCACCTGTTTCTTCTGAGACGACGATAGTGATGGCATCTGTTACTTCACTTAAGCCGACAGCAGCCCGGTGTCTAGTCCCTAATTCTTTAGGAATCTCCGAGTTTTCTGAAAGTGGCAGGTAAGAAGCGGCAGAAGCAATTTCTAAATCTTGAATAATCACGGCACCATCATGTAGGGGCGTATTTGGGATGAAAATGTTAATCAATAATTGAGATGATATGGCTGAATTTAATCTAATTCCAGTAGCTACGTATTCATTTAAGGGTTGCGAACGTTGTAGGGAAATCAAAGCACCGATCCGTCGTTTACCCATGTACTCGCAAGCTTCAACTAAATCGCGCACCATTTTTTCGTTTGGATTGCGGGCCCCGGCTTCACGTTTACCAGCAAAGAATTGTTGTCCTAAATGATCTAATCCTCGTCTGATTTCAGGTTGGAATATGACAATCGCCCCAACGACAGACCATTGGATAATATTGTTCATGATCCAATCTACCGTCTTCAACTGGAAGAGGGTGGAAATAATTTTAATCAGCAAGAAGATGAAAACCCCGTTCAAAATATTAAAGGCTTTCGTATTCTTTAGAATCTTCAAAAGCTGGTAGATAAACAACCAAACAATCAAAATATCAATTAGATTGAAAGCATTCGTCCAGGAAATAATACTAGACCAATCTATTTGCATGCGTCTATCCTCCATTCTAAGTTTTTCACTATAAAGTATACCATATCAGCCTTTTGTCGATAGAAACTTAAGACACATTTCCCAAAAATGTTTATACTGATAGAAAGAACTATTTTAAAGAAAGGAGCTTACCCATGTTACTTGGACAATTGATTATGGATGCCGGGCAAGTGACCCGAAAGGCCTGCAAACGCCTATTGAAAGATGGCCATGTCACCGTTGATGGCCAAGTTGTCACACAATTCGCCACCGTTGTTGATCCCAGCTGGCAAGAGATTGCCGTCGACCAAGTAGTAATTGATCGCCATTTTGGCCATACCTATTACTTGGTCCATAAACCCAAGGGTTACCTGTCAGCCAATAAAGACCAGACCCACCCAACGGTCATTGACCTGATTCAACCAGCAGATAATCCTGGTGATTTAGCAATTACCGGCCGTCTAGATCGCGATGCCCATGGACTCGTCTTCGTCACCAATAATGGCCAGCTCCATTACATCTTCCAACAACCCAAATTTGATATTCCAAAAACCTACCGCGTCACTGTGAATGGCCTTATTGATGGCAAAATGGTCGCACAATTTCAGGCTGGTGTCATTTTTCAGGATGGGACGATCTGTAAAGCAGCAAGACTTGAAATCATTTCGGCAAGCCCGCAATCCTCAACTGGTTTAGTCACGATTTCAGAGGGACGTCGCCACCAAGTGAAGAAAATGTTCCTTGCTTGCGGGGTAAAAGTCACGGACTTATACCGACAAGCAATTGGCGATTTAAGAATTGACGGCCTAGCGGAAGGGGATTATCGCCAACTAAATGAATTGGAAATTCAGTCACTCAAAAGTATCTTTCTTCTATATGATAAGCGTAAAGAAAGTTGAGAGAAAAGGGCGGCAAAATATGTCCAAAAAATTTTTTCAAAAAACTTTTGGACAAACTGTTGAAATCTATAATTTCTGATGCTATACTAATCAAGTACGATATTTTTGAGGCAAAAAAATCTCAAGAATATCACCATATGGAGGGATAGCGAAGTGGCCAAACGCAGCGGACTGTAAATCCGTTCCTTCGGGTTCGAAGGTTCAAATCCTTCTCCCTCCATTACATTGGGATATAGCCAAGCGGTAAGGCAACAGACTTTGACTCTGTCATGCGTTGGTTCGAATCCAGCTATCCCAGTAATATAAACCAAGAGGACTAGGCGAGAGCCTGGTCTTTTTTATTGCTTTTAAATAAGTAAATACCCGATAGCTTATCTGAATATTTGTATTATTAGACATTTAAAAAGAATATTTTGCAATTATAATATGTCATGTTACAGAATTATTGCGATTTGACATGAATTTAAAACACTTATATAAAGACTTTGTTAGGGACTTTGTTTATTTAATTCATAATAAAAACGCCTAATTTTCCGGTAATATGACATCATTTGTGAGAATAATTGTGATTATCACTTTATATATATAGTTTTAGCTTTATAATGTTACAAAGCTGTTACAAATTTACATAAGGTTTTCAAAAACCCCGGATTTAATGTCAAGGCGGTTAAGAGGCTTTAACAGATGCCTGATTTACATGACTTAAAAAAAGGCCCGTGTTAAGATATTGCTTGTAGATGAGACAGGTGTTCTTTATCTAGAATATAGTCGCACGATAAAGATGCGGTAAATAGCGGGTCATCCACTTGATGGCAGCAGACAACTTAAAAAATAAAATTAACAAGCAGTATTCTTATAAGGAGAGTATTTATACATGAAATTGAACAAAATTATCTTAGGTACGTCATTTGCATTAGCAGGTTTATTCGCTGCTACAAACAACAATAACGTAGAAGCAGCTACTTGGTCTGCTCGTACAGTTGCTGAAGTTTCAGCTGATTTAGAAGCTACAGACGACACAACTACTTCATACACTATCCAATACGGTGATACTTTAGCAGCTATCGCTAAAGCATCTGACGTAAGTGTAGATGCTTTAGTTGCAATTAACGACATCCAAAACGCAAACGTAATCTTCCCAGGTACTAAACTTTCATTCACTAAAGATGAAACTACTGGTGAAGTTAACGAAGTGACAGTAGAAGACTCTGCATCAGAAGAAACAACTACTTACGATGTAGCTGAAGAAGAAGTAACTGAAACAACTTACGAAGCGCCAGCTGAAGAAACTTATGTAGCAGAAGAAACTACATACGAAGCACCAGCAGCTGAAACAACTGCTTCAACTACTTCATACTCTAGCAATTCAGCTAAAGAAATCATCGCTCAACGTGAGTCAGGTGGATCTTACACAGCTTACAACGCTGCGGGTGGTTACTACGGTCGTTATCAATTGAACCCAACATTAGTAGCTTACGGTGCATCTCCAGCGGAACAAGAAGCTGCAGCTGACAAATATGTTGCTGAACGTTACGGTTCATGGGAAGCTGCTTTAGCATTCTGGAACGCTAACGGTTGGTACTAAGATAAAGTTTCTTCTATATAGAAACCGTTATTTAAAATACAAACAAAAGAGTCAGGTTTTTCCTGACTCTTTTTTTATGCACGCAATCTAGTTAGCGGATAACCTATATATCTTCTTAAGAGAAGGTTAAATTATGGCCACGAACAGCTAAAAAGGTTGACAATAAGTTTTTGTATTTATAGAATGTAAAGAGCTATTACTTTTAATAAAATCTCAAACGTAATTTTTGAGATAGCGCCAGGCTTGCTTAGCAAGTGACGAGGACTGAATTGATCGAAATGTTCGGCGGATGATTCAGGGGTTGTACAATCCACAGGTGGGAAAAAAGTAAGGCAATCAATGATCTAGACCATCATCTTGCCTTATCAAATTACCGCCACGTACGTAGTAGCCAAATAAAAAAATGCGATAAGACACCTATCTGAATAGGGTCTAATTTTATGTCGCCTAATTAGGAGGAAACTGCAACATGTGTGGTATTGTAGGTTATATTGGAAATGGATCAGCTCAAGAGGTATTATTAAACGGTTTAGAGCGTTTAGAGTATCGTGGATATGATTCAGCGGGTGTATACGTTGTCGATGGAAATGGTCAAAACGGTCATTTATTCAGAGAAGAAGGACGTATCGCTAAACTACAAAGTGAAGTGGACATGTCATTAGATGCCCACACAGGTATTGGACATACACGTTGGGCAACACACGGGGAACCAAGCGTTCGTAACGCCCATCCACATCAATCATCAACAGGCCGTTTCACATTAGTACATAACGGTGTTATTGAAAACTACCGTGAAATGAAAGAAGATTTCTTATCTGACGTGACTTTCCACTCAGATACAGATACAGAAGTTGCTGTAAACTTAGTTGAGCACTTCGCATTAACAGAAGGCTTAGATGCAGAAACTGCATTTTTAAAAGCCTTAAACGTGATTGAAGGTTCATATGCATTTGCATTAATCGACTCAGAACAACCAGGTGTTGTTTTTGCAGCGAAAAACAAATCACCTTTATTAATCGGTAAAGGAACTGACTTCAACACAATCGTTTCTGATGCAATGGCATCAATCGATTTAACTGACCAATACGTTGAAATTCATGACGGTGAAATGGTTATCTTAACTGAAGAAAACGTTACTATTAAAAACTTAGCTGGCGAAACAATCGAACGTGCACCATATACAGCACAATTAGATGCCAACGACTTAGATAAAGGGACATACCCTTACTACATGATTAAAGAAATTGATGAGCAACCAGCTGTAATGCGTCGTATTATCCAAGAGTACTCTGATGATAACAACGAATTAACAGTTGACCAGGAAATTATCGATGCGATTAACGCTAGCGACCGTATCTACATCATCGGTGCTGGTACTTCAATGCATGCAGGTTTAGTTGGTAAAAACATCATCGAAAAAATGGTTAACATTCCAGTTGAAGTTCATGTAGCATCTGAATTTGCTTACAACATGCCTGTATTGAGTGAAAAACCATTCTTCATCTACTTAACACAATCTGGTGAAACTGCCGATAGTCGTCAAGTATTGGTTCAAACCAACAAATTAGGCTACAAGTCATTAACAATCACAAACGTGAAAGGTTCTACTTTATCACGTGAAGCTGACTACACATTATTATTACATGCAGGTCCAGAAATCGCTGTAGCATCTACTAAAGCATACACTGGTCAAATCGCAGTAATGGCTGTATTAGCTGAAGCTTTACGTCGTGACTTAGGATTCGAAGCACAATTTGATATGGAACATGAACTATCAATCATCGCCAACGCTATTCAAGTAATGATCGATGATAAAGATGAAATTCATGAATTAGCAACTGAGTTATTCACTGACAAGGCATCTGCCTTCTACATCGGTCGTGGAATTGACTACGAAGTAAGTCGTGAAGCTGCCTTGAAAATAAAAGAAATTTCATATATTCAAGCTGAAGGTTTCGCTTCAGGTGAATTGAAACATGGTACAATCTCACTTATCGAAGATGGTACACCAGTGGTCGGTGTAATCACTCAAGAAAATACCGCTGCTCACTCTCGTGGTAATATTGAAGAAGTTCGTTCTCGTGGAGCGAATACATTAATCATCTCTATGGAAGGTTTAGACCGTGAAGGGGACGATATTGTCATCCCATCAGTAGAACCATTGTTATCTGCACTTGTGTCAGTCATTCCAACGCAATTACTTGCATACTATGCGTCATTAGACCGCGGTTTAGATGTAGATAAGCCACGTAATCTAGCGAAGTCAGTAACAGTAGAATAGTAAACCTTATCACAAATTACATTTTTGTAGTTTTATAAAAAAGATTGATCATTTATAATAAAGTTCGTTCATTTAAAACAAAGTTTGATTAAAGCGGTTCTATAATAAATAGTGTTGGTGAGATTCAATTGAGTCTCATCGGCACTATTTTTGTGTACGCAAAAAAAGGACATGATATCCTTATTTCAAGTAAACCTCGACGAATACTGAAAGAAGGAAAATTCATGTCCCATATAACTATTATAAAACAACTTTGCGGAATTCTCGACAATAATATTCAAATTGGTGTACCAGAGGGAATGACTCTGCTTCCAACTGAAAAGTATCAAGATGTGAATTATATAGTCGTTGAAGGCGTCTTAACCTACAAGCCTAAGGCTTGTATCCAATGTGGTGTAAAGAATACAGGAAGCCATGATCTGATTAAACATGGGTTTAAGCCTACAATTATAAGATTACCTAATTCAGTTTCAAATCTGATATTGCTAAAACTGAAGAAGCAACGATTTTATTGTAAACATTGCGCGCAAACCTTTATCGCTGAAACACCGATAGTACAGAAATACTGCTGTATCTCAAACTCAATAAAAAGTCAGATAAGTTCAGAATTAATTGAAACACAATCCATGCGATTAATCGCTAAACGATATCACGTGTCGTCTCCAACAGTCGCTAGGATTCTACTGAAAGCTGGTAAAGGACTATCACCAAAAGGAAACTATCTGCCTAGTAACCTTGGTATAGATGAATTTAAATCTACTAATCGATTACTTTGCTTCCTTTACTTGGGCTGCTAGAAGAAGTGTGAAAACTGTTTCTATCGATTTGTATACACCCTATCTTGAAGTAATACGTACTAGTTTTCCGAATGCTAAGATTGTAATTGATCGATTCCATATCGTGAAGTTACTAAATGAGACAATTAATTCTGTTCGTATTAAAGCTATGAATATCGTGAAAAATAGCCGACCATCTGACTACAGAAAACTTAAAAAACAATGGAAGTTGTTGCTAAAAAATGCTGAAGACTTAAATTTCACTGATACATATTATGTCCGCCAATTTGGTGAAGAAATTTCGGAACAGCGCATTGTTGATTTCCTATTGAATATTTCGCCGGATTTATTAGTAACATATACTCTAATGAATGAGCTTAAGTACGCAATTTCTACGCATAACATTGAGCTATTTGATGAAATATTGAAGAGCACAAGGAAAATAACCTTGCCTCGACGTGCGAGAAGAACTATCAGAACTTTACAGAAGTTTTTACCATATATCCATAATTCATTAACTTATACCGTCTTAAACGGACCTACCGAAGGTATTAATAATAAGATTAAATTAATTAAGCGTACTGGTTTCGGATATGCTAATTTCTTTAATTTACGCGCTAGAATACTAGTCCAATTCAAACTAAAATACAAACCTTCAAACCCAGCACCATCCACTTATGAAGCAATGGCAAGCTAAGGCCTGCCAAACTATTACTATTTTCGTAGTTCTTGTTGCTACAACATAATAATCTTCTTGCCTAAGGCAAAAAAAGCCATACACATAATCGTGTATAGCTTTTCTCTTTGAAGCTCATTTACATATTAATAAATACTAAATAACGTATTCGCGATATTTGAAATTATTTACCAACACTATTTGTAAAAGAACCTATAGAACATTTGAAGGTAGAAATAGTTTTTCAAAAACAGATACAGATGCAACGTTCATGCGAATGAAAGAAGATCCGATGTTAAATGGTCAACTTAAACCAGGTTATAATCTTCAAATAGCAACTGAAAATCAATTTGTTATAGCCTATAATATTTTTCCAAATCCTACGGATACACGTACACTATTACCATTTATTGAAAGTATGCCTACTTTACCTAAAATCGTCGTAGCTGATGCTGGATATGGAAGCCAGGAAAACTTAGAAACGTTGGACAATCTAGGGATTAATCATCTCATCAAATACAATATGTTTGATAAGGAACAGACGAAGAAATTTCAGAAATCAAGTAAGAATTTAAATAATTGGGACTATGATGCGGAAAATCAAATCTTTATTCACCCTGATGGTACACAGTATCATTTTCATCATGTTTATCATCCAAAAACAACAACTGGATATCGCTTAGAAAAAGAAATGTATTATCCAGTCAATAGAGAAACCGCACCACAAAAGTCATTTTCTTTTAATAGAAAATATCAGTATTTAAAAGAAAATGAATCAGCTAAGCTATTATCTGAAGATGGCTCAGCTCTTTTCGCATGTAGAAAAATTGATGTTGAGCCGGTCTTCGGACAGATTAAACAAAACTTAGGATTCCGAAGGACTCATTTAAGAGGAAAAGATAAAGTAAAAACAGATATTGGTCTAGTATTAATGGCTAATAACATCATAAAAGTCCAAAAGAGAATGATAAATTAAAAGAGAGGAAAAAGATTTCGAAGTGAAATCTTTTTCCTCTCTTTATTTAGTTAACTAAGCCTTTTTTGTCCCAGCCTCTTGTGAATAGTTTTACGAACTCTGATCTTAAAATCACTATTCAAGGATAAATAGTCAGCAATGTTCGTTAATTACAGAACATAAGAATATTTTAATCTGTAAATTCAGCTTTATAAACATGAAACATGAACATTATACAAAATTTCACTCATAAATATACGCTTAAAGGTTGACTCTATTCCTTAGACAATCTATGATAAGGCTATATCGATAAATTAGAACGATTGAAAGTATAGATGTGTTTAATGTTCGTGTTTAACCAAGTTCTGAAAGGGGTATTCAGTTGATAAAGAGAGACCTGTTATATGAAGGCAAGGCAAAACAATTATATGAGACCAGTGAACCCAACATCCTTTGGGTCACGTATAAAGATCAGGCCACAGCTGGGAATGGAGCCAAGAAAGAAGCCATAGCCGGTAAAGGGCAGCTGAATAACCAGATTACCAGCATGATCTTCAAAAAGCTGAAGGAGAAGGATATTCCAAGTCACTTCATCATGGAAGTGTCTGAAACGGATCAGCTGATTGAAAAAGTGGATATGTTCGATCTTGAGGTTGTCGTCAGAAATGTCGCTGCTGGAAGCTTTTCCAGACGCCTCGGTGTAGACGAGGGGACGGAGCTGGCCTTTCCGGTTCTGGAATTTTACCTCAAGGATGACGGACTGAACGATCCGCTCATTAATGATGATCATGTGCTTGCACTTAATCTGGCTGACCAGAAAGAAATTGACGAAATTAAAAGACAGGCTCACAACATTAACCAGTCGCTGATTGAGATTTACAGTGAGGCCGGCATCAGATTGATCGACTTCAAGCTGGAATTTGGAAAGGCTGCGAAAGAACAAATCGTTCTGGCAGATGAAATTTCACCGGACACATGCCGTCTATGGGATGAAAAGACGAACGATCGTCTGGATAAGGATGTCTTCAGACAGGATCTCGGCGACATTATCCCACTATATCAGGAAGTACTCGACCGTCTGACGAGAGATCAAAAGGAGAAGTGATTCATGTATAACGTAAAAGTATATGTAACCTATAAAGAATCAATTCTGGATCCTCAGGGAGAAGCGGTAAGAGGAGCCGTTCACCGTATGGGCTTCGATGAAATTGAAGATATTCGTATCGGGAAGTATTTTGAAATCAAAGTGTCAGATACTGCCGACCGTTCAGTTGAAGAAGTCATTGAAACGATCTGCGACAAGCTTCTGGCAAATGTCGTGATGGAAAGCTATCGCTATGAAATCGAACGAGTAAAGGAGACGGTCTAAGCATGAGATTTGCAGTGATCCAGTTTCCAGGTTCCAATTGCGATGTCGATCTGCTTCATGCAATCAGAGACGGTGTAGGAGAAGAAGCTGAATACGTGCCTCACACTGCAGAAAGTCTGGACGGCTTTGATGGTGTCCTGCTTCCTGGAGGTTTTTCGTATGGTGATTACTTAAGAAGTGGTGCCATCTCCCGCTTTTCAAATGTGATGAGTGAAGTGACTCGCTTTGCAGAGGAAGGCAAGCCAGTCTTTGGTACCTGCAACGGATTCCAGATTTTAGTTGAAGCAGGACTTCTGCCTGGGGCTTTGCAGCGTAACGAAAACCTTCATTTTATCTGTAAGACAGTGGAACTGGAAGTGGTCAATAACCGGACGAAATTTACCTCTGAATATGACAAGCAGGAACTCCTCACCATACCCGTCGCTCATGGCGAAGGGAATTATTACTGTGATGAAGAGACACTTGCGGAACTGAAAGCCAACAATCAGATCGTATTCACCTATGCGTCAGACAATCCGAACGGCTCAGTTGAAAATATCGCAGGGATTATAAACAAACAAGGCAATGTTCTGGGTATGATGCCGCATCCTGAGCGGGCAGTCGAAGATCTTTTAGGCTCAAGTGACGGGCTGCGCTTTTTCGAATCGATGGTCAAGAACTTTATAAAGGAGACTGCAGAGGTATGAAGACATTACATGAACCGACGGCCGAACAGATCAGAGATCAGAAAATCTATGCTCAGTGGGGACTGACGGATGAAGAATACCGCATGATTTCCGAGGACATAATCAAACGACTGCCTAACTATACGGAAACTGGCCTGTTTTCAGTTATGTGGAGCGAGCACTGCTCGTATAAAAACTCCAAACCGGTGTTGAGAAAATTCCCGACAGAGGGGCCTCAAGTGCTTCAAGGTCCTGGTGAGGGTGCCGGAATCGTTGATATTGGAGACGGTCAGGCCGTTGTGTTTAAAGCGGAAAGTCATAACCATCCATCCGCTGTTGAACCTTATGAAGGGGCGGCGACAGGTGTCGGAGGCATCATTCGTGATATTTTCAGTATGGGTGCCCGTCCGATTGCGATGCTGGATTCTTTACGGTTCGGTGAACTCGACAACGAACGGACAAAGTATCTGCTTGAAGAAGTCGTGGCAGGAATCGGCGGCTACGGCAACTGTATCGGGATTCCGACAGTCGGCGGAGAAATTGCCTTTGATCCCGTCTACAGAGGGAACCCGCTGGTTAATGCCATGTGTGTCGGTCTGATCGACCATGAGGATATTCAAAAAGGCCAGGCTAAAGGGATCGGTAATACGATCATGTATGTCGGAGCCAAAACAGGTCGTGACGGCATTCACGGCGCAACCTTTGCTTCGGAAGAATTCAGTGATGAAGAAGAGGCTGAGCGTTCAGCTGTACAAGTTGGCGATCCGTTTATGGAAAAACTTCTGATGGAAGCATGCCTGGAACTGATCCAGGACCACAGCGATATTCTCGTCGGTATCCAGGATATGGGAGCCGCGGGACTGGTCTCATCCAGTTCAGAAATGGCATCAAAAGCGGGAAGTGGACTGATCCTTAATCTGGACGATGTGCCGCAACGTGAAGCAGGCATGACGCCCTATGAAATGATGCTCTCGGAGTCTCAGGAACGGATGCTGATCTGTGTGACGAAAGGCTTTGAAGATCGTGTTAAAGAGCTGTTCTCACGTTATGAACTGGATGCAGTAACTATTGGAGAAGTGACTGGTGACGGGCAGTATCGTCTGTACCATGAAGGAAGACTGGTCGCTGACTTACCGGTAGACGCATTGGCGGAAGAAGCACCTGTCTATCATAAACCATACACTGAGCCGGAACGTATTCAGGCATTTAAAAAGCTTGATCCATATAAACCGGACATCACTGATACAGAAGAAACATTGAAACAACTCATGCAGCAGCCTACAGTTGCTTCAAAAAAATCGATTTTTGAAACATATGATTCAATGGTCAGAACAAACACCGTGGTCGGTCCAGGAAGCGATGCGGCAGTTCTGCGCATCAGAGGGACCCGCAAGGCGCTTGCCATGACGACTGACTGTAATGCCCGCTACCTTTATCTCGATCCGGAGAAAGGTGGACAGATGGCTGTAGCAGAAGCTGCAAGAAATATCGTGGCAAGCGGGGGCGAGCCACTGGCAATAACGGACTGTCTGAACTACGGGAATCCCGATAAGCCTGAAGTGTTCTGGGAGCTGTGGACATCCGCGGATGGGATTGCCAAAGCCTGTACGACATTAAATACACCTGTCATTTCAGGAAACGTATCGCTATACAACGAAACAAATGGGGAAGCGATCTATCCGACACCTATGATTGGCATGGTCGGACTGGTCAAGGATCTAGATCATGTGACAACATCAGAATTTAAACAGGCTGGGGATAAAATTTTCGTCATTGGGGAAACAGAAGCTGACTTTAACGGATCTGAACTGCAGAAAATGCAACTGGGGAGAATCGAAGGAGAGCTTTTCGATTTTGATATAGATAAAGAAAAAATGATTCAGGATAAAGTTCTGCAGGCGATTCGTGAAGGACTTATTCAAAGTGCACATGACTGTTCTGAAGGTGGACTGGCCGTGGCGCTGATTGAATCAGCCTTTGGGAATGAGCTGGGGCTGTCTGCGACACTAGATATGCCGTCAGAGTGGCTGTTTTCAGAATCGCCGTCCCGTTTTGTTCTATCTGTCAGACCTGAAAACGCCGAAGCAGTCAAAGAAGTATTTGGACAAGATGCCGTTGAAATCGGTGAAGTAAAAGATACACGAATCGCTGAAATCCGTACGCAGACGGAAGAGCTGACTATTGATGTTAAAGAATTGAAAGACTTATGGGAAGGAGCCATTCCTTGGTTGCTGAAATCAAAAGCTTAAATGAAGAATGTGGCGTATTCGGTGTGTGGGGACACCCGGATGCAGCTCAGCTGAATTTTTTCGGTCTGCATAGCCTGCAGCACCGCGGTCAGGAAGGCGCAGGGATTGTGACCAATCGCAATGGGCGTCTGAAAGGACACCGTGACTTGGGACTTTTATCTGAAGTGTTTAAAGATGAACGTGAACTGATCCGCCTGTCGGGAGAAGCTGGGATTGGACATGTCCGTTACAGCACTGCCGGTAGCAACAGTATCTTAAACATTCAACCGTTCCTGTTCAAGTTTCACGATGAGGAGCTGGCGCTGGCCCATAATGGGAATTTGATCAATGCAGTGAGTCTGCGCCAGGAACTCGAGCAGGCTGGGGCGATTTTTCATTCAAACTCGGATACTGAAATCCTGATGCACCTGATCCGTAAAAGCAAGCAGGATACACTGATCGACCGAATCAAAGAAAGTCTGAATACCGTAAAAGGTGCGTTTGCTTATGTCATGCTGACGCCTGATGCATTGATCGGTGCACTGGATCCGAACGGTTTCCGTCCTTTATCCATTGGACAGATGGAAAATGGTGCCTACGTACTTGCAAGTGAAACCTGTGCCCTTGATGTTGTCGGAGCAGAATTTGTCCGTGCCGTTCAGCCGGGTGAACTGGTTATTATCGATGATTCGGGTTACCGAATCGAAACCTATACTGACCAGACACTGCTTCAGATCTGCTCCATGGAATTTATCTACTTTGCTCGCCCGGATTCAAATATTGCTGGAGTCAATGTCCATACTGCACGTAAGAATATGGGCAAACGTCTGGCTGAAGAAGCACCGGTCGATGCAGATATGGTTATCGGTGTCCCTAACTCATCTTTGTCCGCAGCTAGCGGGTATGCAGAAGCGAGTGGGATCCCTTATGAAATGGGACTAGTCAAGAACCAGTATGTTGCACGCACATTCATCCAGCCGACTCAGGAACTGAGAGAACAAGGTGTAAGAATGAAACTCTCTGCTGTTCGAGGTGTGGTGGCCGGTAAGAAAGTGATCATGGTGGATGATTCCATCGTTCGCGGCACGACTAGCCGACGCATCGTTCAGTTATTGAAAGAAGCTGGAGCAGCGGAGGTACATGTCCGCATTTCATCTCCACCTTTGAAATACCCATGTTTCTACGGAATCGATATTCAGAACCAGAAAGAACTGATTGCTGCAGATTATTCAGTGGAAGAAATCCGAGAGAAAATCGGTGCAGACAGTCTGTCATTTTTAAGTGTCGAAGGGACAGTGGACTCGATCGGACTGAAGTTCGATGCGCCACATAATGGTCTGTGTATGTCTTACTTTACTGGAGACTACCCGACACCTTTATATGACTATGAAACAGACTATATGAACACTCTGGCTAAACTCAGAGAAAGCAAGCCGTTAAGGGTATAAAAAACAAGACAAGACCGGGCGAAAGATGGGGCACGTGACCATACTGACGGCTGATACCGAGAAGACACTGAAAGACATTGAAGAAACGAAAATCTGGAATTAGGAGACTGGTATAATGATCGAACGCTACACGCGACCTGAAATGAAAGAATTATGGTCAGAGGAGAACCGCTACAAGTCATGGCTGGAAGTTGAGATCCTAGCTGATGAAGCCTGGGCCGAACTGGGAGAGATTCCTAAAGAAGACGTTCAGAGGATCCGAGCGCATGCCTCTTTTGATATTGCCCGTATTCTGGAAATCGAAAAAGAAACGAAACATGACGTGGTCGCTTTCACACGAGCCGTTTCTGAAACGTTGGGAGACGAAAAGAAATGGGTCCACTACGGATTAACCAGTACAGATGTCGTTGATACAGCTTACGGTTACCAGCTGAAACAGGTCAATGATGTACTCAGAAAAGACCTTCAGCAGCTGCTTGAAGTTATCGGTGAAAAAGCGAAAGAGCATAAGCATACGGTGACCATGGGACGCACGCACGGTGTTCACGCTGAACCGACTACCTTTGGTCTGAAGCTGGCGCTCTGGTATTCAGAAATGAAACGCCACATCGAACGGTTCGAACACGCAGCTAAAGGCGTAGAAGCCGGAAAAATCAGTGGAGCAGTTGGAACGTTTGCCAATATCCCGCCATTTGT
This sequence comes from Aerococcus sp. NPDC058936, assembly GCF_042741995.1. NCBI lineage: Bacteria > Bacillati > Bacillota > Bacilli > Lactobacillales > Aerococcaceae > Aerococcus > Aerococcus sp. NPDC058936. The sequence continues at coordinate 272,704 of NZ_JBHYKZ010000002.1, read as the reverse complement.
TGAAAAGTATGTCTGCGATAAACTGGGAACGCGTCCTCAGGAAATTTCGACCCAGGTTCTGCCACGCGATCTGCATGCGGAATATATTAGCACCATTGCCCTTATTGCAACCAGCGTTGAAAAGTTTGCGACCGAAATCAGAGGCCTGCAGAAGTCGGAAACTAGAGAAGTGGAAGAAGGTTTTGCTAAAGGTCAGAAAGGCTCCTCAGCAATGCCTCACAAACGTAACCCGATCGGATCTGAGAATATGGCCGGACTGGCGCGTGTGATCAGAGGGCACATGGTGACAGCTTACGAGAACGTCAGCTTATGGCATGAGCGTGATATTTCGCACTCATCTGCGGAACGCATTATTTTGCCTGACAGCACGACCCTGCTAAACTACATGCTGAACCGATTTGCCAATATCGTCTGCAATCTGACCGTGTTCCCTGAGAACATGAAACGCAATATGGATGCAACACTTGGTCTGATCTACAGCCAGCGTGTATTGCTGAAGCTGATCGATAAAGGCCTCAGCCGGGAAGAAGCTTACGACCTGGTTCAGCCCAAAACTGCCATTGCTTGGGATGAACAGACAGCATTCCGACCACTGCTTGAAGAGGACGAGAAGATTATGTCCATTCTGAATGCTGAAGATATCGAAGATGCTTTTGACTATAACTACCATCTGAAAAATGTAGATGAAATATTTGAACGTGTTGGACTGAATTAATTTAAGCACCTGTCGGGACAGTAAAAGGGATTGTTTCGGCAGGTGTTGACATACCAGTTTAAAGAAAGCCATAACGAGTGGTTTGGTAAGACCGTAATGGAATTTTTGAATTAAGTTTGATAGCTTATAAAATGTAGGCTAAAATGTTTTAATTTTAAATTGTCTAGTTTCGGATTTTGACTCAATTCTGAACAGATATATGGAAATAATCAAACTTTTTTATAAAAAGTAAATCTGCTTAACTATGAAACCCGTATGTTTTGATCAATCTTTGTTCAAAACGCGTGAGTTTCTTTTATGATAAAAACAAAGTTTGTAGCTTCCTTTTAATCAAACTTTATTTCAAACCAACACTTAACTCGTTTGATTGTCTCATTATGTGAGAAATAGGGTGGGGAAACATTGGTTATGAATCAATGCCACCAATACGAAAAAGCCAAGCAATTGTTCTATTGCTTGGCTTTTTTGTCAGTCGTTTAGCATGTAAATGAACAAAGACCAGGAGAAGCTCGTTTTTTTAGAAAGGGAATAATGACTATATTGCTCAGTATTTTATTATGTGATTGGTGGGTTACTTTCAGTTTAGTAACCTAATTAAGGCTAGCAACGATTTAGTCGATTATATAAATAATAAGAGATTCAAGCTTTTATTTGTCATAATCACTTAATGATGCACATTGATTATTCAGTAGAGATGGTGCTACCACCTGTAACTTTAATAATTTCTCCACTGATATAAGAAGAATCATTTGATGCAAGTAAGACATAAGTCGGTGCAAGTTCAGCTGGCTGACCAGAACGTGCTAGTTGAGTATCTTGCCCAAAACTTTCGAGTCCACCTTCTAGTTGTCCACCATCTAATTGTAAAGGTGTCCATACTGGACCAGGTGCTACACCATTGACCCGAATGCCTTTTGGTGCAAAGTATCCAGATAATAGGGCAGTGAAAGTTGATATTGCACCGTTAGTAACGGCGTAATCAAAGAAAGAAACAGAAGGATTAAATGAATTCACGGAAGAAGTTGTAACAATTGTACTGCCAGGCTCTAGGTATTTTTCAGCTTCTTTCACTGATTCATACATACTGATAATATTTACTTGGAAGGTATCTCTTACTTGTTGCATTGGTAGATCTTCAAGCTTCTCATGAGCAATTTGTTGCGCCGCATTTAAAACTAAAATATCTAGTGCACCAAAGGCCTTAACAGTTTCTGACACAATTTTAGCGCCATTTCCCTCTTCCTTAAAATCGTAGGGTAATAAGAGTGCTTTACGACCTTCTTTTTCAATCAACTCTTTTACTTCCTCAGCGTCGGATTCTTCGCCTGGTAAGAAATGGATAGCCACATTGGCACCTTCCCTTGCGAAAGCGATAGCTACCGCTCGACCAATACCTGAATCTCCTCCTGTAATTAGCGCATTACGACCGTTTAGTTTCCCTGAACCTTTATAAGTGTTTTCACCACAGTCAGGTACAGGTTTCATTTTATTTTGCAGAGCCGGTCCCTCTTGGTCTTGTTTAGGGAATCCGTCTTTATGATATAATTCCTTTGGATTTTTTAAGTTAGACATATGAAATTCCTCCTATGTGACCTATTCATTATTAGTTATATCATTCACTATAACAACGCCTTATTAGATTTGCAAATATTTACCATTATCTTACAAGGCGTTATGCGATTTCCTCTATTAATCTTCAATGTGCATACAAAAGTTTTGTAAAAGGAAGATGCAATAAATAAAAGACACAGGGTATAGTATAAGTATGAATCATTGAAAGGCAAAATGATTGAAAGTTGTATACACTGACTAAAGGAAGGATTGTAGTAATAAGGAATGTACAATTAAATAGCCCATGACACCGACTCTAAGTCTGTCATAGGCTATTTGTTTATTTATAAGTAAAACTCGGTGACTATTTATTTAAGAGGCTTGCAGCAGCCTTATCTAGGTAAACAGTCACATTAGGATGTTCTTGTAACAGACTTGCAGGCACCTCTTCAGTCACAGGACCTTCAACCATATCCTTAACTGCTTGTGCTTTAGATTCACCAAAAGCGAGTAGTAGGATACGTTTAGCTTGCAAGATAGACGCTAAGCCCATGGAGAAAGCTTTGGTTGGTACATCTTCTACAGAGTCGAAGAAACGAGCATTTGCTTGAATGGTACTTTCTGCTAAGTCTACTAATTGCGTTTTTGTATGGCGAGAAGCACCTGGCTCGTTGAAACCAATATGCGCATTTTGTCCAATACCTAGGATTTGTAAGTCAATTGGATGTTCATCTAGTAGTGCATTGTAGCGAGCAATTTCTGCCTCAACATCTGTCGCTAAACCGTTAGGGATGAAAGTTTCTTTGAAGGGTTTCTTACTGAAAAGGTGCTTGTCCATAAAATTCGCGTAACTTTGTGGATGATCAGCAGGTAAGCCAAAATACTCATCTAGGTTTAAAGCAGTTGCGTTACTAAAGTCTAAGTCAGAAGACGTTAGATATTCATATAAGTCTTCTGGTGTTGAACCCGTTGCTAAACCAAAAGTTGTTGCACCGCTGGCTAATGCCTGCTCAAATTCGTGGAAAACCTCTTTAGATGCTTCTTTTGCGGTATCAAAAACCTTAATATCCATAAATGATCCTCCTAAAATGTGAATTTTTGATCAAAATCTGATCTTTACTGTCAGTCTATCATAGAAAGGTAGAAAGAGGAACAAAGAAAAAGTGTCATACTTAAGTGTGCCAAACTTACATACTGAAATCATTGTAACCGCTTCCGATTGCGGATAAGATTATAGATGAATTAAACAAAGGAGGAGAACACTTATGTCGGAGAAAACAAAAGATTCAGGTTTAAAGGCATCAGTTCAAAAATTAGGTTCCTATTTATCTAGTATGGTTATGCCCAATATTGGGGCATTTATTGCTTGGGGGATTATTACAGCACTGTTCATTCCAGATGGGTGGATCCCAAATGAAGCATTAGCAAACTTAGTAGGTCCAATGCGTGACTACCTACTACCAATTTTAATCGGTTACACCGGTGGTTCCATGGTATATGGACAACGCGGGGCTGTGACAGGTGCCATCGCCACAATGGGTGCGGTCGTAGGAGCATCAGAAATTGTAACTGGTCAAGCAACAGTGCCAATGTTTATTGGGGCAATGGTTTTAGGTCCTTTAGGTGGTTGGACCATCAAGAAATTTGATGAAAAATTCCAAGATAAAATCCCGTCAGGTTTTGAAATGTTGGTCAACAACTTTTCAATCGGGATTATCGGTTTCTTATTAGTATTAGTTGGTTTCTATGCAGTTGGGCCATTCGTTTCAGGGATGACAACAATCTTTGCAACAGGTGTAGACTGGATTATTCAAAGACGATTACTACCATTAGCTAATGTATTTATCGAGCCAGCCAAAATTCTATTCCTTAATAACGCATTGAACCATGGTATTTTAACGCCATTAGGGTCACAACAGGTCACAGAAACTGGTCGTTCAATTCTTTACCTATTAGAAGCCAACCCAGGACCTGGTTTAGGTATTCTATTAGCCTTTACCGTATTTGGAAAAGGGTCAGCAAGATCATCAGCGCCGGGTGCGATTATTATTCACTTCTTAGGTGGTATTCATGAAATCTACTTCCCATATGTGATGATGAAACCTTTATTATTCTTAGCAGTTATTGCTGGTGGGGTATCAGGTACATTAACTTTCCAACTATTAAACGCAGCCTTAACTGGTCCATCATCACCAGGTTCAATCATTGCCATCCTCGGTATGACAGCACCAGGGGCATACATTGGTGTTATCGGTGGGGTATTAGTTGCAACACTTGTTTCCTTCTTAGTAGCGGCACCAATTATTAAAATGGACCGTGAACAAGACCAAGACAACTTTGAAGAAAGCCAAGCGGCAGCTAAAGCAGCAAAAGCAGATTCAAAGGGTCAATCAACTGAAGATACAAACGCTGGTTCAGCATCAGTAGAAACTGAAATTCCAGCGCCAGAAGATATCAACAGCATTATTTTCGCATGTGACGCAGGTATGGGATCAAGTGCCATGGGTGCTTCTCTATTACGTAAAAAAGCGAAAAAATTAGGTTACGACATGTCGATTACCAATACCGCCATTTCTAAATTGGAAAATAAAGCGGGCGTCTTAGTTATCACACAAGAAGAGTTAACGGACCGTGCTAAACGGCAAGCGCCTTTAGCTGCTCACGTATCAGTAGGGAACTTCTTAGACGGTGACCGTTATGATGAAATTTTAGGTGAAATGCAGGCAGTATCTGAAGAAGAGGCGAGCCCAGCAGCACCGGAAAGTCCAGCAACCACTACAAGAGATGCTGTTCATACAGATGTACAGTTAATTCAGGTACCTTTCCATGAAGATAAACCGTCAGCTTCAGTCATGGCAGCATCTAACTTACGAAATGAATTGAAGAAAGCGGGCTCAGACCTTGTTGCTGAAGCAGTACCTTTTGCACAGTTACAAAATAACCCACAAACCTTGATTATCGTTGATGCAGAAACGGTTCAGCCTGCTAAAGAAGTGGCTCCGGAAGCACAATTTGAAGAAGTTTCGAAATTATATGAGCAAAACCAGTACAACAAACTGTTAAATAAGGTAAATTAGTCATATCGAAACATGTAGAGTTTGACTAAGGAGCGATGGAAGTGTATTTTACAGAGCGAGAAAAGAGTATCTTGAATTTATTGCTGGCTTATCCGAAAGGTGTGACCCAAAAAGACATTCAAGATGAACTCGATATAAGCAAACGCACAGTGTATCGTGAAATTACCCATATTGAAGAGTCGCTCAGACAGTTGAATTTGCGGTTAGACAAGCCAAGAAATGAAGGGTATTACTTAATTGGTAGTGATGAGGATAAGGCGGCGTTGAGAGACCAACTCAATGCCCATCCTTATGGTGATTTATCCAAGGCCCAACGACAAAATGCCATTGCCTTAATGGTCTTGTCGGGTCAAGGGATTGGTACAGTTGAAGCCATGGCCTATGACTTTTCCGTCAGTGTACGAACGCTTAATACGGATATGGCTAATGTGAAAGCCAGTTTGAGTGAATATGATATTCAAATTGAAAGTTCTAGTCATGCTAACTTGAAGGTGAAGGGTGAAGAGACGGTTATCCGACAATTAATGGTCAATTTGTTGGATTACAATATCAAGGAAATTGATTTCTTTCTCTATTTCAACCAAATGACTGAACAAGGGCAACTGCCTCATTCAGAGGATGCCTTTTTTATCCAGTTGATCCCGAGTGAGATATATGAAATTGCCCACCAGATATTTAAGTCGGAATTGATTCACCATAAGTTGTCCAACTTACCAGATAACCAATTGAAGACGATTATCCTGAGTTTTGTAGTGAATATTTTCCGTATCCAACAAGGGCATAGTATTCATAGTGAAATCCTAGCTAAAGACCAGTCGAGTCATTTCGTCCGCTTGTCTCATCAAATGTATGAGATTATCGCAAAAGAAATGAAGTTGGCCATTGATTTCAATGAACGCCATATGTTTGCGCGTCAGTTGGAAGGGATGAATTTCAACCGGCCACAAAATATCTTCTCCAACAACTTTGATACGGAATTGTCCTATCGAGTGGCGGAGTTGACTAGAAAAATTTCGACCAAAACAGGTTATGATTTTAGACAGGATAATCGCTTGTTTGAGGACTTATTGACCCATTTAAATGCGGCCTTAAAACGTTTAGACCAAGCGATTACCAGTGATGATATCATCTTAGATAAAATGATTGCAGGTTACCCTAATTTACATGAAGCGGTGGACCTATCATTGAAAGAGGTCTTTCCGGATGTCACCTTTACTAAGGAAGAGATGGCTTATATTATTATCCATTACGCCTCGTCTATTGAGCGCCAACCGATCTCCCGAAACTTGAAGATTGTTATCCTAAGTGCTGGCGGGTTCGGTACCAGCAAAATCTTGGAGAGCCGTTTTTCCAATAAGATTCCAGAAGTGAAGCAGGTGGATATTGTGAAGGTTTCGCAGATGTCCAAGGTAGAATATGACCAGTATGATTTGATTTTATCGACTAGTTTCCTGTCAGGCTTTCATTATCCATATCAAGTGATTTCGCCCTTACTTTTGGATGATGAGATTATGGGGATTCGGCAAGAAATTAAACATTTATCCCAGTCAAAAGAGCGTACCCATCCGAGTCAACAGGCAAATGGGTCAGCGGACATGCAGTTTGAACGACTTTATCAATTGGTCAACACGGCCAATAAGATTCTCGATAAATTTGATATTCACCAAGTCCAATCTAAGGAAACAGTAGAAGCCAGTTTGTTAGCAATCATCCAGGGCTTATCTAACCAGGTGGTGGAGGATCCTGACCAAGTGACGAAACGAGTGATTGAGCGCTATCTAGAAGCGCCTATTGGGATTCCGCATTCAAATATTGCCTTATTCCACTCGACCAACCCACAAGTCAAGGAAGCCTTCTTCTCCATATATGAATTAGACCGATCGTTTGAAATATTGGGTATGGACCGGACGACTATTGAATTGAAACGAATCTTGCTATTATTAGCCCCAGAACCATTATCTAGGGAAAGTGAACTATTGCTAGGTAAGATATCGTCTTCTATCATTGACAATGATTTGAACACGGAAATCTATAAAACTGGGACAAAGGCCATTGTATTCCAACTATTGAGTGCATTGTTTGTAGAAGAAACCACAACATTTGAATAATAACAAAAGGGTGCGAGCGAGACCGCTTAGCTCAACAATACTGGAAGACTAAGGCAGTGCCGTACGCAGTGAGGTGCAACTTAGTCTGAAGTGGACTTGAGCTGGTCGAGCGAACCCGACTAGGGTGCGAGCGCCCGTGATTTTAAGTTACAAGTGAAATTAAAAAGGCTGCGAACTTACTACTGGGTGAGCACAAGAAAACCGAGTCTGGACTTTACAGTTCAGCTCAAGCAAAAGAAGGATGTGATTGAATGGAATTGAAAAAAGAGTTAATTCAGTTGAATAATACATATACTACAAAAAAGGAAGCCATTCGCGCTGCCGGCCAATTATTGGTACAAGATGGTGCGGTAGATGCTGAGTATGTAGAGGGGATGATCGAACGTGAAGGCATTGTGTCTACATACATGGGCAATTTTGTCGCTATCCCACATGGTACAGACGAAAGTAAAAAACACGTCAACCATACGGCAATTTCTTTTGTGCAAGTGCCAAAGGGTGTTAACTTTTCTGACGACGGTAAAGAAGAGAAATTAGCTATGGCTATTTTTGGAATTGCTGGCGTTGGTGATGATCACTTGGATTTATTGTCTAAAATTGCTGTCTACTGTTCAGATGTGGCGAACGTTGTCCGTTTAGGAGATGCTAAAACGGCTGAAGAAGTTATTGATATGTTGAAGGAGGTTGAAGCGTAGATGAAAGCTGTACATTTTGGTGCTGGTAATATTGGTCGTGGATTTATAGGTGAAATCTTACATAAGAACGGGTTCGACATTACCTTTGTCGATATCAACGAAACGTTAATCGATGCCTTAAACGACCGTGATAGTTATGAAATTGAATACGCAGATGATGCGCATCAACGTCTGACCGTATCTGGTTTTGACGGTATTAACAACGGTAAGGATCCAGAATCGGTAGTTCAAGCCGTAGCTGAAGCAGATATTGTGACCACTGCCATCGGACCCAATATCCTACCTTACATTGCTGAATTAATTGCTAATGGCATTAAATTACGTCGGGAGAATGGCGATACACGTCAAATGGATATTATCGCTTGCGAAAACATGATTGGTGGGACGGATTTCTTAAATGAGAAAGTGTCAGCTTATTTCGATGAGGCTGATCGTATCTACGTTGACCAACATATTGGTTTCCCCAATGCAGCAGTTGACCGTATTGTCCCAATGCAAAGTCATGAAGATCCTCTGTTTGTATCCGTTGAACCTTTCAGTGAATGGGTAATTGACCACACAAATGTGAAAGGGACTCAAATCAAGCTAGAGGGCGTATTATACGTTGAAGATTTACTTCCTTATATTGAACGCAAATTATTCTCTGTGAATACTGGGCATGCCACAACAGCCTATACCGGTAAACACTTTGGATATGAAACAATTGACCAGGCCTTAGAAGACGACATTGTCTTACAACAATTACAAGCAGTGCTAGCAGAAACTGGGGCCTTATTAGTTGAGAAATGGGGATTTGACCAAGAAGCACACGCAGCTTATGCCAACAAAATCGTAGGCCGTTTCCAAAACAGCCACATTTCAGACGCTATTACACGTGTTGCCCGTACACCAATTCGTAAATTAGGTTACGACGAACGCTTTATCCGTCCAATTCGTGAGGCAAAAGAACGTGGTCTAGCTTACGACGCTTTACTTGAAACTGTCGCATACATCTTTGAATACAATGACGCGGACGATGAACAAAGCCAAGAACTACAAAAAATGTTAGCCAACCAACCACTTGACCAAGTTATTCAAACGGTCACTGGTCTTGAAGATGCAGACTTAGTAGCTGAAATCGCTAATAAAATTAAATAATGATCTTGTGGGTTAGTTTGAAATAACTGTAATAAAATGGGGATTGCAATGTTAAATTGCAATCCTTTTTTCAACGATTAGTGATAGTTATAAACGTTCATAAGATGACGAAAATCGATATCTTTAAATCATTGATATGGAGGAGATTAAAAGGTAAAGTGGCTATAACGCATTTGCAGAGACCACATAGTTTTTATCAGAAAGGACGGTGGCATATGGTTGAATTTCAACCTTCAAGCACTTTTCAATCCTTGCCGAGTCAGTATTTCTCAAGTTTAACAGCAGCGATTTCAGACCTTAAGAGTCGCTATGATGACGTGATTGATTTAGCGGTTGGGACGCCAGATTTACCGGCACCACAAGCACTGAAGGAGGCGTTACGGTCGGCTATTGATAACCCGCAATATGACCGGTATGGCCCGTATCGCGGGGAGGACCTGCTGAAGGAAGCCGTGGCCAAGTTTTACCACCATCAATTTGGGGTAGACATTGATCCAAAAACAGAAGTAGCCCTATTTCATGGGTCTAAAGAGGCCATTATGAAGGTGAGTCAGGTCCTAGTCAATAAGGGGGACGGCATTTTACTGCCCAATCCTACCTATCCAGACTACCTGTCGGCCGTTGGTTTAACCCAAGCGGATACGATTTTTATGGACCTACTGGCGGCAAACAATTATCTGGTTGATTTTGATCAGATTACCCAAGGTGACCGCGACCGCGCTAAGGTTATGTACCTGAATTACCCCAACAATCCAACGGGCGCATTAGCTACGCCGGCATTTTTCGAGGACACAGTGGCTGTAGCCAATGACAACAAGATTTTCGTGGTTCATGACTTTGCCTACGCTCCATATGTTTTTGACCAGGCGACCCCCCTATCATTTCTTGAAACCCCAGGTGGTAAGGCAATTGGTCTTGAACTATTTTCCCTTTCCAAACTTTATAATATTCCAGGTTGGCGAGTCGGGTTCGCAGTCGGTAATCCGCAAGTAGTCGGCTATCTGAACAGCTTGCAGGACCATACGACAGTTGGCATGTACGGGGCTATCCAAGAAGCCGTCGCAACTTTATTAGTGGACGAAGCCCAAGACTTTACCGGCAAAATGAAAGCCACTTACCAAGCTAGACGGGACGCGGTCATTCGGGAATTTGACCAAGAAGGCATTCAAGTGACGCCATCCAAAGGAACCATTTACCAATGGATGCAGACGCCAAAAGGGGTGGATGCAGAAACTTTTGCCCGCGCAATCGCTGAAGACGGCCATGTGGGGGTGGCCCCGGGTAATGGTTTTGGTACTGCAGGACAGGGTTATATCCGAATTGGCTTAATTGCTGATACAGCTATTTTGCAAGAAGCGGCTAGACGGATTGCCCGCGTGTATAAACAATTTTAATACTACTTATCAAACAGAGGAGAATGACTATGAAGACATGGACTAAAGGGTTATTGACGGTAGTTGGGACGACAACCTTATTACTAGGAGCTTGTGGCAACCAAGCGAGCGAATCAGCAAGTACAGACGCAGAAGTAACTGGAGAGTCGGGGTTATTAGAAGATGGCGTTTTAACGGTTGGGGTGACAGCTGGTCCCCACGAGGAAATTTTTGAATTGGTGAAGGAAAAGGCAGCTGAAGATGGCTTAGAAATTGAAATTGTCGTCTTCAATGATTACGTCACACCAAATACGGCCTTAGCTGAGGGTGAATTAGATTTGAACTCTATTCAAACAGGCCCTTATTTAGAAACCGTTATCGAAGATACTGGCTATGAATTAACCAAAGGCTTTGAAAATATCACCATTCCAATGGGGATTTACTCGGAACAATACGACACTGTCGATGAATTGCAAGAAGGCGACACCATTGCTGTGCCAAACACGCCGTCTCAAGAAGGTCGAGCGCTTTTAGTGCTTGAGCGAGCTGGCGTGATTACCTTACCTGAAGGATTAGGCATTGCCGCTACTGTAGATGATATTGAAGAAAATCCATTGAATTTAAACTTTATTACTGGTGACCCAGCTCAATTTATCGCCCAATTACCGGATGTTGCAGCAGCGGGCATCAACTCAAACTACATCCTAGATGCAGGCTTATCAGCTGAAGAATTAGCCATTGCCATGGAAGATCCAGAAGATACCACATGGGTAAACTGGGTTGTATCGCGAACTGAAGACGCAGAAGATCCCGTCATCACGCAACTGGAAGAATACTACAAGACAGACGAAGTGAAGACCTTTATCGAAGAAACCTTCAAAGGTGCAGTCGTCGCTTCTTGGTAAAAGGTACAGCCTTTTTTATTCGACATTCAGTGATTTTTGGCTTATTCTTTACTTATAAGTATTGGAAGAATCCAATGTTGAAGGAGCGATAAACATGCGACAAATTGCAATCCAATTATATTTCAATGACCAGGCTGAAGAAGCGGTCAAATTCTATACGAGTGTCTTTGACCAAAGTGAGATTACTCGTGAAATCCACTATCCAATGCCTAAGGGTGAAACTGTTGCTTACGATTTTACGATTGAAAATCAAGCTTTTGTAGCCTTTAATGGTGGGTCAGATTTTAAGATGAACCCATCCTTTTCCTTGATGGTATCTGTAGATACGCCTGACGAAGTGGATGCTTTATACAAGAAGCTCGCGGAAGGTGGTAAAGACTTGATGCCATTGGATACTTACCCGTTTAGCGACCGCTATGCTTGGGTAGAAGATCAATTTGGTTTATCATGGCAAATTATGCTAGCACCTGACGTGCCAACTAACCATAAGGTCCGCGTGTCGTTGTTGTTCGCAGGGCAGTATTGTGGCCAAGCGGAACAAGCTTTAAAAGATTACGCAGCGATTTTCCAGAAGGGTGAACTAGGACAGATTAACTATTACCAAGAGGGCGAGGCCCAAGACGACCGCGCTAAAGTGAATTACGCAGAATTAAACATTGGCGACCAACAATTAGTCTTTATGGACCACGGTTTTGGCAGTGATGAAGAATTCACTGAAGCCATTTCCTTCTTGATTGTTGCCGGTGCCCAATCTGAAGTAGACTACTACTGGGAAAAATTATCTGCCCACGAAGAATCTGAGGCGATGGGTTGGTTGAAAGACAGTCACGGTATTTCTTGGCAAGTAGTACCACAAGCTTATTTGCAAATTATGGAAACAGCCACTGAAGAACAAAAGAAACGTGTACTAGATATATTATTTAAAATGAAAAAAATGGATGTAGCCCGTTTAGAAAATGCCAAATTTGGTATCGGCTAACAAGTCATTTGGCAGTGAAAATATATGTCTATTGTGACATGGTCTTTTTGATTACAAGGGGTTTTATTTTGGTTTAAGGATATTTCGATTATAATATATTTAGAAATACAATTTAGAAAGGGGTCTTTCGATGGAATTAGGTTTATCAGGAAAGGTAGCGATTATTACAGGGGCCAGCCGTGGAATCGGATTTGAGACGGCTAAGTCGTTAGCTAGCGAGGGGGCTGACGTGACAATTGTTGCCCGTCGTGAGGATCGTCTCTTAGAAGCTCAAAGAGCTATTCAAGAAATTACTGGCCGTAAAGTCCACTATGTCGTTGGGGACGTAACTGTCGAAGAAGATGCTAAAAGAGTAGTTACTGAGACAATCGATCAATTTGGTCGTATTGATATTTTAATTAACAATGCAGGTGGCTCATCAGCCCAAAGTTTCGATGCAGTGGATAATGCTGAATGGCAAAGAGACTTGAATATTAAAGTATTTGGGGTAGTGAATTTTACCCGTGAAGTATTGCCATATTTTAAGAAACAAAATTCAGGTGCTATCGTGAATTTAACCGCTATAGCTGGAAAAACACCTCCAGCCAATTCATTACCAACGTCAACTAGCCGTGCTGCTGGTCTTGGCTTAACAAAGGAATTAAGTAAAGAATTAGGTCAATATAATATTCGTGTGAATGCTGTTTCTATTGGTTTAGTGCGTAGTGAACAAATCGAAAAACGTTGGCAAGATAATGCTCCTGATCAAACTTGGGAAGAATTTTCTAAAAGTCAATCAGCCAATACACCTTTAGGTCGTATTGGTGAAACGGTGGAAGCTGCTAATGCCATTACTTTCTTAGTATCTGATGCAGCTTCTTATATTTCAGGTGTGGCACTTAATATTGATGGTGGTGCGGCTTCAGTCATGTAAATATGTTTTACGGGTAAAAGGGCTTTGTAGAAGAGGATGTTGAAATACATGAAGAATGTATATAGTATCAATATTATCAAACAAGCGTATAATGTGGATGATGGAAGTCCGCGTCATTCCTATGAAAACCAAATCTTACTTTATCATTTGGATGAAGACATGCCAAAAGAAGAATTGATTCGTTTTATCAAAGAGGATAATTTGGAAGAACCTTATGAAGTGGTTGAAGGCACTTCAATCCAATGGGCAGTTGCTAAAGTTGTTGATGTTTTTGAAGTTTTAGGACTTGAAGGCCAATTTGATGAAGGCCAAGAGGTTTATAGTAGATTTTTCCCGGATGACTATGATTTAGCGGTTATTTTAGAAAAGTATTTCCCAGATTATGTGTTTGAGGATGCAAGAGAATAAACGTCTAGGTTGATTGTTAGTAAAATAGACTAAAAAAAGGAAAAGGTTAAACCTTTTCCTTTTTGCGTCCAAATAGAATCTGTAAGTCAATGCTAATACCAGTTAATGCCATAGCTTCTGTCAATTGATGCTCATTCGCATGCCACATTAACGGTGTCATTTGAATTAAATCACGTATCTGCTCTTTATTTAATGGTCGATATTGTTGGTAGTGGCTTTGACCAAAGTCATTGAAGGCTGCTTTGAATTTAGAGATGGATGCAGAGGCGTCTTGTTTTTGTTCATCCACTGGTAGAATGATTTCTCGTAATTCTTTTAAATAGTTAGGGCCGGGTACAATTTTTAAGACCCAACCTTGGTCTGAAAGTGCTCGGTTTAGTTCAGCGTAGTTAGAGGGTGAAAGGATGGTAAGCGCACCCTCTACTTGTCCATCTTTAAAGGGTAATTTACTTAAATCAGCAACCACCCAAAGAGCATTGGTGTAGTGTTTAGCAGCGGAAATGATACCATCTTTAGCTAAGTCTAAGCCTAAGAATTGTGGCATTTGGTCTTGATTGTTGGCCACATGTGCCTGCCAAGTTTGCGCTAGCTGGTGGAGGTGAGTACCTTCTCCAGTGCCTAAGTCAATTAGGTTGCTAACTTGCGACAGGTCTACCCCTTTTTCAGTTAATAGATCTAAGATTTGTTGGTAAACACCGGCGTATAGATTTGCTTCTTGCATGATTCGTTGACGAGCAGTGAATAGGTCGCTGTTGTAGTGTGTTTCGTGGTGATTAGGTGCAAGGTTAATATAACCTTGTTTAGCGATATCAAAGCTGTGATTGTGAATGCAACGGACTTGATTATGGCTAAAAGATAGATTGCTTTTGCAGATAGGGCAGGTCATGCGCGTAGTCCAGTAATTAAATTTTTGAATTGCTTGTGTTCGTTTTGATTCCATAGGTCACCTTTTTTGAATTTGTCATAGTTCTCACTTTTATTATAGCATGTTAGAATAGACTTATTAATGATGATCCATATGTTTAATGCTAGCTGTCTTTGTGTTCATGCTAGCTTTTGATAATGGTTTGAGAAATGAGGGAATATGCGAAATAGAGATAAAAGATGGCTATATAGTGGATTTATAGCTAGTGTTATGAGTCTGTTGCATGTGATGCTGGAAATGTGGTTCCCAAATCCTAGTTTTCAAGCGATCCTTGGGGATGGTTTGGCGGTTCAACAGGGATTCTATTATCCAGCTTTATTTATAATTTATTTAGTGATTTATACGTTCATGACATATGCGTATTATTTAGTTGACTTTCGTTTGCCGGGAACGAAAGGGGCGAAAGTAATGCTTTATGTCATCTCCGAATTGTTGATTTTCTTAGTTTACGGGGCTGAACCCTTGCCACATTTAGTGGAGATGGACTGGGTAATCAATCCGATTAAAGCAATTTTGATTTTTATGATACAAGGTCAGCTGATTTACCGGTTAATGGCTCGCCAACGGTTGATGTATAAGCCAAAACCCTTTTTCTATACGAGAGGTTTACATGTCTATATACTGGTTTTTGCGATTATGAGGCTAGTGGCTTATCTAGGCCTAGATATTTATGGAGCGGATGATGGGCAGTTACCAGTAGCTATTCTTTGGGCCGGTATTATGGGGCTTGCGATTGGCTTATCTTTTGGAGCAGTACAGCGGTTTATTGTACGTCAAAATCAGATTGGGAAGACCAACCAGTTTGCTCTACAATTTTTTGCTTGGATTGCAGTAGCCAATTATGCCATGATGTATCTACGTTATGATGTCGGCATTTTTGACTTACTCGCTCGCCTAGGCCTTGATATTGCAGCTGTTTGGATTGCGACCTTTATCGTTCTCCATTGGCAAATCAATGAACGAACACCTGTATATCCATTAGACACAAATTCACAATTATAAGTAATTATTGGCTAGGGTCCTATTGCCCTAGCCTTTTTCTTTTACAAAAAAACCCGCTAATAAGCTGCGGGCAATAAGGTTATATTATGCTTCTTGTTCTTCTGCGTATACTTGGTCTAAAACTTGTTGGAATACTTCAACGGGTTGGGCACCTTGTACAGCGTATTTATTATTAAATACAAAGAATGGTACACCTTGGACGCCAACTTCACCGGCATGGAAGATGTCAGCTGTTGCTTCAGCTTTGAATTCGTCTTCGCTGGCTAAAATTTCACGGACTTTGTCGCCGTCTAAACCAACAGATTCAGACAAGCGAACAATAGTCTCTTCATCGCTGATTAAAGCACCTTGTTCAAAATATGCAGTGCAGAATGCTTTGAAGTATTCGTCATCTTTGCCTTGTGTTTTCGCATATTGGAATACACGGTGGGCTGGCATGGTATCTGCCATTTTCATAATATCAAAATTGAAGTTTAAGCCAGTAGCAGCTGCCATTTGTTTGACTTGATCGTTCATTTGTTTCGCTTCTTCAGGTGTAGTGCCCTTTAAGTCAGCAAATGATTCGTAGAAGTTCTTATTTGGATCATGTTTTGCACCAGGCATTAATTCAAATGATTTGTGCTCAATTGTAATCTCATCAGCGTGGGCAAAGTTTTCCATTGCGCGTTCTAAATGTGCTTGTCCAATGTAGCAGAATGGACATACAAAGTCAGACCAAATTGTAATTTCCATGTAGATAAATCGCTCCCTTGTAGTGGTTTATTTATTATCGTCCCTTGATTTGTCGTTTTCAGATTCGTTTTTTTGATCATCTTGATTTTTATCCTTATCTCCATCACCGTCAATATTAACGATAGAGGCAAATAAGTCTTCTAACTCAGTAGATTTACGGCTTTCGATACCCATGGTAACGCTCCTCTCTACAATTTACTTATAGTAAGTATTATAAGCGTGCCGATTCAGGAATGCAAAGACTAGGATCTAAGGTGAGGGGATTGCTAATACTAGGACAGGTGCTTAAATATTGCCTTTATTAGCAATAACAAAAAGGTCAAAGAAAATGTCTACATTTCCTTTGACCTCATCTTATATATAAAAGTACTACTAAAATCTAGTATTCATAACCGTGTGGGTTATCGAATAAATCTAGACCCTTCAAGTCTTCCACATTTTGTGAACCTGTTAATTGCATTACACGTGTTAAGTCTTTTTGGAAGTAGTCAAGTACTGAGTAAGCACCTTTCCAGCCACCTAAAGCTAAACCAAATAAGACTGGGCGTCCTAAAGCAACAACGTCTGCACCTGAAGCTAGCGCTTTGGCAACGTGTTCACCACGACGTACACCTGAATCAAAGACGATTGGTACACGTTTGTTGACACGTTCTGCAATAGCTGGAAGGGTGTCAAATGAACCTGGAGCTTCGTATAATTGACGAGCACCGTGGTTAGATACCCAGATACCTGATGCACCAGATTTGATTGCCATATCTGCATCTTCAGGATGTTGAATACCTTTAACAAATACTGGTAATCCAGAATGAGCGGCAATTTCCTCAATATCTCTTGGTGAGATTTTTTGTTTTGAAGCACCGTAGATATTGTTTAATGACATACCTTCTGCTGTACCACGTAAGTAACGTTGAACGATTGGCATACCAAATGGATAAACGAATTTGTTCTTCACATCACGGTCACGGTTACCAGAAACAGTTGAGTCAGCTGTAAGGATAATAGCAGTTGCACCATCACCTTTAGCTTCATCTAAGATGTCACGGTTTTGTTGGTCATCTTTAGCCATGTAAATTTGGAACCAACGAGGTCCG
Source organism: Aerococcus sp. NPDC058936 (assembly GCF_042741995.1). NCBI lineage: Bacteria > Bacillati > Bacillota > Bacilli > Lactobacillales > Aerococcaceae > Aerococcus > Aerococcus sp. NPDC058936. Next base: position 255,093 of record NZ_JBHYKZ010000002.1, on the reverse strand, counting down.
CCATTTAAGCCTTCAGAAATTTCTTCAAATGTTGCACCAGAATAAGCCGAGATGGACATGATTGTACCAAATTCTGAAACTGCACGTGCAGTACCAGCTTCTTTAGTAGCGTGAGCTAAACCATGCGCAGCAATTGGTGCCATGATGAATGGGGCTTTAATTTTATGACCTAAAATTTCAGTACTTGTATCGGGCGCTTCAACATCTTGCGCTAGACGTGGGTATAGTAATTTATGTTTCCAAGCACGGTCATTAGCGCGTTTAGTCCACTCATCACCAGATGCACCGGCAATATAGTTAAAACCACCATGTGGTACCACTTTACTTGCGTCTTCTTCTAAGTCGTAAGTATTGACAACATCAATGTACTTCACCTCACTAGGTGCATTATATTCAATGTCAGTGTTATTCATTATATTCTCTCCTCCTAAATGTAGAATAAATATAGCAAGACAAATCTATCAACATTCCTATTTTAGCGCTTATTATGTTAAAAGGGAATGGTTTGTAAATCGTTTTAAAATTAACTTTTGCAAAGTATTCTTAAAAAACCCTTGAATTGTCGCGTTTTTATAAGTATCCAAAGAAATTTTATATCAAGTTGAAAGAAAAAAGAATACAAAAATGTTTATAAAAAGTAAGAAAAAAGACCAGAGAACCTGGTCTTTAGGTATCGCTAATAATTTTAGTCTAATGGTTTAGATCATGGCCAAGATGATGAAATTAGCTAAGAACAAGAATGATGCCGCCCATAAGATTGGGTGAATTTCTTTTGTTTTCCCTAGTGCTACTTTCACGATGCAGTAAGTGATGAAACCTGCTGCAATCCCATATGAGATTGAGTAAGCATAAGCCATAAATACAGAAGCGAAGAAGGCAGGAATTGCAACCTCTAAGCTAGTCCAATCAATCTCACGAATAGCAGACATCATCATGATACCAACGATGATTAAGGCCGGTGCAGTTGCAGCACTTGGTACTAAACCAACGAATGGTGAAATGAAAGCACATAGGAAGAAGGCGATAGCAACGAATACTGAAGTTAAACCAGTACGACCACCTAATGAGATACCAACAGTTGATTCAGCATATACAGTTGTATTTGAAGTACCGAAGACCGCACCTAATGAGGTACCAACAACGTCACCGAATAGGGCTTTGTCTAATTTAGTATTCATCACACTTGATTGGTCCATGTTGTCGATGTCTTCTTTAGTGAAGATACCTGATGCTCGCCCAGTTCCAATGAAAGTACCGATTGTATCGAATACGTCAGATAATGAGAAGGCAAAGATTGTCATGATCACTAATGGATAACGAGATGGATCAGAGAAAAGTGAAAGTAAGCCTTCTTGACCAAAAGCAGCTCCGAAAGTGACACCTAGGTCTTGGAAGGCTGCGCCTAAACCAGATTGGTCGAAGTTAACAGTGGCTAAAGCAGCTGGATTTAAGATAACGTAGACTGCTGAAACAGCAACGATTCCGATTAATATTGCACCTTTTACATTTTTCAATAATAAAATAATGGTCAAGATTAAACCGAATAAAGCTAATAATGAGGTTTGATCTGTAAAAGTTGAAATTGCTGGAAGTGTTGAACCAGTTGAGTTGATTGTAGCTAAGCCACCTTCAAAAACAGATTGAGTGGCATCAAATGGTTGACCGTTGACAGCTGTGATGTTTGCTGCCTCAGTTGTAAAGTTGATGAAACCAGCATTTTTAACACCAATGTAAGCAACGAACAAACCAACACCCGCACCGATTGCGTGTTGTAATGATTCAGGAATTGCTTTAATAATTAATTGACGGAATTTAGTGACTGTGATGAAGATGTTGAATAAACCACAGATAAATACCATTGCCAATGCTTCTTGCCAAGTAAATCCTAGCGAGAAAACTACTGTATAAGTAAAGAAAGCATTTAATCCCATACCTGGTGCCAATGCGTAAGGTACGTTAGCAAATAATCCGATAAACAATGTCGCTAAAGCTGATGAAATAATGGTTGCTAAGAAGACACCTTGGTAAGGCATACCTGTTTGAGATAGGATCGCAGGGTTAACAAAAATGATGTAACTCATTGCGAAGAAGGTTGATAAACCGGCAATCAATTCAGTTGAAAAGTTTGACCCATTTTCCTTCAATTGGAAAAATTCCTCTAATTTTTTCACTTTTCTTGCTCCTTTTAATGAATTTAATTAACTACTTCTATCATTATAAAGACTCATCTGAAAAAATCAATACTAAACACGAATATTTATTTAATTAATTTTTATATCGTTCGCAAAAAGAACATTATCTTATAGTTGATAGCTATATCCATAGATGAAAGTGGGCAATTTGAATTTTCTAAACTAGTAAAAACCATGTTTAATGATAGAAAGAATTATTATGGTGAGGAATCTGAGTTACGTGTGCTAGAATGAAGGTAAGAAAAAAAGCGTCGTATTTAACATAGGAGGGCATCCATGGCTAAGGTAACGAATTTAACGTTGCGTCACAAAACGCTGTATAAGTTATTTGTTCGCAATTTTACAGAAGAAGGGACATTTAAATCGATTATTCCGGAACTACAACGGTTAAAAGATTTAGGTGTAGACATTATTCTACTAGAGTCTATCTTCCCGACAACTGATTTGAAGGCATCAGATAATCTTCAAGGGAATCCCCTAATAGTGAAGAACATTTCTGAAGTGTCACCGCAATATGGTAGCCTAGATGATTTCCAAGAATTAGTCGATACCATCCATGAGATGGGTATGCAGGTCATGTTAAACCTTCAATTGTTCCATTTGGCGAAAGATTCAGAGTTGGTCAAAGAACATCCTGAATACTTCCTGCGTAATGAAGAAGGCGATATGATTTCGCGATTAAACATCTACGATACATCTTATGACTTGGACTATACCAATCCTAAATTGTGGGATTACTTGATTGAAAACTTGAAATATTGGGCGAAATTTGTGGATGGGTTTGCGGCCAACCATGCCCAACTGGTTCGTCCTGAATTTTGGGCATCAGCACGGGCTGAAGTGGAGGATGTTCATCCATATTTCTATTGGGTGGCTGCGACCATGCCTTTACCTATCCTAACGAAGTTACAACAAATGAATATGATTTATTGGACAGAAGGGGAATTATATCCTAACTTTGACGTGGTTGATCAAATTCCAGGTTCCTTCTACAAAAATCGTTTTTATCATGGAGATATGTCCTTGGAAAACTTTGTTGGTACCTTAAATTACCAAGAGTTGATGATGCCAAATACATACGTAAGTATGCGTTCTTTAGAATTTGAGGAATTCCCACGCTTTGCAAAATGTGTTAAACCAGGTAGTGAACTAGAAAATTGGACAGCTTTTTCCTTTTTCCAAAAAGGGATAGCCAGCGTATTTATGGGACAGGAGTATGGATCAAAAGAACGATTTAACTTCCAAAGCGGTGAAATGATTAACTGGGCTATTAATCAAGATTTAACTCCATTGATCAATCGTATGTCACAAATTAAGAAACGAGAAGTTTGTAAGAGTGGTTACTATACGATTATGCCAGCAGGGGAAGCGACAGTAGTCCTTTCTTACCATTATTATAACCAACATTTGTTTGGGGTATTCAAGTTAAAAGAAGATGGCCAATCCGCTGCAATTGAATTAGGTATACCCAACGGCGAATATAAGAATGAAATTACTAAAGAAAGTTACCGGGTCGTCAATGGCCGTGTAACCTTGGGTGAGAAGCCAGTCATTATTTCTTATGAAGGTGACATGCGACTGCCGGAGTACTTTAAAGAAGACGGAGGAAATGTATAGATGTATAAATTAATCGCGTTTGATATTGATGGGACTTTAGTCAACTCAAAGAAAGAGGTCACACAAGCAACCAAGGAAGCCTTACATAAATTGCATGAAGCAGGGATTCACGTGGTGATTTCTTCAGGCCGTCCATACAAAGGGGTATTATTGAATGCTGACTTAGTGGGCCGAGAAATCGTGCCATACGTATCTTGCTTTAATGGCGCCTTGGTGAAAGAAGTGGCGACTGATGCTGCTGTCTATGCCCATGAGTTAACTAACGCGGAATTACAAAGATGGGTCGACTTGGCTAGGGAACATGATTTAGATGTGCATGCCCACGATGATGAATATGTGCTTGTTCAAGATACACCAAAAGACCGATACGTAGAGGTTGAATCTACTTTAAATGAAATGCCAATCAGAGCGGTCGATTTCTATGATGGTGAAATTACGGCACCAAAAGTCATGATCACGGCTGAACCTGGGAAATTAGATGCCTTTATCGCAACGTTGGACCCTGAATTGTTCGAAAAATACTCGATTATGAAATCTGAGCCATTCTTCTTAGAAATTATGCCAAAAGGTGTTGACAAAGGAGAAGCTTTAGCTAAGTTAGCAGAAAGCTTAGACATTGATCAAAGTGAAACAATGGCCTTTGGTGACCAAGCGAATGATTTATCCATGATTAAATGGGCTGGTTGTGGGGTTGCTATGGGTAACGCAATTGATGACTTGAAAGACAACGCCCAATACGTTACAGAAAGCAATGATGATGAAGGGATTGCAAAAGCATTAGAAAAATTAGTTTTTGATGCTCAATAAATTTTTGGATAAACAATAAGTTCTAATCCCTAGGAATAGTGATTTTAAAGATTTTTTGTTATACTGTCAGTATGACAAGCTGTCAGCTTTAAATGAGAAATTGAACAGATTTTAAGGAGTGAAATGAATGTTTGACAACACGGATATTTTAGCAACAAACGCTATTCGTGCTTTAAGCACAGATATGGTGGATAAGGCGAATTCTGGACACCCAGGTTTACCTTTAGGTGCTGCACCAATGGCATATGCCCTATGGTCTAAGCACCTACGTCAAAACCCACAACACAGTAAGTGGACTAACCGCGACCGATTTGTATTATCGGCTGGACATGGTTCTGCAATGCTTTATAGCTTACTTCATTTATCAGGATTTGATGTATCTTTAGAAGATACGAAAAACTTCCGTCAATTCGGTTCGAAAACCCCTGGACATCCAGAGGTACACGAAACTGACGGTGTAGAAGCAACAACAGGTCCATTAGGTCAAGGTTTTGCTAATGCTGTTGGTATGGCTATGGCTGAAGCGCATGACGCGGCTATTTACAACAAAGAAGATTTTAATGTTGTGGATCATTTTACCTACACCCTAGTTGGTGACGGTGACTTAATGGAAGGTGTTACGCAAGAAGCGGCATCTCTAGCTGGTCATTTAAAATTGAATAAATTAATTGCTTTATACGATTCAAACGACATTTCATTAGATGGGCCTACTTCTAAGGCCTTCACTGAAAATGTTGGTGACCGTTTCAAAGCTTACGGCTGGGAACACATTTTAGTAAAAGATGGTAACGACTTAGTTGCTATTAACACAGCAATTGAACAAGCTAAAGCCAATACTGATCAACCAACATTGATTGAAATTAAAACAATTATTGGTTTCGGGGCTGAAAAACAAGGTACCTCTGGTGTTCACGGTGCGCCATTAGGTGCTGAAGGTTCTACTTTCGCTAAGAAAAACTTTGGTTGGGGCTATGATGCATTCGATATTCCTCAAGAAGTTTACGACCGTTTCAATGAAGTTGTTGCGTCTCGTGGACAATCCGAAGAAGAAGCTTGGAACAAATTATTCGCTGACTATAAAGCAGCTTATCCAGAATTAGCAGCCCAATACGAGCGTGCTTATGCTGGTAAATTACCTGAAGGTTGGGATGCAAATATTCCTGTATACGAAGTAGGTCAAGCAGCAGCTAGCCGTAAAACTTCTCAAGCAGCTATCCAAGAAATTGGTAAAGCATTACCAGAATTCTGGGGTGGGTCAGCTGACTTATCTTCATCTAACAACACAATGAACGATGCAGACGAAGAATTCCAAGCAGGTTCATACCAAGGCCGTAACATTTGGTATGGTGTGCGTGAGTTTGCAATGGCTGCAGCTATGAACGGTATTGCTTTACACGGCGGTTCTAAAACATACGCAGGTACATTCTTCGTATTCTCTGACTACTTACGTCCAGCAGTTCGTTTAGCGGCAATCTCTAAATTACCAGTGACTTATGTATTTACACATGACTCAATTGGTGTTGGTGAAGATGGTCCTACTCATGAACCAGTTGAACAGTTAGCTTCATTCCGCGCAATGCACAACGTAAATGTTGTTCGTCCTGCAGACGGAAACGAAGTAGGTGTGGCTTGGAAATTAGCTTTAGAATCAGAAGAAACACCAACAATGCTAGTCTTAACTCGTCAAGACTTACCAGTTATTGAAGGGACTAAAGAAAACGCTGAAGAAGGTGTTCGTAAGGGTGCTTACGTGATTTCACCAGCTGCTGGCGAACAAGAAGGTATCTTAATCGCGACTGGTTCTGAAGTGAGCTTAGCGATTGAAGCACAAGCGCAATTAGCTGAAGAAGGCATCGATGTATCTGTTGTTTCTATGCCGTCTCAAGAAATCTTCGATGCACAAGACGAAGCTTACAAAGAGTCTGTATTGCCAAAAGCAATCACTAAACGTGTAGCTGTTGAAATGGGGTCTTCATTCGGTTGGGCGAAATATACAGGCTTAAACGGTGCAATCGTTGGTATCGACCGCTTTGGTGCTTCAGGTAAAGGTGCTTTGATCCAAGAAGAATACGGCTTTACACCTGAAAATGTTGCCAATACTTATAAAGGTTTAGCTGACTAATTCGTTAGCCACCACCTTTTTCACTACGTCAGTCATGCATTAGCTAACAGGAGGCTTATGAAAAAATGAAATTTTTCTTAGATACTGCAAACATTGATGAAATTAAACGAATTAATGACTTAGGTTTAGTTGACGGTGTAACAACTAACCCATCTCTAGTGGCTAAAGAAGGACGCGATTTTGAAGAAGTAATCAAAGACATCGCTGGTACAATTGATGGTCCAGTTTCTGCTGAGGTTACCGGTTTAACTTACGAAGAAATGGTTGAAGAAGCACATGCAATCGCTAAATGGGCTGACAACGTTGTTGTTAAAATCCCTATGACTGAAGCTGGTTTGAAAGCTGTTAACACACTTTCTAAAGAAGGTATCAAAACAAACGTTACCTTGATTTTCTCAGTTTCTCAAGGTTTAATGGCGGCTAAAGCTGGTGCAACTTACATTTCACCATTTATCGGTCGTATCGATGACTTAGGTCAAGATGGCTTGAAATTAATTGCTGAATTACGTGAAGTATTGGATATCTACGGTTACGAAGCTGAAATTATTGCGGCATCTATCCGTCATATTGCCCACTTTGAAGGTTCTGCTTTAGCGGGTGCTCACATTGGTACTATCCCAGGTAGCTTATTCCCTAAATTATGGGGCCACGTCTTAACTGACAAAGGTATCGAAGGCTTTACAGCTGACTGGGAAGCTTACCAAAACCGCGACAAATAATTTATCATCAAAAGATAAACATCAATTGAAAGAAGGGCGATTGTGATGGATGAGGTTAGACGTATCTTTCAAACCTACAAACCACGCCCTCTCGACGTTGAAAAAGCATATGCCGTCTTAATTCCCCTAGTCAAATTGGACGGGGAATGGCATATTTTATTCGAACACAGGGCAAACGGCATTTCCCAAGCGGGGGATGCCGCTTTTCCTGGTGGTCGGGTAGAAGCGGGCGAAGGGTTTGAGCAAGCCGCTGTCCGTGAAACGACGGAGGAGTTGGGGCTAAGCCCTGATAAGATTGACGTGGTTGGTGAAATGGATTATATTGTCATAGGCAAACGGATTATTGGTTGTTATGTGGGTGAATTGGCCATTGAAAGTTTGGATGATTTGGCCCTCAACAAGTATGAAGTGGACCATGTTTTTACCATCCCTTTGCGTGAGTTGAAGACCATGGTACCTGACGTCCATTATGTGGCCCACCACCAGCAAGTGGCGGATGATTTCCCCTTTGACCTAATACCAGGTGGGAAACAATATAATTTTGGCCGATCTGAACAACGGGGCATTCCTTTTTACAATATTCAAGGAGAATATTTATGGGGAATGACTGCTAAATTAACTGCCCGTTTCGTGGATATATTGAAGGGTAAACATCTTTCATTTAATCAGGATGACAAGGAAGGCTAGCTCAATGTTAGCCTTTTATTGTGGCGTGAATTCATGGTATGATAACGCCACATATATTATAAATTTAGATATCGAGGTTTATTATGGATCATCAAAAAGAACGGACCGCCAGATTAACTGTGATTAGTTTGATGTTGGCGATTTTAATTATTCAAACATTTGTTCCTGGCATAGGCTATATCCCGATTGGCCCAGTCCAGGCAACAATTATTCATTTAACAGTTATTATCGGTGCTAGTTTATTTGGCCCACAAACAGGACTTATCCTCGGTGCTTCTTGGGGTATTTTACGGATGATCAAGGCGGCGATTGTGCCAGATATCATGTCAGTGGTATTCTTGAACCCTTTGGTATCCGTTATTCCGCGGATGTTAGTTGGCTTTATTTCAGGATGGCTTGCTGTATACCTTGATGGTAAGGTAAAAGATAGAACAAAATTTATCATTACAGGTATGATCGGCTCTATAGTGAATACAGTTACTGTTTTAGGTGCGATTTACCTATTTTCAGCAGAAGCTTATGCGAATGCGCTAAATATTCCAACATCTGCTTTAATTGCTACATTCATAGTTACTATTGGTAGTAATGGGTTATTAGAAGCTGGCGCTTCAGGGATTTTAACGCCTATTCTATCCTTACCTTTAAGTAAATCACTTAAAAGGTCCGGAATGAATGATTAAATGGAGGTCAGATTTATGACACAAGTAACTTGTAAACGAACAAAGGCAGTACAATCACATCGAATTATGCCTAACCAAACCAATTTTTATAAGAATTTATATGGTGGCCAAATATTATATATCATGGATAACGTGGCTTCTGTATCCGCAGGTCGGTTGACGCCATATGGTACAATGACTGCTAATATGGACGATATTCATTTCATAGCGCCTTTGCCAGAAGGCGATATTGCCCATGTTGAAACCTATGTAACGGGAGCAGGTAAACGTTCGATGGAAATTTTTGCCAAGGTCATTGGTGAGAAACATAACGGTGAGCGTTATCTAGCTGCAACGGCCTTTCTAACCTACGTGGTCTTGAAAGATTATGTAGATGACGACTATCACTTACCAGAAGTTGTGCCACATACAGATGAGGAAATCTATATATGTAATGGTTATGAAGCCCGAAAATCAGGTCATGCCCAAAAACGAATTTTAACGAAAGAATTGGTTAGTCATTTAACAGTTGACTTACTTGATTAATGAAACTAGTCTTTTCTCATGGGAAAAGGACCTAAGATATTGACTTTTACTAGTTAATCAAGCAAAATATAGGCTGTAAGCTATAAGAATAAATAAACGTTTTGTAGACTAGTAGTGTTGTTAAGGAGTAAGCGAGATATGATCAGGTGTAAGCATATCCCCACTGACTACATGAACCTACTACAGATAAAAGTCGCCTTGAAAAAGGCATGGTGGCGCCATTATCGTCTTTGAGAGAGTTGGAGACCTTTTGTATCTCTGACTAAAAAAGGTGGCACCGCGAGCATTTCGTCCTTTATGGATGGGATGCTCTTTTTGGTTACAGGAATAATTTTAAAAAGGAGCATGAAAATGGCGAAGCAAGAAGCAACAGAAAATTTACAACAAACAGATTTTTCAAAATGGTATTTACAAGCAATTCAACAGGGTGATCTGATGGATTACGGTCCTGCCCGTGGGACAATGATTTTTAAACCAGATGGCTTTTTATTATGGGAATCATATAAAGATGCCTTCAATGAAATGTTGAAGAAGGAAGGTATTCGCAACGCCTACTTCCCTATGTTAATTCCAAAACACTTCTTTGAAAAAGAGGCTGACCACGTAGAAGGGTTCGCGCCTGAATTGCCATGGGTAACTGAAGCAGGTGAGGAAAAATTAGAAGAGCCATTGGCATTACGTCCAACTTCTGAAACTTTATTCGGTAATGCGATGTCTGACTGGATCAATTCATATCGTGACCTACCAATGGAATTAAACCAATGGGCTAACGTCTTCCGCTGGGAAAAACGGACATTACCATTCATCCGTACGTCAGAATTCTTATGGCAAGAAGGCCACACAGCGCATGCGACGGAAGAAGAAGCGCGCGAACGTACCATGAAAATGTTGCATTACTATACTGATTTAGTGAAAGAAGTATTCGCTATGCCAGTTTACGAAGGGCAAAAAACACCTTCAGAACGGTTTGCGGGTGCGGTTGATACCTTCTCAATTGAAGCCATGACGAAAGATACAAAAGCCATTCAAGCAGGAACTTCTCACTACTTGGGCCAAAACTTTGCAGAAGCCTTCGATATTAAATTCTTAAACGAAGACAACCAACATACTTACGTTCATACAACATCTTGGGGTTCATCAACCCGTTTAATCGGTGCCATGATCATGATCCACGGTGACGAACAAGGGTTAGTCTTACCGCCACGTGTTGCCGGTACACAAGTATCGCTAATCCCTGTTGGTAATATCAAGAAAAATCCACAAGTACTTGAGAAATTACAAGAAATCAAAGCCACTTTATCAGCAGCTGGCTTACGCGTAAACCTTGATGATTCAAACAACTCACCAGGTTATAAATTCAATGAGTCTGAAGTACACGGTGTACCATTACGAATTGAATTTGGTCCACGTGATATGGAAAACAACCAAGTCATGATAAAAATGCGTGATGTTGATGGTAAAGAAGCCTTCTCATTAGACGGAGACTTACTTGCTGAAATCAACACACGCTTTGATGACATGCACCAACGTCTTTACGATAAAGCGGTAGCTTTCCGTGCTGAGAATGAACATTTTGACATTGATACAATGGACCAATTAACCGCTCACCTTGAAGCTTGTGAAGAAAACGGCGAGCGTCCAGGTTGGATCTTAGCTGGTTGGGATGGTACTGACGAATCAGAAGCAGCCATCAAAGAAGCCACAGGATTTACTTCGCGTAATATTCCATTCAACCCACCAGTAGAAAAGACAGTTGACCTATATTCAGGTAAACCTGCTAAATATACTGTGTGGTATGCACGCGCTTATTAATAATAGGTAGGTGTGAAAAAAAGCCGCTAAGAATAACCGCGTTGGACCAAAAGCCGAACAATTACTGCAAGTAATTGGAGTACTTTGGGAAACGTCGGGAAATTCTGACTTTTTAAACCCGATAATGCGAGCAATGTTAAAGAAAATAGGGTTGTGATATGAAGTCACAACTCTGTTTTTTTGTGATGAGATATAGAATTAACATACTCTTAAAATATAAAACATCATTCATTCATATTAAGTGACAATTTGTCATAATATAATCATATTTTATTGTTAAAATGCAAATGCATGGAACGAGAACCATAGAATATTAAAAATGAATAAGGAGTAATGCATGTCGAAAAGAAGAAAAAAATCTAGTATTAAACCGCTAGTGCCCTTCTTTATTTTAGGAGTGGCCTTAGTAGCGGTATTGATTGCTATATTCAAATTTAATGATGAGAGTGAAGGGGATTCTTTAACAGCGACAGTAGACGAATCTACTGCAAGTGGATCTTCAGGTAATGCCCCTCTAACCTTAAGTGATGAAGAAGTATACAACTTAGATTTGATGCAAGCGTCAGGTATAGAACTAATCGACACTAGCCAATATGCCTCAATAGATGAATTGATTGAAGCAACAATGGCAGAGTTTGGGGTAGATGAAAGCCAAGTTTCGCTACAATATACCAACTTTAAAACTGATGAAAGCTATACAATTAACGAAAGTACCTTCCAAACTGCCGCCTCTACGATTAAGTTACCACTAGCGGTAATGTATGTAGATGCGATTGAAGAAGGCTATGTTGATTGGGATACAGAGGTTACCTATACATACGAAGACTATGAAGAGGGTGACGGTACCATTACTGCTGCAGTAGGTAGTGGCACAGGTCAAGCCGCATATACAATTGAAGAATTGATGGCCGATTCATTAATGCATTCAGATAATACGGCAACCAATATGTTGATTAGCTATTACAACGAAGTTTATGGCTCAAATGCATTCAATACAAATGTCGCGAATAGTGTAGACGTTACAATTGATGACGAATTCTATGACAATAACGTCATATCCGCTGAATTATTGTCTGCTTACTATAACTTATTGGCTACTGACGATACCTACCAACCGATTGTTGATTACCTATTGAATACTTCACCAGACCGCTTATTTACAACATACGTGAACAGCAGTTTGATGGCGAATAAATATGGTAACTACGGTACTGCCTTAAATGACGGTGGTATCTACTATGAAAACGACGAAGCCCAATATAGCCTAGTTGCTTTAACAGACGGCCTAACAGATGGTACGGGCTTCTTGGAAAATTTAAACCTGCGTGTTAACCAATACTACCGCGCAAATTACGCATAGATTATCGGGGTATCTTGTAGACCAAGAATAGTTGACTTAGGTAGCTTAACAATAAATAAAAGATAGTTTCAATTCAGCTACACTGAATTGAAACTATCTTTTTTATTAGCCAATTATTTAGGCATGACTAGGATGCGGCCTTTTTTAAAGGGGCGTAAAAGTACTGGTTGACCGTAGAAATCATGCAATCTATCAGGATCTAACATCAAGGGCCGATCACCTTTGGCAAATATTTCCCCATCTTTTAATAAACAAATTTTTTGATAAAGTGGAATGATTTCCTCGGTATGGTGGGTCACCATTAATTGGGTGACTTCCGGTTTTTCTTTGGCCAATTTGTCCAACATGGCTAAGAGACTTTCGCGGGCAAATAAATCTAGTCCACTAGTAGGTTCATCTAAGATTAATAACTCAGGTTGGGTCATTATGGCCCTTAAGATCAAAACGGTTTGTCGTTCACCTTGAGATAGGGTCGCCATTCTTCGATTTTTGAATGCGGTGAAATTAAAGGTGTCTAAGAGGTTTTCAGCTTCTTGGATTAAAGAATCCGTCACTTTTTGATAAAGGCCTAGACTGGCAAATTTACCTGAAATAATGGTATCTAATACAGATAAGTGGCTTGGGATTTCTTGGTTGATCCAAGCAGAAACAATGCCGATTCGTTTTTGTAGATCAGGGATTGAGGATACGCCAAATAACTGGTCAAGGACCTTTACCTGACCGCTAGAAGGAAAATTATAGCCGGTTAGAATGTTGATGATGGACGACTTACCAGACCCATTCAAACCCAGTAGGGCCCAGTGTTGTCCTTGGTTGATGGTCCATTGGATGTTTTTTAATATGGCCTTATCTTGGCGGTTGAAGCAGACATTGTCGAGTTCGATGATGGTTTTTCCTGTGGTTGATATCATGGGCGTGTCCTTTCTGAATGTAGTCAGATATTTTATTAAATTAAACTTATCATACCAAGTAAGAAAGTCAATATGGCGAATCACAGAGATATAAATTAGAAAATCATTAAAATTACCGTTGACAAGTTAAAGAGTTCTCAGTATACTTTCGTTATTGAATCATTAAAAAGACGAAAGGAGTTTCACTCATTATGAAATCGTTCAAAGCAGCGAATTTTAATATTGTAGTCATTATCGTGACGTAGGACTGGAATTAACAACTGTTAATTTGAGTCCTATTCGATGTTGAGTGGGACTTGGCATCCCACATATTGTATGTGGGATGCCTTTTTTATTGCTTTCAATATTAAGGAAATGAAATTTTAAAGAAATGGGGTGCTCATGTGGAGAGAACGAAGAAGACCAGTATAGGAACGGAATTGCTCGTCAATGCCCTGCGAGATCAAGGGGCAGAGATTATTTTTGGCTATCCTGGTGGTGCAGCTTTACATATATATGATGAATTTTTCCGCCAGAATGTCAATCACGTCTTAGCCCGTCATGAACAAGGTGCTGGTCACATGGCCGATGGTTACGCCCGCGTGGCTGGGCAAGTGGGTGTAGCGGTGACAACTAGTGGACCGGGAGCGACAAATATTGTCACTGCGGTGGCGACAGCGCAGATGGATTCGGTGCCTCTAGTCGTCATTTCGGGCCAGGTTACGACATCTGGTATCGGGAAAGACGCCTTTCAGGAAACCGACGTTGTCTCTTTAATGACGCCAATCACGAAATATGCCTATCAAGTTGAAGATGCTAAAGATATTCCGCGCATCATCAAAGAAGCTTTCTACTTAGCGAATTCCGGCCGTAAAGGACCTGTCTTAGTGGATATTCCGAAAGATATCGGTGTGCAGGAAGTCGCTTTAGAAGATATTGATGATCGCTTCGACTTACCAGGCTACAACACGGATCATGAAGTAGCCTTGGAGGCGGTAGCTGCGATTAAGGAAGCTTTACTTGCAGCTGAAAAACCTTTGTTGTTAGTAGGGAACGGAGTGGTGAAATCTGAAGCCCACCAAGAACTACGCGACTTTGCTCACCGGTACAATATCCCGGTAACCCATACTCTACTAGGGATTGGCTTACTTGCTAGTGATGACCCCCTAAACTTAGGGCTAGCGGGGATGCACGGAACGTATGCAGCCAATATGGCCTTGATGGAGACAGACTGTCTCTTGAATATTGGTAGCCGTTTCGACGACCGGGTGGCTTCTAATCCTGACAATTTTGCGCCGGATGCCAAGATTATCCATGTGGATATTGATCTAGCGGAGATTGGCAAGATTATGGAACCAGATATTGCCTTACTGGCAGATGCTAAATCGGCTTTGGAGGCCCTTTTACAAGAGGGTATTGAGGGCTGGTCTGATAAGACGGACTGGTTGGCTCACCAAGCGGATAACCAAGCCTTACATCCTACTCGTGTGCCTGAGATGACAGACGCGATTCGACCACAAGCAGTACTGGATTACTTAGGGAAGGCGACGGACGGTCAGGCCTATATCGTGACCGACGTTGGCCAACACCAAATGTGGGCTGCCCAGTATTATCCTTACCAATTCCCTGGCCAAAACTTAACGTCAGGTGGACTAGGGACTATGGGATACGGGGTGCCGGCAACGATTGGCGCAGCATTTGCGGCGGATGAGAAACATCCTGTTGTAGGGATCATCGGTGACGGTGGTTTCCAAATGACCAACCAAGAATTGAATATCATCCAACATTATGGCATTCAACCGAAATTTATTATTTTAAATAATACGGTGCTTGGGATGGTTCATCAGTGGCAACATGCTTTCTATTCAGACCGTTATTCACATTCTGAATTTGGGTCGAGCTTGCCAGACTTCGTGAAGCTGTCGGAAGCTTTAGGCGTGAAGGCGGCTAAGGTAACGGACCCAGCGGATATGCAGGTGGCGGTAGATGAGATGTTGGCTTATGACGGGGCTTATGTATTAGAAGTCTTGATTGATAAGTACGAACGGGTTACCCCGATGGTGCCATCTGGTAAGGCAAATAATGAAATGGAGGGCTTGTCATGATCTTTCAATTTATCCGATTAAAAGTAGTGAATAGACCTGGTGTTTTAAACCGGGTGACACAAGTTGTCCTTAAACCGCGTTATAACATTGACACTTTAACCCTAGCAGGGACGGACGATCCGACGATATCCTATATTACGATTGGGATTAATTTCCAAGATTTGGAAGCGGCGACGCTTTTGACCAGACAATTATTGAAGCAAGTGGATGTGGTGAGTGCAACACAGTTAGACCCATCTGAGCTTGGCTAGGAAAGCTATTTTTCAAAGAATTGACACAAGAACACTCGACAGAACATATATGGAGGCAAAAAATATGGCAAAAGTATACTACGAAAAAGATATGACCAGTAATGCATTATCAGGTAAACAAATCGCTGTAGTCGGCTACGGTTCACAAGGACATGCGCATGCGCAAAACTTACGGGATAACGGCCAAAATGTCATTATCGGTATCCGTGAAGGTAGCTCTGCAAATCGTGCGCGTAACGATGGATTTGATGTTTATTCAGTTGCAGAAGCGACGAAAAAAGCGGATATCATTATGATTTTATTACCAGATGAAATTCAAAAAGATACTTATGCCAATGAAATTGCGCCGAACTTAGAGGCTGGAAATGCTTTAGCTTTCGCCCATGGTTTCAACATCCACTTCAAAAACATCCAACCAGATCCTTCAATTGATGTGTTCATGGTTGCACCTAAGGGTCCTGGACACTTGGTACGTCGTGAATTTACCAAAGGTTCAGCGGTGCCATCATTATTTGCGGTATATCAAGATGCAACAGGTAATGCGCGCGACTTAGCCATGTCTTGGGCTGATGGTATCGGGGCAACTCGTGTTGGGATCATCGAAACAGACTTCCGTGAAGAAACTGAATCTGACCTATTCGGTGAACAAACTGTATTAATGGGTGGGACCACCCATTTAATTCAAGCAGGTTTCGAAACCTTAGTTGAAGCTGGCTACCAACCAGAAATTGCTTACTTTGAAGTAATGCATGAATTGAAATTGATTGTAGACCTATTATATGAAGGTGGTATGGACCACATGCGTAAATCATGTTCAAATACTGCTGAATATGGGGACTATGTATCAGGACCACGTTTAATTACACCAGACGTGAAAGAACGTATGAAGGATGTATTAGCGGATATCCAAGACGGTTCATTCGCTAAACGTTTCACAGATGATTACGATAACGGCTTTAAAGACTTCTACGCAATGCGTGAAAAAGAGCAAGGGCACCAAATTGAAGAAGTTGGTGGTCGCTTACGCGAAATGATGCCGTTCGTTAAAGAAAATGCGGTAGACACAAACAACTAAAAGTGGAGGTAAATCAATCACAAAAAGGTCAAGATGAGAGAGGGGTACTACATGGTCAAAAGCGTCAATAAGGAGAAGGTACTGAGTGCCTACAAAAAATTACAGTCGGTCGTCAAGCAGACACCTTTACAATATGATCAATATCTATCTGAGAAGTATAAGGCCAACATTTATTTGAAACGTGAGGACTTGCAAGTTGTGCGTTCATTTAAATTAAGAGGTGCCTACTATTCAATTAGTGAACTCAGTGAAGAAGATCTAGCTAAAGGTGTTATCTGTGCCTCAGCCGGCAACCACGCCCAAGGGGTAGCCTTTGCTTGTAACGAAAAGCAAGTAATGGCGACGATTTATATGCCGAATACGACACCCGCCCAAAAAATCAATCAAGTCAGATATTTTGGTGGAGATTATGTGAATATTGTGATTGAAGGAGATACCTTCGATGAGTGTAGCCAAGCTGCGCACGAATATGGTGCTGAAAACCAGATGACCTTTATTGAACCTTATGATGATGAAAATGTCATCGCTGGCCAAGGGTCATTAGCTGTTGAAATCCACCACAGCCTAACTGCCGACGGGGAAACTGCAGACTATGTCTTAGTGCCTATCGGTGGGGGTGGGTTGATCTCTGGTGTTTCTGCCTATGTCCGTGAAGCCATGCCCGAAACTGAAATTGTTGGCGTTGAACCAGCAGGTGCAGCGTCCATGAAACTGGCCCTTGACCAAGGTCAGCCGACAGCACTTGAGAAAGTCAACAAATTCGCGGATGGGACAGCAGTTGGTAAGGTAGGGGACATCACCTTCCAATACGCGAAAGACAATATTGACCGCATTGAAACAATCGAAGAAGGTAAGATTGCGGGGACAATTATTGACTTGTACACTAAACAAGCCATTGTAGCCGAACCTTCAGGCGCCTTGACCGTATCTGCCCTAGATAATATGGCCGAAGACCTAGTTGGCAAAACAGTTGTCTGCATCATATCTGGTGGTAATAACGACATCAACCGCATGGCGGAAATTGAGGAGAAAGCTTTGATTTATTCTGGAGCAAAACAATACTTTGTAGTGAACTTCCCGCAACGACCAGGCGCCTTAAGAGAATTCTTAACGGATGTTTTAGGACCAAATGATGACATCGCCAAGTTTGAATATACCAAGAAAATTTCCCGGTCAAATGGACCAGCACTTGTTGGGATCCTAGTGGGTGATTACGAAACCCTCCCCGGTTTATTAGAACGGTTGAAGAATTTTGATGCTAATTACATTTCGGTATCTGAAAATCCGACATTATATGAATTCTTAGTCTAATGACTCACCGGGTCACAAATGATAGGGAAATCCTATAATAGCAACATTGAAAACGTTTCATAAAAAGGCTTTCATTTTTATTTGAACCATGCTATAATGTTTTTGAGGCAATCTAGACCTCTAATAGATTGCATCATCCTTTCATTTTTGTTTTTTCCTTTTTCACCCTCAAAGCGATGAGGGTGTTTTTTTATTATTAAGATGTGACAGAAGAAGATCAGACTCAGAGCATCTAACGCAGACAATGAAAAATATATACATCCAATGAACTTGCACGTTATCTAAACATAAAAATGTAAGTAATCTTCAATACTGCTCGTGTCAACTTAATTTATCGCTTTTTAAAAATATTTAGAAAACGTTTTCGAAAAAGGTTGACAACGCTTTCAATTCGAGGTAATATTGCAATTAGATAAAGAACAAGTACTCTGTATACTGGATTAGTTACGGCTCGGCCGGCAAGACCAGGCATCAAAGTTATCGCATATTAGTCTTGGGACTAATAGCTATACTTTTATGCGCTGGTCTTTTTTGTATATAAGGACTTGTTCCCGTCAATACATCGAGAGAGGGTGTGGGGAAACTTGTTTTAAAATCGTAAAGAGAATTAATAATAATGTCGTGTTTTCAAGTGATGATGACGGACGTGAAATGATTTTAATTGGAAAAGGGTTAGGCTTCCAAGCCAAGGTTGGCGATCCAATCGACGGCAACAACATTGAAAAACGTTATTATCCAGAAGGAGACGTTGATCTCGAACACATTTTGATGGTGATGACAAATGCTAGCGAAGAAGAAATTTATTGGATTTATAAAATCGTATCCTTATTTAAAGAAAAAATGGATGTAGCCTTTAATCCCAATCTCTTCCTCACACTTACCGATCATATCTTGTTTGCGATTCATCAGCAAAAACAAGATCCCAATTTGATGAACCCCATGCAATGGGAAATCAAAAGAATTTACCCTAAAGAGTATGCAATCGCTGAAGAAGCGGTGGACTTGGTCCGAAAAAAATTGTCACCGACTTTTCCGCAAACAGAGGTTGCCTCAATCACCCTGCATTTCGTAAATGCTCAACTGGACCGAACGGCCAACCAATCTGCTTACGAACAGATGGCATTGACCAACGATATTATTCGCATCGTTCAGTTCGCAACGAATATCGACATCGATGAAAATTCTGTATATTTTCAGCGATTTGTTACCCACATTCGTTACTACTTAATACGCCAGGGGCAAGAGCAAGATAATGACGACCACTCGGTGAAAAATGACCGAATGGTTGAATTGGCCTTCATTTCCTATCCCAAGGAGAAAGAAGCAGCCGATAAAATTAAGGAATACCTATTAGAAACTAAGGGCTGGCAAGTCAATGACATGGAATTATTATATTTAATCCTACATATTGGCAATCTTGTGAGCCATTCAGCTAATAAAGAAAAATAAAATAATATCTAGTTACGGAAAAATACTGGATTCGTTACGGTTCGGCCGGCAAGACCTGCATTTTCTATTTTATTAGTAGCTTAGGATAGGCGTGTGTGTACCTCCCTACACATACGCCCATCCTAAGGTATTTCAGGAATAGATTTGTGGGTCTTTTTTATATCGTTAGTCAGTCAGATTTATAAAAGAAGAGGAGTAGAGAAAATGGCGAAATACACGCAATTAGCAGAAGATATTGTCGACAAAGTCGGAGGCAAGGAAAATGTTAAGGAAGTTAGACATTGTGTGACGCGTTTACGTTTCTATTTAAAAGATGAAAGTAAGGCAGACACAGAATATTTGAAGAAACGCGATGGTGTGGTAACAGTGATGAAAGCTGGTGGTCAGTATCAGGTAGTCATTGGTAACCACGTACCAGAAGTATATGAAGAAGTCTTGAAGGTGGGAAACTTTGCTGATGGTGGTGAAGTAGACGCTGATGAAGATGGTGAAAAAGGTAACTTATTCGATCAATTTATCGATATCGTTTCTGGTTTATTCCAACCATTCCTAGGCGCTTTAGCAGCTGCTGGTATCTTAAAAGGGGTAACAGCCTTATTAGCAGCTACTGGTGTGGATCAAACATCCGGCATCTATCTTTTGATGAATACCATTGGGGACGGCTTGTTCCAATATCTACCAATGGTATTAGCGGTTTCTGCTTCTAAGAAATTCAAGATGAATACCTATACAGCAGTAGCCATTGCCGGTGCATTAGTTTATCCAGGTTTAGCTGAATCCTTAACTGAAGCAACCAATATCTTTGGGTTAAACTTCACCTTACCAGCAGGTGGCTACTACAATACTGTATTACCTATCTTATTAGCGATCTACGTGGCTTCTAAGATTGAGAAATTCATGAAGAAAGTCACACCCGATGTACTGAAATTATTCGCAGTACCAATGGTTACCTTATTAGTAACTATTCCATTAACTTTCCTATTAGTAGGACCTATTGCCAACACAGCTTCAGCATGGATCGGTATTGCTTTCCAAGCAGTTTATGACTTTAGCCCAATTATCTACGGTTTCGTTTTAGGGGCAGCGTGGCAAGTAATGGTCATGTTCGGTTTACACTGGGGGCTTGTACCAATTGCCATTTTGGATATGGCGCAAAACGGCTCATCTGTTATCTTAACAGCTGCAGTATTACCATGTTTCACTCAAGTTGGTGTCTTAGCAGCTATCTACTTAAAAACGAAAGAAGACAAAGTTAAAAAAGGTGTATTACCTACATTAATCTCAGCAATCTTTGGGGTTACTGAACCAGCAATCTATGGTTACACATTGCCAATGCGTACACCATTTATCATTTCATGTATTGTTTCAGGTATTGTCGGCGTTTACTTATCAATCTTCAACGTTACTGGTTACGCAATGGGCGGTATGGGTATTTTCTTATATCCAGCGTACATTGACCCAGCAACAGGTTCATTCCACTCAGTAATCCACTTAGCAATTGGTACAGTTTTAGCAATTGTCATTGCCTTTGCAGTACAAATGTTTGTTAGAGTACCTACTTTATACGGAGATGACGACACTACTAACGCAACTGAAGTAACAGCGACTGATGACCAACCGGTTTTAGTATCTGCAAGTGTATCTGACGCAAAAGACCAAATCTTAAACAGCCCATTACAAGGGAACATCGTGCCTTTAAGTTCGTTAGATGACCAAGTATTTGCTACTGGAGCAATGGGTCAAGGGATTGCCATTGAACCAAGTGAAGGCTTAGTTACAGCGCCGGCAGACGGATTAGTACAAATCCTTTTCCCAACGAAACATGCAATTGGATTTATCACAGATGATGGGGTGGAAATTTTAATTCACATTGGTATGGATACAGTTGAATTAGAAGGAAAATTCTATGAAGCACATGTTACCCAAGGTGACCATGTGAAGGCGGGTGATCCGTTAGTATCCTTTGATATTGAAGCAATTAAGGCTGCTGGCTACCAAGTGACTACACCGGTTATTATCACTAACACACCGGCTTACACCAACGTGGCGACAACTCAAGCAGGCGCTGTAGGTTTTACTGACGAATTAATTGAAGTATTTGCATAAACATAGATAACTAAAGGTTTAAAGAAAGAGGGATTACATGACAAACAAGGCATTTCCACAAGGATTTTTATGGGGCGGGGCAACTGCAGCCAATCAATTTGAGGGTGCGTGGAACGAAGGCGGACGTGGGCCAGCGACCTCTGACACGGCGGTAGCGGTAGCGCCTGAGGACCGGAAAAATATGTCGGATTTCGCTGCACCCATGAACCGTGAGCGTGTAGAATTCGCCTTACAAGACCAAGAAGGTTTATACCCTAAACGTTGGGGAACTGACTTCTACCACCGCTATAAGGAAGATATTGCCTTGTATGCTGAAATGGGCTTTAAAACTTTCCGTTTATCTATTGCATGGTCTCGTATCTTCCCGAATGGTGATGACAAAGAACCAAATGAAGAAGGTTTAGCATTCTACGATGCAGTCTTTGATGAATGTTTAAAATATGGCATTGAGCCATTAGTGACTTTATCTCACTATGAAACACCAATCGGCATTGCCTTAAATTATGGTGGATGGAAGAACCGTGAAGTGATTGACTTGTTCGTCAAATACGGCCAAACAGTCTTAGAACGTTACCAAAATAAAGTAAAATACTGGTTAACTTTCAACGAAATTAACATTATGGGGATTTCAGGTTATGTAGGTGGTGCCTTATTATTTGAAGATGGTAAACAAAACTTATCAGACATGTACCAAGCAGCTCACCATCAATTTGTGGCGTCATCATTAGTGACTAAATACGCCCATGAATTGAAGGCAGATTTAAAAGTGGGGATGATGTTAGCGCGTATGGAAGCTTATCCAGCAACGCCAAACCCATTAGACGTGATGGAATCGATTCATAAGGACCACGAAAACTTGTTCTTCTCAGATGTTCAAGTACGCGGTAAATATCCAGCCTATACCAAACGATTCTTCAAAGAAAACAACATTCACGTGGAAATAGCAGATGGAGACGAAGCTATCTTAGCAGCTCATCCAGTTGATTTCATGTCATTCTCTTACTACATGTCATCAATCGCTCGTCACAATCCGGATCAAGGCGCAGGTTCAACTGCCGGTAACTTCTCTATTTCAGAAGAAAACCCTTATCTAGAAGCATCTGACTGGGGTTGGCAAATTGACCCAGTTGGGCTACGCATTACCTTAAACAAATTATACGACCGCTACCAAGTGCCACTATTTATCGTGGAAAATGGTTTAGGTGCCTTCGATAAAGTCGAGTCTGATGGTTCAATCCATGACGACTACCGGATCAACTACCTGAAGTCACACATCCAACAAATGCATGAAGCCATTGAAGATGGCGTAGACTTAATGGGTTACACACCTTGGGGTTGTACAGACCTAGTATCCGCATCAACATCAGAAATGTCTAAACGTTACGGTTTCGTCTATGTAGATGCAGACGACCAAGGAAACGGTACCTTTGACCGCTCACGTAAAGATTCATTCTTCTGGTACCGTGACGTCATTCAATCAAATGGTGCTAATATTTTAGATTAATCAGCGTTGAATTACTGACCCTCAAAATTGGATTAAAGAATCTGATTTTGAGGGTTTTCTAAATTGTTTAGATAAGGAATGGGTAAAAATATCTTTGGCGGGGGGATAATAATGAAAAATTTAAATAAAATGAAATGGATAGTTTTGGGTACAACACTTCTAACATTAGCTGGATGTAATCAACAAAGTAGTACAGTATCAAATGCGACAGATGTAGCAAATGAAAATATCTCTAGTTCTGAAGCAATCGGATCCGATTTACTTATTCGTGAAACACAGTTTGGTAGTGTTAAAGGCTATGAAGAGGGTGAGGCGCTTATTTGGCAAGGAATTCCTTATGGTGGAGACACTTCAGGAGAAAATCGATGGAAAGCACCAACTGATCCTCAATCTTGGTCTGGAACGCTTGATGCCACTCAAGGGGGTGATGTGGCTTTACAAGCAGGAGCAGATGGCGTTATTGGGTCAGAGGATGCACTGAATTTGGATATTTACCGGTCAAATAATGAAACGGAGGATCTACCAGTTCTCGTCTATATTCATGGCGGAAATAATCAGACAGGACAGGCTCAGGAAATTTCAGGGAAATCTTTCGTAAGTTCACATGATGCCATTGTTGTTTCAGTAAATTATCGTCTAGGTCCGCTTGGCTTTAATCCTCTACCGGCGTTAAAAACTGAGAGTGATGAAGAGAATTCTGGTAATTATGCAATGCTAGACTTAGCAAAATCATTAGATTGGATTCGGACTAATATTGGTCATTTTGGTGGCGATAGTCATAACATCACTGTATCTGGATTTTCTGCAGGTGGAAGAGATGTGATGGCCATGCTAATTTCACCTCTTTTTGCAGGGAAGTTTGATAAGGCGATTTCGTTTAGTGGTGGTATGACAGTCGCAGATGAGGAAGAGAGCCAGGAGGTATTTGCTGAAAGTATTGCACCATTAGTAGTAGAAGATGGTGTAAAAAATGATGAAGATGAAGCGAAAAAATGGTTACTGACTTCAGATAAAGAAGTTAAAGATTACCTATATAATCTTGATGGCAGTCGGTTAGTTGGGTTAATGCGCAATGCAGGTATTCGTATGGAGGTCTTCCCCCATTTATATAATGATGGCACTGTCATTCCGTTAGAGGGATTTGATAGTGAAACATATAACTCAGTGCCGTTAATCATGTTAACTGGAGAGAAAGAGTTTTCTCTATTTAGTCGTTTTGATCCTTATTTTGCTGAGGCTGTTAGTGATGGCTCTATTGATACGGATAAGGATATATCTGGTCAATATGACTTTGTTAATCAATATGGTGGGCAATTATATAGTTTGTTCAACCTAGAGGATTCTGCTATAAAAATGGCGAATAATTACGATGCGCCTATTTATGGCATGGAAATACTTTTTGGTGAGAATCCTGATTATATCAGTGAAGAAATGGCAAAAATTGGTTCTTTTCATGGCGTATTTTTACCGTTGTTAGATACTGATAGTGAATCGTATGCTGAACTTGTAACGGATTCATACGAATCACAGGGTGCTAAGGAACTTAGTGTCATGTTCCAGAATTATGTATATGAATTTATCAGTAGTGGTGATCCTAATGGCGAAAGCCTTCCTGAGTGGACAGCGTGGCAGAAAGATGCAGAAGAAAATATATTGTTCCTAGATGCTGATGATTCAGTTGCAACAGCAAAAATGGGTAAGAAAGAATTTGATTACGCATCAGTTTTAACCGCAATTGAAAATGATAGTTCGATTACAGAAGAACAAAAGACTGATTTATTATCTGAAGTGATGAATGGACGTTGGTTCAGTTATGAATTAGATAAAAAATATCATCATCTATCAGAATATGATCAATAGTAGTCCTAACTAGTCTAGTGTTGGAGGACTTTTTAGAAATGTCCTTCAGCACTCGTTTTGACTATCACTCCTATTTACTATGGTATTACAAAAAAATACAGGACAGACACCTATTTACTAAGCGTCTCGTCCTGTATTTGTGATGTATTATTCTATTTATCAGCGTCAGTTGAATTTTCACTCTTTGTTTCTTGTTCAGCTTCTTGTCTTTTCTTGGCGTCACGAACGGCTTGTGGGGTCACGTCAGTTCCTTCAGGGTCAATCACCTTAGTGTTTAAGATGATGTCATTGAAGGCAGAACGGAATTGTTTCAAGTAAACTTGGCGCAACTCTTTTTGTTCCACTAGTTCTTCTTCAGTAATCGTGCTAGCTTTTTTCTTAGCAGCTAGCTCGTTAATGCGTTTTAGTAATTGATCAGAATCCATTGATTATCATTCCTTTTTTGTATTAGCCAACAGCGGTAGCGTACCATCCTTTCGCTGCTTGTAACTCAGGCATAGATAAGGAATGGCCATAGTTTTCCCAATGAAGGGTAACAGGGCTACCAGCTGATTCTAGGCTGGTTTTAAGTTCTTCACTTTCGCTTGGTGCACAGATTGGGTCGTTGGTGCCAGCACCAATAAAGACAGGTGTGTGGGTCAAGTTTGGCATCGTTTCATCTCTAAATGGTACCATAGGGTGGAGTAAAATCGCGCCCTTAAAAGGATTGTCATACAGGTATAAAACACCGCCAGCAATATTCGCGCCATTTGAGTAACCAATTGGCACCACTTTAGCTGGATCGAACCCTTTTTCTGCGGCCAAGGCTCCTATGAAATTATACAGGTCTTTGGCATGGTATTTCAAGTTTTCGATGTCTAAGTTGCCTTCACCGTGGCGTTTGAAGAAACGATTCATGGCACCTTCAGGCTCGTTACCGCGTAATGATAGGATGTTGGCCTTGGGATCGATAAATTGGGCAATGTCTAGTAGGTCGCGCTCAGTTCCGCCTGTACCGTGTAGAAGTAGTAGGGTGTTGGCTTCAGCTGGGTTTTCTCCTGGTTGATAAATATGTTCGTACCTCATGTATGAACTCCTTTTTAGAAATCTAGGGGTGTCAATTTGGCTTTAATTTGGTCGATAATCGCTTCATGTTTGGCTGGGTAGAATAATTGGCTACCCAGTTCTTCAACCGTTTCGTTCCAAGTAAAACCAGGGCCAGCAGTCGCTAATTCAATTAAAATTCCACCGCGCTCGCGGAAGTATAAGGATTTGAAATAGTCACGGTTCTTGATATTGCTAGTGTGGTAACCACGTTGTTGGGCTACTTCTAGCCAATAGGTTAAGGCCTCTTCGTCCGCCACTTCAAAGGCGATGTGGTGAACTGTACCGATAGCCATTTTACCAAAAGAATCAGCAGTTTTTCGGATATCTAGCCATTCCTTACGTTCTCCAGGTGCTTGAAGACGGATATATTGGTCGTCCTCGCCCAGCTTGTGCCAACCGAAAACTTGGGCGAACAATTCAACCGTGTGATCAGGCCGATGGCTATATAAAACCGCACCAGCAAAGCCTTGAATAGCTGTCTCAGGCGTAATGTCGTCGACTGCGTAAGTATTGGCCTTGCCCCAGTTTTTTTCAACCAGCTCAATATTCAAATGATGGAAATCTTTGACGAGAATTGTCTCATTGTCAAAACGGCTACCGCGGGCAAATTGAATGCCTTTGGCTTCCAAGCGGTTGGCCCAGAAATCTAAACTGCCAGCTGGAATCGCAAAAGAAGTGGTCGCCACTTGACCGTCACCCAATTGACCAAGGCGGTTATTTTCCCAAGGGAAGAAGGTAATGATGGTCCCGGCGTCAGCTTCATTGTTACCGAAATATAGGTGGTAAGTGAAAGGGTCGTCGTAATTTAGGGTTTTCTTGACTAAACGAAGACCCAGGATGTCACGGTAAAATGTCAACACTTGGTTAGGGGCCCCAACAATAGCAGTGATATGGTGCAATTTTTCAATGATTTCAGTCACGGGAAAACCTCCTTAAAAATAGGGTTTTTGGTTAGGAACTTAAAAATTAATCATCATTTTTAAATATTTATTTCTAATTCGAATTAACTTATAAATCGAGTATATCATCATTTCGAATTCGAATCAAGTGATGGAAATGTCTTTTATATGATAACTTCAAGAATACAGGCAAATAATAAGTTTGTATTGCCCATCAATAAGTCTTTTTCTTTGAGTTTTATAAGCGTTTATTCAAACAGAAGAAAACTTCTTAAGTGATATACTTTATTGTATATATTAGTTTCTTGTGAAGATTATGTAAAGTTGCAATATGTAATAAAATTATCAAATTTATTTGGTAAAATAGCCGTGTAACATTGTGCAGAAGGTAAATTTCGTAAACACAGGAGGAATAGCATGAGCAACTCGTACGAAAACTCGGCGACGATGGATGCAACTGACAAGCGCCCATTTGGCTTTCGTGACATTATTGGTTACTTCTTTGGAGACTTTGGCTGTAATCTAAGTTATTCTGTTGTAACTTACTACCTTACAATTTTCTATGTATCTTACATTGGAATTGATGCAACACACTTTGCTGCTTTAATGATTCTGACACGTGTATTTGATGCTGTGAATGATCCATTAGTTGGCTATTTCTCTGACCGGATTAAACCTTTTAAAGGTAACCGGTATAAACCGTTCATTTTAGTTGGGGGTCCATTACTAGCAATCATTTCAGCCTTTATGTACTTTGATACCTCATCAATGGGCTATGGGGTGCAGTTAGCTGTATGTGCCATTTCTTATGTGGCTTGGGACTTTGCTTATACTTTAGTAAACATCCCTTACGGTACTTTAAACTCAGTAGTAACTGACGCATCTGAAGGTCGTACAAAACTTTCTACAGCGCGTTCAATTGGTGCTGGGGTTGCCAAATTACCAGTAGCGATTATTCCGTTAATCGTATATCAAGATAAAGTAGTTGATGGGCAAGTTGTATCACAATTCCAAGGACAATTAATGTTCCCAGTAATGTTAGGGTTAGGGGTTGTCGCTTTAATCTCATTTTTCTTGTTATATTCAAATGTAGAAGAACGTGTACAGCCAGATATGGAACAAGTCAAAAACCAACCGTCAATCTTCAAAACTTTCAAAACATTATTCTCAAACCGTGCCTTAATCGCCCAAATTATTGCCGGTACAGCACAAACAATTTTCATCTACTCAGCGTCACAATTACACCAAATGACATTACAAGTTAAATACAACGATGGATCATTATTCTCGTGGTTCACCCTTATTGAAATTGCACCTTTAGCGATTGGGGTGTTATTGGTTACACCACTGGTACGTAAATTTGGCAAACGCCAAGTCATCATTGTACCTTTAATTGGTAGCTTGATAATCTATGGAACAATGTTATTATTCCCAGTGGAAAATGTTTACGTTTGGATTGGTTTGATGGCAGTCGCGAATATGTTTACATTCGGTTTCCAATTACTATCATGGGCAATGATTTCAGATGCAATTGACTACAACGAATGGAAACAAGGCTTCCGTTCAGACGGATCGCTATATTCTTCATATATCTTTTGTCGTAAAATCGGTACAGCATTCTCATCTGCAGCCGTACCGTTATTAATTGTATTCGCAGCCCCTTCATTAGAGTTGAATAATGCAGCAACTTGGACCGCATCAAATGTGAGTGCAATCTACAACATGTCAATCCTATTCCCATTATTTGGATTTGGTTTGGTGTTTATTGCATACTTATTAGTGTTTAATATCTCAAAAGAAGACTACCACGAAATGCAAAAAGACCTAGGTCATACAATTGACAATGGTTAATCTTTAAATTCAAATAAAAATGAAAACAATTGACGGTCAAATAGGGTAAAAACTATAAGAACGTCAATTGTTTTTACATTTAAAAGGTAGAATTTGATATACTATAGGAAAAACAGGGTGCGAGAGAGACCGCTTAGCTCAATAACATTGGAGTAAATAGGCTGAGTGATGGCACATCACGCAGACTATTTGCGAAATGGACTTGAGCTGGTCGAGCGAACCCGACTACAGGGTGCGAGAATCAAACTCGGCAAAGTGTGAAAAAAGGGTGCAAGTCTTAACGACTTTTCTCGCACCACCAAATTTGAAAGAGGTGGTTTTATGAAAAATTTAGCAATTGATACATCAACTCAAGCTCTTAGTGTCGCCCTACGTGATGGGGACCAGGTTGTGACAGAAACGACCACCAATACTAAAATTAAACATTCAACCCAGTTGCTCCCTTTAATTGACAGTATGTTCAAATTAATCGGTTGGCAACCAAGTGACCTTGAAGGCATTGTTGTTACAGAGGGACCGGGCTCTTATACAGGATTGCGGATTGGTGTAACAGCAGCTAAAACCATGGCCAACACACTAAACATTCCCTTGTTTACCTTACCAACCTTGATGGCGTTAGCGGGCAACGTGCAAGCAACAAGTGGCCCAGCTTTAATCGTCCCATTCATCGATGCCAGAAGAAAGACGGCTTTTGCGACTGTTTATCTTAGAGAAGGCAACCGTTTTACGCAACTTTTCACAACATCGCACGGTCAATTTACCCAGTTTTTAAATCAGGTTGAGGCCTACTTAAAAGACAATTCGGACTTACAAAGCTTACCGCTGAATTTTGTCAGCCCAGATATCGAAGCCTTTCGCCAAGATATTGAAACCCAGTTTGGTGACCGAGCAATCATTTTCCCAAATGAATTTGGTTTAATACATGCAGGACATTTAGGCGCGCTACCACTGAAACAAGTGGACGTCGATACCTTTATTCCGGATTATGCAAAATTATCAGAAGCTGAAGAAAACTGGGTCGCTCAAAATCCTGAGGAGGCTAAGGCAGATGAAGGCACGTACGTGGAGAGAACAAATTAAAACATTTTTCAAAAATTTTAATCGACAGGTGTTGTTTACAATGAAGCATTCATTAGTATCCGATTTAATATTAGACAAACAGTCAATTGCCTTACCAGATGGTCAATCCATTTTCTTTGTTATGCAAGATACTACCGTGATCCATCAGATGGTTGACGTCGAATACCGCGCCTATCACCAAGTCATGTCTTGGACAGCCCGGGACTTCCTGTATGATATGACCCAAAACCCAAACACCTACTATATCCAAGCCTTTTTAGGCGAAGAATTAGTCGGATTTATCGGCTGTAGACGCGACCGAACCGACGTCCATATCTCAAATTTCGTCGTCAACCCGGACTACCAGTCAATCGGGATTGGAACCGCCTTGCTGGACCGAGCCATCGACTGTGCCAAACAGCTCGACCGCAACGCCATGTCTCTTGAAGTCAGAGCCTCAAACCACGGTGCGCAAAGGTTCTACCAACGTTTCGGCTTCTATGAAAGTGACACCAAAGAGAATTATTACTCTGATAATGACGAAGACGCCTACGAAATGCGGTTAGCGCCCCTAACTAACGTCGAGCAAATCGAAGTCGTCGAAGGAGTGTAGCCCGTGCAAATTGACCACCTAGACCACCATTGGGCCAAAGACCAAGACCCTAAAGCCTTAGGCAAAATGGCCACCGAAATCCACGCTGGCTTGCACCAAGCCTTCCAAGGTGACTTGTCTTGGACCGCAGAAGCCATTGCGACTAGCCTGGCTAATCCATACCATCACTTCTTTATTATGCGCGATCCAGCAAACTTAGCGGTTGTTGGAGTAGCGCATTTTCAATTGATTTTTGACGACGTTGAACTCTTCAATATCGCCATCTTGCCGGCCTATCGTCGCCAAGGGCTCAGCCAACATTTGATTGAAGAAGCGCTGACTTATTTTGCCAAAAATGAGGGTAAAATCGTGACCCTTGAAGTCCGTAGCCGCAATCACGCGGCCCGACAACTATATGAAAAATTGGCCTTCAAACAAATTGCTAGTCGTCCGGATTATTATACTGTAGACTTAGACGATGCCATTATTTACCAACGAATTCTAGATAACAATAATTAAATGATAACAACTAAGTGAAAGGAGCCATCTCGCTATGGCAACAATATTAGCAATCGAATCTTCTTGTGATGAAACATCCGCAGCCATCGTCCGAAACGGGACAGACATGCGGTCCAACGTTGTCGCAAGTCAAATTAAAAGTCATATGCGGTTTGGCGGTGTCGTGCCTGAAATCGCCAGCCGTCACCACGTAGAACAAATTACCCAGATCATCGACCTAGCCATGGCTGAAGGGGACGCCACTTGGGCTGACGTGGACGCTGTGGCAGTAACGCAGGGCCCGGGCTTAGTCGGGTCACTATTAATCGGGATTACTGCCGCTAAAACCCTCGCTTTCGCCCACCAAAAACCCTTAATTGGCGTCAATCATATGGCTGGACACATTTACGCCAACCAACTAATCGCCCCAATGGACTACCCATTGTTGGCCCTAGTCGTATCCGGTGGCCATACCGAATTGGTCATTATGCGCGGGGAAAATGATTTCGAAACGATTGGTGACACCCGCGATGACGCTGTTGGGGAAGCCTACGATAAAATCGGCCGTGTGATTGGAGTGCCTTATCCAGGCGGTAAAATCATCGACCAAATGGCACATGAAGGGAAAGATGTCTACCAATACCCACGCGCTATGAAGGGTGAAGACACCTTAGACTTTTCATTCTCCGGCTTAAAATCAGCCGTGATCAACCACATGCATAATGCCAAACAAAAAAATGAGCGCCTAGATATGAACAATGTAGCGGCTTCATTCCAAGCAGCCGCCCTAGACCAATTAGTGGGCCGGACAATCGCAGCACTGAAACAATACCCGGAAATTAAGCATTTACTGGTTGCAGGTGGGGTAGCTGCCAATAAGGGTTTACGGACCCAATTAACTGCAGCTGTTGACGGGTTAGACCGCCAAGTAACCTTACAGTTCCCGCCATTGAGCCTTTGTGGAGACAATGCGGCCATGATTGGGGCAGCAGCCGAATCCTTATATCAAGCCCAAGATTTCGCACCATTAGCATTAGATGCCAAACCAGGTATGAGCCTGTCTTAGCTAAAATATTTTGAAGCTTAGAAACTTTTCCTTATAATAGAAAAGAATGAGAAGGCGGTGGCACGATGCTTCATAGAAGAAAAAGAAAACAAACAGAAAAACATGAAAACCGGAATCGCCTAGAACAACTTTCCGCTAAGCAACAGCGAAAAGAGCGGTTTAAAGAACAACCTGACCGAATTCGGGATAATCCAGGAGATACTTTCGTGGACATTATTATCTTCCTACTGATTATTGCGGTGATTACCGGTTTAGTCTTTTTATATTGGGCCTTCAGCCTGTAAAAAAGAATGTGAATTCATCAGAAAATGATTTTACAAAAAAGCACAGCAATGTGCTTTTTTTCGTGAAAACCCTGCAAAAAGAAGTCTAAAATAGAAAATCAACTCTAATGTGAAAATTTTCACTTGCAAAAACACCTCACCACCACTTACAATTTACACATACCTAGCCTACTTGCATCCGGTTCTTGCTAGGTGTGTCGTTTGTTGTTGGGATGCACAAAAAAGGTTAGCAAGGTCCATCTGCTAACCGCGAATACTTTTTGTCTCAGCTCTCTAAGCGTGCACTTGGGGAGCTTTTTTTATTTAGGTGAAGATTTGCTTAAGTGCTGTTTTATCAATAAACTGGCGCTAGCCAACTGTCCAATGATACAGATGATAAGGATAACCGCTAAAGAAATGTGGTTAAACTGATTTTCTATTAAAATCGCTATATAACTCCAAATGAATACTAATGGAAAAGCAATGTCTTTATAGCTAAAGGCGATGTAACCCATTAATAGACTAGCTACCACTAGCATGATATTGGTCCAAGATAACTCAGAAAGTCCAATAAAAGAATCAATACCGGCACCGATAAACCAGGTGAAGATATTGACAATTGTTGCAACAGTTACCCAAGCAAAGTAAATAGAGAATGGTAAACGATCAAGCCAGTGTCGGCTATTTATATCCGATAATCGTGTATACATGCTAACTAAGTTGATGAGCAATAAAGCAATAATGATTGTAGAAACAAGCAACCATTCTTGCGTAAAAGCAATAATCCAAAAACCGTTCAGTAAGAAATTGATAACAGGTAGAAAACTTAATCTATCTACTATTTGTTGCGCTTTTTGACGATTAAAGAATAAACGAACGATCCAAATAAAAGTGAGTATGTAGATGATTCCCCAAATGGAGAAAGCGTAGCCGGCAGGTTGAATAATTGCAGGGTCTTGGTTTGCGACAAGCCCAACATTAGTGGCAGACCAGTAATTTAGAAAGATCATTACAGCAAATGCGATGAGATAAATTACGGGCCATTGGGTATATTTTTTCATAAATATCTTCCTTTCAATTTATGCAGTAGAACTGTTTCAACAATTGGCTATGAGGAGAATTTGATACCATCATCCGACATGACTTCATCGACCGTCATTTTCTTGAAGAAAGTACAATCGACGCCAGCCCTAGCAAAGTAAAAATGATTGGCCTATTTTTCTTTACTTGTGGTCTAAAATGATTTTTTTTGCCACATAGTAGGTCGTAAGCCGAAAGGCCTTCTATGGTATGCATTAGATTTAATTTTGAAGTCTCCCCGTGTGCAGCGTAATTCGGTCAAAAATTCATTTTGAAGTAAATGCTGTCAATTAAATATGGATTTGGGTACTTTTTCAGTAATTGTTTCAAATATCGACGAAATTGTGTAATCGATATTTCTTGATTTTGTAGTCTTTCTTGATTGCGTTTAAACTTATCACGCTCAGTATCGGTGGCTTGTTTTTTAAAGTATCCCCAAATGTGTTGTCCAGCATTTATTTCATTACCAATGTCTTCTGGTAAGTTTTCGGCAGTTTCAAGATAATGGATAAAAGCTTCAAAAT
Source organism: Aerococcus sp. NPDC058936 (assembly GCF_042741995.1). Taxonomy (NCBI): domain Bacteria; kingdom Bacillati; phylum Bacillota; class Bacilli; order Lactobacillales; family Aerococcaceae; genus Aerococcus; species Aerococcus sp. NPDC058936. Next base: position 221,103 of record NZ_JBHYKZ010000002.1, on the reverse strand, counting down.
CAGTGTTCTCTTTATCTTTTAAAAGGTTTCTAATTGCTTGATAAATAGTTAAAGATTTTGCCATAACGGCATATTTATAACGTGCCCATAACTTTTCGGCAGCCCCAATATCTTGGTCAAGATATAATTGAATTTTTTCTGCAGATCGATTTTTATCTTTTACTTCTAACATGATATCAATAGGGCCACTTAACTCATTTTGGATGAAGTGGATAAAAGGGTTAAGTTCGGTCGTTCTAGTATGCGCGCCCGGTTTTTTATCTAGCGCTTGTTGACTATAGTGCATTGCCTGTCTACCATCATTAGTAGTCCAAGTTTGACCGGCTAATTCAATATAATTTTTCATAGTACGGCTATTTTCGGGTTTTAATATATTGAAATGTAGGTTATCAAATACAACAGGTAAGTGAGTGAATTGACTAATATACAAGACATCTTCAATATTAAATAAGCGTTCATCATTTTCGATGACTAAATGACGACGAATCTTACTTGGAAGGCTATTAGCTACTTGAATAAACCGTTGAATTGCAGCTTCTTTATCGCCATACACACCACCAATATGGATCACCATTTTATTACTTTGATCTTCGCCTAATAATGCTAACAAATCGGCATGATAAGCTAAATCAGCAATTGCGCGGTCTACTACATCCTCTTTTGGTGAATTTAAAACAGTATATTGACCAGGGTGAAAGGATATGCGGATGTCTAAATTCTTTATGAGCTTCTTGAGTGCATCGAATTCATCTTGAAAATATACCTGCCAGTCTAAATCAACATCATCTTTATCCTTGGTTGCAAAAGGAATTAAATCACTTGATAATCGTAACATTTTAATGTTGTGGTCCGCAGTGTAAAGCAACATTTGTCTAAGTGTTTCTAAATTCCAGCTAATTAACTCAATCCATTTTTCATTAGTTAAATTAGCAAAACGACAAGTTTTAAACCCTCGATCTAAGTCTAGGTTCAAGCAGGCGTAACCAACCTTTATTGTTGAATGCATTATATGACCTTCTTTCTCATTATGTCTTGATAGTTTGGTGAGCTTGTTAAATTAATTGTGCTCTTTTAAATTGACTAGTGTACTACCGCTTAGTGAAACAATTGTAGCCATCTTCTTGAATAACCGTTTCAATCCTTGGTTATTTAGTAGTTAATGCCACAAGTGGTAGATGACCTTTCGGGTGAAGTGCTTCAATATGGCTCTGAATTTCTTCATATTGCTTGCTTTTAAGAATCATAAACTTATCAATTGATAAGTTTCGTTTAGTATAAAGCTAATAAAAGTAATTAACAATACCTGTTTCAGTTTTTTTGCCTTATAATGAAGTGGACTATTTAAAAGGAATGACTTCATTATGAGAAAAAGATCCGACAACGAGACAAAGAATTATTGCAGTTGCACGCGAAAAATTTATGCCAGTTGGGTATGAGAAGACCTCCACACGCATGATTGGTGAAGAGGTTGGAACAACTCAACAAAATCTATGGCATCATTTTAAGAATAAACAAATACTTTATGTAGTAGTATTAGAAACAGGTGGTAACGAGGTAGAGAAGAAACTAATTACCCTTGTAGCGAATGAACAATTGACTATGGAAGAAACTTAAATGGAGATGACCTTGTATTTACAGGAAACGAATCCAATTGATATTTATAGCAGGTTAAAAGATATGTACTTAATGCTGATAAAGAAACTAAAGAAGCAATTTATAAGTTATTGATATATAAATATGGAGGTCCTGGTAGGAATCTTTTCCAATCATTTAGTAGCCAATTAACCGAAGAAGTCGATCCTAACTCAATTGCTAGTGATTATTTTATAACGATTGCGCCTTATATTTTCCCGGATGCGGAGAAATATCTTTTAGTGAAGTCATTCATCTATTCCTACACGGTGTATTAAAGCAAGTATCAATAAGGAGATGTGCGGCTATGTTTGAACAATTTGCTTTTTATTTTCCATTTAAGGATGTGGATAAACAAATCCACTTGTATTTACCAGATCGTCTATCAGAAAGTAAAGAACGCTATCCTGTTCTTTACATGTTTGATGGGCATAACTTATTCTTTGACGAGATGGCGACTTATGGAAGGTCTTGGGATTTATTGGATTTTCTGGATGCCTACAATAAAGAGCTGATTGTTGTAGGGATTGAGTGCAGCCATGAAGACGGTGAACGTCTCCGTGAATATTGTCCTTATTCAGTAGATACAGCGCATTTTGGTCAAATTGATGGTTATGGAGATCATTTTATGGATTGGCTAGTTAATGAACTAAAACCATTTATTGATGATAACTATCCAACTATTGCGGGGCGCGTGGGAACAGCAATTGCTGGTTCTTCTATGGGTGGCTTAATGGCTTATTATGCTGCAGTTGCTTATAACCAAACTTTTTCTAAAGCTGCCGCATTATCACCAGCTTTTGGTTTTTGTTTAGATGAATTAGTGGCTGAATTGGCACACCAATCTATCGACCAAGATACCCGATTATACTTGTCCTTTGGTGACCAAGAAGTGAATCAAGATCGCTTAGAGCAAGCTGGTTATCTTGAGCAAGCCTTCTTAGATCGTGGTGGTGAAACTTATATGCACTTAGAAGCAGGTGGTGACCACTCAGAAGCTACATGGGCAGCACAAAACCATCTATACATGGACTTCTTATGGCATTAAATCATCTTTTTAAGTTACATGTAAAAAAAGAGGCTGGGACAAAAAGGGCTTAGTTAACTAAATAAAGAGAGGAAAAAGATTTCACTTCGAAATCTTTTTCCTCTCTTTTAATTTATCAGTCTCTTTTGGACTTTTATGATGTTATTAGCCATTAATACTAGACCAATATCTGTTTTTACTTTATCTTTTCCTCTTAAATGAGTCCTTCGGAATCCTAAGTTTTGTTTAATCTGTCCGAAGACCGGCTCAACATCAATTTTTCTACATGCGAAGAGAGCTGAGCCATCTTCAGATAATAGCTTAGCTGATTCATTTTCTTTTAAATACTGATATTTTCTATTAAAAGAAAATGACTTTTGTGGTGCAGTTTCTCTATTGACTGGATAATACATTTCTTTTTCTAAGCGATATCCAGTTGTTGTTTTTGGATGATAAACATGATGAAAATGATACTGTGTGCCATCAGGGTGAATAAAGATTTGATTTTCCGCATCATAGTCCCAATTTTTTAAATTCTTACTTGATTTTTGAAATTTCTTCGTCTGTTCCTTATCAAACATATTGTATTTGATGAGATGATCAATCCCTAGATTGTCCAACGTTTCTAAGTTTTTCTTGGCTTCCATATCCAGCATCAGCTACGACGATTTTAGGTAAAGTAGGCATACTTTCAATAAATGGTAATAGTGTACGTGTATCCGTAGGATTTGGAAAAATATTATAGGCTATAACAAATTGATTTTCAGTTGCTATTTGAAGATTATAACCTGGTTTAAGTTGACCATTTAACATCGGATCTTCTTTCATTCGCATGAACGTTGCATCTGTATCTGTTTTTGAAAAACTATTTCTACCTTCAAATGTTCTATAATAATTTTCATACTTTATCTCACGCTGTAAAAAATCATCTTTCACTTTTCGTAAGTGTTTTTTCAATTTTCTTCGTTTCTGCTTTCTTGGGTCTGCACCTTTTTTTGGCGTACTTTCAATTTCTTCATTTACCTCAGCTACAGCTTCCTCAAGGAAGTCTTTTAGTATTTCAACATCATTTAAAGACATTGAATCAATTTCATCTTTGATAATCTCTTTTTCTACAGTAGGTAATATTTCGTTTCTATAATATTCCATCTCTTTAGCTTTTAATGATACGTAAAATTTATCTGTTGCTCTTTTCCAAACAAAAGAATATTTATTTGCATCTGCTTCAATTTTTGTACCATCTATAAATACTACATTATCTGAGATTAGTTCTTGTTGAACTAAAAAGAGTTTAAATTCAACGAATAGGTTCTCAAGAATTAATGCACATAATTCACTAGAATGAAATCTATTAATCGTACGATAAGAAATTTCGGTATCGGCAACTAACCATTTCATTGGAATGTTCTCTTGCATCATTTTTTCAATAGTTCTTCCTGAAAACGTCTTTTCTATATATGCGAATAGTAATGCCTTTAAGAGGATTAATGGATGATAGGCCGGTCGGCCTTCGTGTTTATAAAATTGATCGAGAATATGTTCATCTAGCTGTTCAACAAAATTATTTACTTGGAATACAATATGATTTGGTGCAAGATAATCGGATAACTCTAATGGTAGAAAAGCTTGATTCATGTTACATAGAATACCTTCTTTCTTTTTAGTTTTGTGGTTATTACTATTATAAATGAAGGTATTTTATTTTGTATAATTTAAAGAGGAGATTGACTATTTTTCGTGGTCAATCTCCTCTTTTTTGGCTAGTTTTGTCCCAGCCTCACGTAACAAATTTATAAGGCGTCGCTGTCGCGTTCCCCTGTACGAATACGAATAGCTTCATCAACAGTAGAAACAAAGATTTTACCATCGCCAACTTCACCAGTACTTACTAACTTGCAAATAAGATCAATGATATCATCAACACGGTCGTCCGTTGTGATAATTTCAACTTTCACCTTAGCTAATAAGGTTGGTAATATTTTTTGCCCACGAACATATTCCGCAAAGCCTTGTTGATTACCGTTTCCCATTACTTGACTGATGGTCATCCCACTTGTAAAGCCAGCTTTTGATAAGCCGTATTTTAAATCTTCTAATCGATCTGGTCGAATAATAGCTTCGATTTTTTTCATCGTCATCTTCCTTTCACTAACCCTTGTTAGGAATCAATTCCCATCACTACTCTTATTATGAATCAATGCCCATAAATGTTGGATAAGCTGTTTCCCCATGTTCAGAGTTATCAAGACCAATTGCCTCAGCACGTTCTGATACACGAATTGGCATGAAGAAGCTGATTACTTTTACAATGATAAAAGTAGCTAAAGCTGACCAGATGACAGTGAATAGAATTGCGGCAATTGTTACCAATAACAAGTGTGCATCACCGTATAAAAGACCAACGTTTGCTGGATCCAAAGCATATTCTGGAAGTGTGAAAATAGCTGTTACGATACCCCCGAAAATACCACCAATACCGTGACAACCAAAGGCATCTAAAGCATCATCATAACCAAATTTAGGTTTCAATACTGAAATGGCAAAGTAACATACTGGACTAACAAGTAAACCGATAACAACGGCACTCCATAGAGAAACGAAACCAGCACCTGGTGTAATAGCAACCAAACCTGCTACTAAACCTGTTGAAGCACCTACAAGAGAGTAATGTCCAGTTTTAAAGCGTTCAATTAACATCCAAGATAACATTGCTGATGCAGCAGATAGATGTGTTGTTAGTAAAGCATGGATTGTTTGTCCGTTTGCAGCTAGCGCAGAACCTGCATTAAAGCCGAACCAGCCAAACCAAAGGATACCAGCACCTAGAAGAACAAAAGGCACGTTATGAGGGCGATAAACTAGGCGACCATGGTCACGACGTTTGCCAACCATCAAGGCTAAGACTAAACCTGAAACACCAGATGTGATATGAACAACATCACCACCAGCGAAGTCAAGTGTACCCCATAGAGCTAAAAGACCTTCGTCCCAAACCATGTGTGCGAATGGGAAGTATACTAAGAACAACCATGCAACGATAAAAATTAATAGGGCTGAAAAACGCATGCGTCCAGCTACTGCTCCTGTAATGATTGCAATCGTAATAATCGGGAACATCATTTGGAAAGCAGCGAATAAGGTATCAGGAATAACTAAACCACGTGTAGAGTCAGTTTCACTCAATCCGTTAAAGAATAGATGGGAGAAATCTCCAATGATACTGCCTTCTCCACCAAAAGAAAGAGAATAACCAACTACAAACCAAATGACAGATACAATGGCAATCGGAGCCACACTCATCAACATGGTATTGATGACATTTTTACGACGACCTAAACCGCCATAGAAAAATGCTAATCCGGGTGTCATGAAAAATACCAAAGCCGAACAAACAATAATAAAAGCAATACTTCCACTATCCATAAAAAGACCTCTTTTCTATATACATGTCAGGAAACCTTACATAACTTTTGTTTTTCCATTTGTATGTTAGATAATATATCGAAAAAAATAAAATCTGTAAATAACTTTTTGAAAACTTTCTTAGTTTTTCATTAAAATACTTTAATGTTCATTTATATACGGATTTTCAATCGCAATATACTAGTATTTATTAAATATTAACGAACGTTATTCAAGTTTATGTGAAAAAAATTTGTATTTTCAAAGAAAACAAAAAAGAGTTGGCGAGAGATAACCAACTCTTTTTAATAAAAAATTTAGGCACCCAAGAAATGTTGGATGGTGCCATTTTCCCACATGATGTAAAACCCTAGCCCAATGAATACGACAGGGATGATTATTTTTTCATATTTTTCGATGGTTTCGGCGATTAATGGCAAACGGCTAAAGTGATATGAAATTGCGCATAAAGCGGCAACACCTACGGAAAAAACCGCTATAGCAACAAGAATTTGCCCCCATTCTAGGCTGGCGAAATAAGGGATGTATATCCCTAAATTGTCACCTCCAGAGGCGATGGTCACTAAGCTAACAGTCCAAAATAAGGATTGATTACCGCGCCCTTCAATCTGCTCAACGGCTTCATCCGCCTCATCGTCATCAGTGAATATGGCCCGAATCCCTAAGATGAGTGGAATGATACCAACTGTACCAATCATCCAGTCTTCTGGAACAAAATTTAACATGTAGGCAAAAAAGAGACTCACTAAAACGAGCACGGCGGTGCCAAGGTACTCACCCAGATATACTTGCCAATGAATTCTTGAAAGTTATCAAGGCGAATGACGTAGCAAATATTCAATTACAAGCCAATAGCTTAGTCCCAGAAACACTTACTTCATTCAATGATAAGGTTAAAGTAGCGATTGCGAACCCTACTCAAAGAAAACTTGCGAATTAGAGGCTAGTTTTGTCCCAGCCTCTTCAATTTTGGAATTGGTCATTTTTATTCTTATTAGCGGCCAGTTACATATGCATCTACGGCAATCAAAGCATCTGCAACGTCTTCAGGTGTGACGGTATATGGCATGTTGTGAATTGTTTCCCCTTCAATTGTGGCTTGTTTCCCCACGCGAATCAAGGCGTCACGGTCTTCAGGATCCAAGTGCAATTCTTTTAGGGTAGTAGGTAAGTTTAAAGCTTGATATAGGTCGATGTAGGCATCAATTTCTTCAGTTGGACGATTTTCCATGAAGAGTTGCGTTAGCGTACCATAAGCAACTTTTTCACCATGGGTTAGATGGTGAATGTCACCTTCTAAAGCTGTGAAACCATTATGGATAGCGTGGGCAGCTGCAAGACCACCAGATTCAAAACCAAGTCCACTAAGAAGTGTATTGGCTTCAATGACATTCTCAACTGCTGGTGTGACTACATGTTTTTCAACGGATTTAAAGGCTTTAATCCCGTCAGCGAACAAGACTTCCTTACTCTTGTCTCCAATTGCTTGAGCAGCTAAAGTTGTTTTCCCACCAGCCATGGTATCGTGGTTACCAGTCATAGTTGGTCGCATTTCAACTGCAGTTGCCAGTGCATCAGCGATTCCTGAAGCGAAGAAACGAGCTGGTGCTTGCGCGATAATTTGACTATCTAGTAGGACTAGATCAGGATTCTTCTTGTAGAATCGGTATTTCTCAAATGCGCCTTCCTCAGAGTAAATAACAGATAGCGCAGAAGTCGGTGCGTCTGTAGAAGCAACGGTTGGTAAAATAGCTACTGGTGACTGTAGGTCATCCGCAATAGCTTTCCCTGCATCAATGGCTTTCCCACCACCTAGTGCTAAAACAAGATTTACATCATTGTCTTGACCAATTTTCGTTACGCGATCAATCTCTGCAGTAGAAGCTTCACCTTGGAAGGGCTCACGGATAATGGTCATGCCAGCTGCCGTCAATGAATCAGTTAGGCTTTCCCCAACAATTTCCCAAACAACATCATCTGCTAGTAGTAAGGCCTTATCACCTAACTTTTGAATGTAGTCTACAGCTACTTGACTTGTTAAAATATTTTTACCTTGAACATAATGTGCCGGACTTGCAAATACCCTAACCATAATAAACCTCCTAGTTTATGTTACAAAACTCACAATTGAAACTACATATATAAAAGTAGGGAAATTGTTATTCCTATTTACATGTGAATTATATCACAAACAAAAATGAAATGATACTAATTTAGGTTAAGTTTTGAGAGAATAAAATGTAATGATGATATAAGATATTTTGCTTCCAATTGTGGTTCAGATTTGAGATAATGTAACGCTGTAAGCACAAATTCTAGAGTAAGTAAAAAAGCGAATAGCTTTTTTATTTTGTATTCAATATATAAGAAAAAGAGAAAGGAACTTATTGTGGAAGAAAAGAAAAACTTTTGGCAAGAATTGCCACGACCATTTTTTATTTTAGCGCCAATGGAAGATGTAACAGATACTGTTTTTCGTCATGTAGTTCAAAAAGCAGCTAAACCAGATGTTTATTTTACAGAATTTACCAATTCAGAATCATATGTACATCCAAAAGGTCGCGATTCATTAAATTCACGATTACTATTTACAGAAGATGAAAAGCCTATCGTAGCGCATATCTGGGGAGACAATCCTGATCATTTTGCGGCAATGGCTAAAGGGATGAACGAAATGGGCTATGCTGGTTTAGATATTAACATGGGATGCCCAGCACCTAACGTGTTTAAACACGGCCGTGGATCAGGGTTAATCCTACGTCCTGATGTAGCGGTCGAATTAATTCAAGCAGCTAAAGAAGGTGGCCTACCGGTCTCTGTCAAAACTAGACTTGGTCATCAAAATACAGAAGAATATAAAGAATGGCTTAGTCTACTATTAAAACAAGATATTGCCAACTTATCGATTCATTTACGTACAAAGACGGAAATGTCTAAGGTGGATGCGCATTGGGAATTGATTCCAGAAATCAAAAAACTACGCGACGAAATCGCACCACAAACATTATTAACCATTAACGGTGATATTCCAAACCGTCAAGTCGGTCAAGAATTAGTGGATAAATACGGTGTTGACGGCGTGATGATTGGTCGTGGGATTTTCCATAATCCATTCGCCTTTGAAGAAGAAGCACGGGACCATACACCGAAGGAATTGTTGGACCTATTCAGATACCACCTAGATTTGTTCGAAGAGAATGCTGCCAAAGACGGTCGTCCATATAAACCATTACGTCGTTTCTTTAAAATCTACATCCGCTCATTCCGTGGTGCAAACGACTTACGTATTGGCCTAATGGAAACTGAATCAACGGAAGAAGCACGCGCATTGCTAGATGAATTTGAAGAGAAATACTTAGCAGAAGCATAGTCTAATCTTTCGCTATTTCTTTCTTAGTGTCTTGTCTCGCACCCTTAAGTCGGGTTCGCCCCTCCAAAAAACCTGTGTTTCAGTTGATTTAAATGTAAGTAGGGTTAAGATCACTATTTACTTTAGAGAAAATTTAATAATTATTTAACCTTCACAAGATCGTATTGCTAATACGGTCTTTTTTTTGGGTCAATTTCCTTTCTTTGGAACAGTGTGATGGTTGAAGAAATTGTTCCAGAAGATATGGAAGCGTTTGCAAACGTGGGTATCCACTGCTAAGATGACTATATTGGCAGTAATATTCAATATAAAAGGAGTGAAGTAGTTATGATGGCGAAATTGCAACGGTTTGGGGGCGCAATGTTTGTGCCCGTGCTGTTATTCTCATTTGCGGGGATTGTATTATCTTTCTCGATTCTTTTCCAAAATGAATTGATTATGGGTAGCATCGCAGCTGAAGGAAGTTTATGGCGTAACATTTGGTCAGTATTGGAGTCGGGTGGATGGACAGTATTTAATCAAATTGAACTATTATTTGTGATTGGTCTCCCAATTGGATTGGCTACGAAAGCAGCTGGTAGAGCAAGTTTAGAGTCATTCATTGTATACATGACTTTCCAAAGTTTCTTAGCTAAGATTCTTGAAATTTGGGGAAGCAACTTTGGTGTAGATTATACCGCTGAACCCGGTGGTGTGAGTGGGCTAAAGCTAATTGGTAGTGTGAAAACATTGGACACTAATATTATAGGTGCCATTCTTGTCGCTGCCGTTGTTGTATGGTTACACAACCGATATTTTGATACAAAATTACCAGACTGGTTAGGCGTCTTCCAAGGATCAACATTTGTTTATATTCTTGGTTTCTTTACCATGTTACCTCTAGCATTCATTACTGCTTGGGGTTGGCCAGTAATTCAAGGTGGTATTGCAACATTACAGGGTTGGTTGGCGAGTTCAGGTGGCTTCGGTGTATTCGTATATGTATTCTTAGAACGTATTTTAATTCCAACTGGACTGCATCATTTTGTATACCAACCATTTACCTATGGCCCTGCAGTGATTGAAGGTGGAATTGAACGTGCTTGGTTGGATCAATTAAATGTGATTGCTTCAAATCCAGCACCTTTACGTGAACAGTTCCCAGAAGGCGCTTTTGGGTTGCATAATATGTCAAAAATTTTCGCACCGATTGGTATTTCAGCAGCTTTTTATGCGACAGCGAAAAAAGAAAAACGCCAAGAAGTATTATCCCTACTATTACCAACAGCTTTTACGGCGATTATGGCTGGGATTACAGAACCATTTGAATTTACTTTTCTATTCATTGCGCCACAACTATTCTTTATCCATGCCTTGCTTGCAGCTTCACTAGCAACAACTATGTACTTATTTGGACTAGCAGGAGATATAGGTTCTGGTCTAATTTCAGTTGTTTCTAAATTTATTATTCCAATGTGGTCTAATCATTTTGGTGCAATTATCACTTGGCTAGTAATTGGTTTAATCTTTTCTGGTATTTATTTTATGATTTTCAGCTTGATGATTAATAAATTTGATTTGAAAACACCGGGACGTGAAGATGATGAAGCAGAAGTGAAAATGTACACTAAACAAGATTATAAAGACAAGAAGAAACAAGAAGCAGCTGGGTTTGATCCAAATGATACTAGCCAGGATCCTTCAGAATCAAAAGCAAGTAATAAAGCTATTTCAAGTTATGCTGAAGAGGCTGCAAATGATCCTAGTCGTGGCCGTTTCGCAGTAACTGCATCTAACTATGTTGACTTGTTAGGTGGTCCTGAAAATATTACTGACGTTAACAACTGTGCCTCTAGATTGAGGTTAACAGTTAAAGACCCAAATGCATTAGCCACTGATAAAGAGTTTAAAGCAAACGGAGCGCATGGGGTGGTACGTAAGGGTCAAGCAATTCAAGTGATCATTGGACTAGATGTCCCACAAGTTCGGGATGAAGTGGACGTTGAAATTGCTAAACGGACAGGTAAAGCGAAGAATTAAGGAACAAATTCCGTAAGTTGGAACAAGTTCATAAATACTGAAATGCGAACAGAAGGTTGAGTAGTTAATGAAAACGCTTAATTTTCTGTTAGCATAGAGGTATAGAAAAGTAGCGGCTAAACAATTGCATTAGGAGGAATTCATAATGACATTAAAGAAACAATCGATTCTTGTAGCAGGTGGGGGTTCAACTTTTACACCAGGTATCATCATGATGTTACTGGATAATTTAGATACTTTCCCAATCCGTCAAATCAAATTTTACGATAACGACGGGGACCGACAAAAACAAATTGCCGATGCCTGTGAAATTATCCTAAATGAACGGGCACCAGAAATTGAATTCGTAGCGACAACTGATCCAGCTACAGCTTTTACAGACATTGATTTCGTGATGGCCCACATTCGTGTCGGTAAATATGCCATGCGTGAACAAGATGAAAAAATTCCTTTAAAATATGGGGTGATTGGTCAAGAAACATGTGGACCAGGTGGTATATCTTACGGTATGCGTTCAATCGGAGGTGTACTGGAATTGATTGATTATATGGAAGAATATTCTCCAGATGCTTGGATGTTAAACTACTCCAACCCAGCGGCAATCGTAGCAGAAGCGACTAGAAAATTACGCCCGAATAGCCGTATTATCAACATTTGTGATATGCCTGTAGGGATTGAATACCGGATGGCGGATATTTTAGGACTTAAATCTCGTAAAGACTTCGTTGTTCGTTATTATGGATTAAACCACTTTGGTTGGTGGACAGATATCCGTGACCATGAAGGCAACGATTTAATGCCAAAATTAAAAGAATGGGTTCATGAACATGGTTATGTAACGCCAGAAGAATTGGCTGATGCTTCTGAAGAGGAAGTGGAAGAAAGCTGGATGCATACCTATGAAAAAGCCAAGGAAGTGTCTTGGCTAGATGAAGATACCTTGCCAAATACCTATCTAAAATACTACCTATACCCGCAAGATGAAGTAGCAGTAGCTAATCCAGACTATACGCGTGCCAATGAAGTAATGGACCACCGTGAAAAACAAGTATTCTCAGAATGTAACCAAGTAGTGAACTATGGATCAGGTGCCAAAACAACATTGAAAGCAGATGACCACGCTTCTTATATAGTCGATTTAGCGAGAGCCTTGGCTTATAACACGCGTGAAAGAATGTTGTTGATTGTGCCAAACAATGGATCAATCGTGAACTTTGATCCAACAGCCATGGTAGAAATCCCATGTATCATTACATCAAATGGACCTGAACCGTTGGTAACGGGCGAAATTCCGCGCTTCCAAAAAGGTTTAATGGAGCAACAAGTAGCCGTTGAAAAATTAGTGGTTGAAGCTTGGAGCGAAGGTTCTTATCAAAAATTATGGCAAGCCATTACCTTATCAAGAACCGTGCCAAATGCACGCGTAGCCAAACAAATTCTGGATGATTTAATTGAGGCAAACACATCATACTGGCCTGAGTTATCTTAATCTATTAAATGTAAACGCTTTTGATATAATAGGAGTGGGCCGAGGTCCACTCTTATTATTTTGGAGGCATTTATGAAACCTATAGAAAATATCTATAACGACTTGTATAGTAAATTAACTGAAAATGAAATCTATATTTTTGACTATATCATGAAGCATAGTCAGACGGTTAGGAAGATGTCTATCACTGAATTAGCAAGGATTTTGGCCGTTTCCAAATCGACGATTTCCCGTTTCACTCAAAAAATTGGCTTTTCAGGTTATGCGGAATTTAAATTCTACCTCAACAATGAAGCAGATAATCAACGGCATGATAGTGAAATTGATCCAATGGGGCAGTTAGCAGCCGATACCCAAGATACCTTTAAAATGTTCAGTAGTATGCAGGTTGAACCCATTGTTGAAAGTGTTTTTGATGCGGATAATGTCTTCTTATACGGGACTGGATGGGCGCAAAAGAACGCTTTAAACGATTTTAGAAGAAGTATTTTATTGAACAACAAATTTTCCATCGATATTTCAGCACCTTTGGAGCTAAAAATTGCGAGTGCATCTATTAAACCTGGAGATGTGCTGATTGTGGCGTCTTTTAGCGGCAATGTGTCATTGATTGAGCGAGAATTGAAAATCTTTAAGAGTAAAGGGGCCATCCTGATTGCGGTGAGTGAAATGCATACTAGTTTATTAGCTAGCTTAGCCGATTATACAATCTATTTTAAAACAACACGCTTTGATCATAAGGATGAAGCCTTTGCATCTATGTTACCTATTCACCAAGCCACCAACTTATTAGCTATCGCCTATTTTGAATATGTGCGAAAACAAGAACGATTACAGAAAGAAAATGAGGAGCGTGACCTATGACCAGAAAAAATTTAAGTCGAATGGTACATTTTGTGATTATATTACTGGTTATTGCACCCATCTTATACGTTGCCCTATTAACTTTCCAAGGCAACGCGCAAGGACTGGGTTTACTAGAAAATTTGACCACGAATGTCTCTACAGTAATTTCACTAATGTCTGTATGTATCCTGCCTTTTGCGGGCTTTTTAATCAAATCTAAGTGGGATCAAATTGACCAAACACAAGATAGTCTAGGGCAATTTTATATCAGTTTATTACTTATCTTGATTGGTTTCTTATTGATTGGCAACACCGGAACGGCCATCTTGATTTTTATTTTAATTGCCTTTAGTGTTGTGATTTTAAAAGTGAGACTAGGAGATGCCTTCCAAGTCCTTTTCAAATCACCTAAGCATAATATTAGCCACTTTGCTGGTGAAATGGCCATGCTATTGATTGCAGCCTTTATTCGTTTTGCTATCTGGCGGATTAGCACGGGTAGCTAATGTCTGATCGTTAATAGAAGATTTGACTTCACTTCACATTATGTTTTTGTGAATTAAATGGTTTGAGTTATAATCGAATTAAATAGATATGTTACTGATATCAAAATGAATAAAAAGGAGCGTTAAATTAGTTGAAACTGTTAACATTAAATACTCATTCTTATGGTGAAGAAGATCAAGATCAAAAATTAGCTTTTATTGCGCAATCGATTGCTGAGTGGGATATCGATGTAGTGGGCTTACAAGAAGTTAATCAGAAAATTAGTGGACATCGAGTAGACGTTAATAATCTCGTGAACTTTGTCCCTTTGGATGGGCAAGTGAATGTTAAAGAAGATAATTTTGCTATGCGTTTAGTAGCCTTATTAGCGGAATTAGGTAAAACCTACTATTGGGCGTGGGCTATGACTCATATTGCGCATGACACAATGCAAGAGGGTGTAGCGATTTTATCAAAATACCCAATTGATAGCGTCACTAGCTATAACGTATCAAAAAGTCACAATTGGTATGACTATAAAACACGTCGTATTCTTACGGCTAAGATCACTAAACCAAATGGCGAAAGCTTTATGGCGGTTTCTGGTCATTTCTCATGGTGGCACGGGAAAAATAATGAAGAATTTCATTATGAATGGCAAGAAACTGAAAAATACTTGGCTAGAACTAAGTTGCCAATTTATTTTATGGGTGACTTTAATAACCCTGCCGGTACAGATGGTTATGACTACATGGTGTCAACGGCTATTCCTATTACAGACTCATATATGATTGCAGAAGAAACTATCGGTGGACCGACAGTATTGAAAGAAATTGGTGGCTGGACCGGGCTTAAAGAACAAATTCGTATTGACTATATCTTCGTACCTAAAGGTGTCGCAGTAAAAAAATCCGAAGTTGTGTTTGATGGAGAACATCAGCAGGCCGTATCAGACCACTCAGGTGTACTAGTAGAAACTATTGATTAGAAGCTAAATATAAAGATAATATTGAAATACGTATGTAAGTAGGACAATATTAGCATGATCAGTAGCTCGCTTTTCTGAGTTATCTACGGTATTTAAGGCTAAGAAATGGTAGATATAGCATGAAGAAGTGAAGTACTTTTTAAATAAATAAAACATTTATAAGGGCCGTGAGAGTGGGATATTCTCACGGTTTTTTTTTGCTATCATGAAAAAAATAATGCAAACGGTTGCATGAAAACGTTTTACAGTGTATAATCTATTTTGAAATATGAAACCGGTAACAAATAGTTTAGATAAAGGAGCAAAAAAATGAAGAGACTGTTTACATTTGAATTTTGGCAACAGTTTGGGAAGGCCTTAATGGTTGTTATTGCAGTAATGCCAGCTGCAGGTTTAATGATATCTATTGGTAAAACCATTCCCTTGTTTGCTGAAAATATTAGTTTTTTAGTCACTACGGGTGGCGTGTTAGAGCAAATCGGTTGGGCCATTATTGGTAACCTCCATTTATTATTTGCCATTGCAATTGGTGGTTCGTGGGCTAAGGACCGTGCTGGTGGGGCCTTTGCGGCAGCTGTTGCCTTTGTCTTAATTAACCGTATCACCGGTGCTTTATTTGGTGTAACAACTGACATGTTAGCTGATCCAGCAGCAGTAACCAGTACTGTATTTGGTCAAACCATTGCTATTGAAGGTTACTTTACAAGTGTTTTAGAAGCACCAGCTTTAAACATGGGGGTATTCGTAGGGATTATTTCCGGTTTTATTGGAGCGAGTGCCTACAATAAATATTACAACTATCGTAAATTACCAGAAGTATTGTCCTTCTTTAATGGGAAGCGTTTTGTACCATTCGTTGTGATTGTATGGTCTTTAGCAACAGCTTTAGGATTAGCTGTAATTTGGCCAGTAATTCAATCAGGTATTAATGCATTTGGTCAATGGATCGCAACATCCCAAGATACTGCGCCTGTTTTAGCACCGTTTATCTTCGGTACATTAGAACGGTTACTAATACCATTTGGTTTACATCACATGTTAACTATTCCAATTAACTACACCGAACTTGGTGGTACTTATGAAATTTTAACGGGTGCGCAAGCGGGTGCACAGGTTGTTGGTCAAGATCCATTATGGTTAGCTTGGGCAACTGACTTGGCAAACTTCAACAATGCTGGCGATACCCAAAATTATCAATATGTATTAGAAAATTGGGTACCTGCACGATTCAAAGTGGGGCAAATGATTGGTTCTTCAGGTATCTTGATGGGGTTAACCTATGCAATGTACCGCAATGTTGACCAAGATAAGAAAGATAAATATAAACCAATGTTCATTTCAGCTGCGGCTGCCGTTTTCCTAACTGGGGTAACTGAACCATTGGAATACATGTTTATGTTCATTGCTATGCCTTTATATGTGGTGTATGCGGTGATTCAAGGAGCGGCATTTGCTATGGCAGATGTGTTAAACCTACGCGTGCATTCATTCGGGACTATTGAATTCTTGACCCGTATCCCATTATCAGCGCAAGCCGGTATTATGGGTGACGTGATCAACTTCATCTTAGTGACACTGGTATTTGGTGTATTAACATACTTTATTGCAAACTTCATGATCAAGAAATTTAAATACGCAACACCTGGCCGTTTAGGTAACTACGAAGAGGGATTGGGGGCTGAACAAGCTGGTAAATCAGCTGACGGCCAAGCTTCATCCATTGCCTCAAATGCGAGCGAGCAACAAATTGCCGATGTTATCTACCTATTAGGTGGTAAAGAAAATATCGACTATGTAGATGCATGTATGACGCGTTTACGTGTGACAGTTAAGGATACTGAAAAAGTAGCTAGCGATGAGTATTGGAAAGCAGCTGGTGCTATGGGCTTAATGGTTCGCGGTACTGGTGTACAAGCCATTTACGGACCAAAATCTGACATCTTAAAATCTGACATCAACGACTTGTTGGACGCTGGTACTGCTATTCCGGCACCTTCTGACAAGGTAACAGGCAAAGCGGGAGCCAGCGAACCAGTAGCCACGTCTCAGAAATCGGCTACATCTGGCCAAGCATCACCTGTTTTAGCACCGGTTGCTGGTCAATTATTAGATATCTCTCGTGTAAATGACCCTGTATTCTCGGAAAAAATGATGGGTGATGGTTACGCTGTCGAGCCTGATGCAGACGCTAAAACTGCTAAAGTTTATGCGCCAGTAGCTGGTAAAATCGTGTCGATCTTCCCAAGTCATCATGCAATCGGGATTCAAACGAGCGATGGCCTTGAAGTATTGATCCACATGGGGATTGATACCAACAATTTTGATCCGGAAATCTTTGGTTTAACGGTAGCCGTGGACCAAGAAGTGACTGCTGGTCAAATGCTTGGCGAAATGAACTTACAAGCGATCGAAGAGGCTGGTAAGGAAAAAACAGTGATTGTGGTTGTGACGAATAGTGAATCTATTGACCGGATTGAACTAGCTAGCGTTGACCAACAAATCGATGGCGGTCAAGAAGTAGGTAAAATTCACTTTTAATATAGTTATAGAGAAAAATGTCGGCTTGATGTTGACCGTTGAAGATGGTAAATCTTAGGGTCAACTAAGTCGATTAGGAGGATAGTTAATGGTTATGGGCCATTAGCTATTTTTCTATCTTTGAATGTAAGCGATTACTTATCGTAAGTGTCAAAATAAAACTTAGAAATGAGGAGAACCAATGGATGCAGCAGCTTTATACCACCGACCGGAGAGTGAATTTGCCTATTTATATGACGAAGATACCGTCCATATTCGTTTGAGGACCAAGAAAGATGACGTAATCCAGGTGGACTTGTTGGCGGGGGATACCTATCTACATTATTCAGAGGCTTGGTACCAGACCAGTCAGGAAATGATGAAAGTCGCCTCTAGTGACCTCCATGATTATTGGCAGTGTGAGTGGTCATTAGCGCCCAACCGTCTAGCTTATGCCTTTCGGGTCCAGGACAATGACGGAAATGTGGTCTTTTATTGTGACCGCGGAGTTTACCCAGGAGATGATGCCCATATTTTAGGCCAAGTCAATGCTTATTTCCGCCTGCCATATTTTCATGAAAGTGACAGGGTTAAGACGCCAGCTTGGGTGAAAGACACGGTCTGGTATCAGATTTTCCCTGAACGGTTTGCGAACGGAGATCCCACAAACGACCCAGAAAACACTTTACCTTGGGGTTCCAGGGCCCATCCCCGTCATGATGATTTCTATGGCGGAGACTTGCAAGGGATTATCGACCATCTGGATTATTTGGCTGATTTGGGGATCACTGGCATCTATCTCACCCCGATTTTCAAGGGGGATACCAACCACAAATACGATACCAGCGACTATATGACCATCGATCCAGCCTTCGGTGACGCTGAATTATTTGGCAAAATGGTCAGTCAAGCCCATGCTCGGGGCATTCGGGTAATGCTGGACGCTGTCTTCAACCATATCGGCTATGCATCCAGCCAATGGCAAGACGTCTTGGAAAATCAAGACCAGTCTATCTACAAAAATTGGTTTCATATCCAAGAATTTCCTGTTCAAGCCTTTGGGGCGATTGACTATAGCGGCGGCGAGCGGTTTGACCGCCAGCAATTGACCTATCAGACCTTTGCCTTTGAACCCCATATGCCTAAATTAAATACGGCAAACCCTGAAGTCAAAGCCTACTTGTTAGACGTTGCCCGTCACTATATTCAAGCATTTGATATCGACGGCTGGCGGTTAGATGTAGCCAATGAAGTGGACCATCAATTTTGGAAAGACTTCCACCGGACTTGCGTCAATTTGAAAGAAGATTTCTATATTGTGGGCGAAATCTGGCATTCAGCCCAGCGTTTCCTTGAAGGGGACGAATTCCATGCCATCATGAATTATCCGATGACAGACCAAATCAAGGACTTCTTTTTTGGACGGTCAGGATCGATATCAAAAGATCAGATAGGCGACGAGACAGCAAATCGTGAGCTGACCAACCGGCAGTTTATGGACCGGATGACCAGTCAACAAATGCTTTACCGAACGCAAACCAACCAGGCCCAGTTTAACCTATTAGATTCACACGACACCGACCGAATCCTCACCCGGGCCCATTACGACAAGGATAAAGTCCAGTCAGCTCTTGCTTTCACCTTCCTTCAAACCGGCACGCCTTGCATCTATTACGGTACGGAAATCGGTCTGGACGGTGGCGACGACCCAGACAACCGCAAATGCATGGTTTGGGAAAAGGCCAAGCAAGACCAATCTATGTGGCAATTTACCAAGGACCTGATTCAAATGCGCCGGGACTATAGTGACCTCATCAACTTGGGGACCCTAGACTGGTCAGAAGACTTGCCTAGTGAGCGAATTTTAGCCTTTACAAAGACTTACCGAGGACAAACCTTGCGCGCCTATTTTAACCAGGGCAATCAAGACTTGCAGATTGGACTAGATAAAAATACAAAAATTGTCCTCACGAACCTTGCAGATAATGAAGGCGGTTACATGCAAGTGAGGCCGGGAACCTACATGGTTAGTGTAAATTAAGCTAGTCGCCAGTAAAGAATACTTTGCAATATATTAAAAGTAAAAAAATATTTTTAAAACTTATACGAAAACGGTTGCAAAGATTGAAAGCGTGTGCAATAATTTGTGCAAGCGATTACATTATGGGTATTTATATTTTAGGAGGAAAAGTAAATGAGTAAATTGCAGTGGAAGAAAACAGCCTTTGGTTTGGTAACAGCGTCAGCTGCTTTAGTGCTTGCAGCATGCGGGAATGGTGGCGAAGAATCTGCTAGTTCAGATGGCGGATCAGATAGCGCAAGCGGTAGCACCTTACAAGTATCAGTTGGTGCTGACTACGTGGATTACGTAAATGAAATCGCCCCAGCTTTTGAAGAAGAGACAGGGATTGACGTTGAAGTTGTTGAGCGTGAAATGTTCGAAACCTTAGATTCACTTTCATTAGATGGTCCAGCAGGGATTGCGCCAGACGTGACAATCGCCCCTTACGACCGGATTGGAAACCTAGGTATTCAAGGACATTTATTACCAGTCACATTACCGGATGATGGTCGTTATGACGAAACAGATGAGCGTCAAGTAACAGCTAATGACGAAATTTACGGTATGCCTTATGTAGTTGAAGCCTTAGTCCTTTACTACAACAAAGAATTAATCGATACTGCCCCAACAACATTTGAAGAATTAGAAGCCTTGTCAGAAGATTCAACTTATGACTACTCTTCTGAATCAGGCAAAAACACCGGCTTCTTAGCAAACTGGGTAGACTTCTACTCTGCTTACGGTTTAATTGCTGGTTACGGTGGCTATATCTTCGGGCAAGATGGTACTGACACATCTGACATCGGGTTAAATACTGAAGGTGCTGTTGAAGGTATTGAATACGCACAAACATGGTACGAAAAATGGCCAGAAGGTATGTTAGATACAACTTCAGCTGGTAGCTTCGTAGATGAAACCTTCATCTCTGGTGATGCAGCTGTAGTAATCGGCGGACCATGGTCTGCAGCTTCTTACCAAGAAGGTGGCGTTGACTACGGCGTTGCTTCAATCCCAACATTGCCAAATGGGGAAGCTTACCAAACATTCGGTGGTGGTAAGGGCTGGGTTGTTTCAGGCTATACTGAAAATGAAGAAGCCGCACAACAATGGTTAGAATTTGTAACGACTGAAGAAAATATGAATAGCTTACATGAATTTAACTCAGAAGTACCAGCTAACCAACAAGCTCGTCAGGCAATTGTGGATGCCGGTGAAAATGAATTAGCTATCGCTGTTATCGAGCAATATAACGATGCTGTACCAATGCCAAATATTCCAGAAATGGCTGAAGTTTGGACAGGTGCTGAAACAATGATGTTTGATGCAGTATCAGGCAACAAATCTGCACAGCAATCAGCAGACGACGCTGTTCAAGTGATCGTAGATAACATTGCACAAAAATACTAAGTGACACACCTTTAAAAAAATTGAGGATGGTTTAGCTAATGGTTTAGTAATCATCGCTGAGCCATCCTTATTATTATTATTAAAAGGGGCATAAATTTTTAAGTAATGAACCATTAAACAAAAAGAATCTATGATACCTGTCATGGTTTTCTAGTGAAGGAGTTGGTTGCAGTGGTTAAGACTGCAAAAGAAAGAAAAAAAGTGAACTTCACTTCTGAGCAAAAGAGTCGTATCAATCAAGCGACTTTAGCCTCAATCATCCCTGGTGGTGGACAATTCGTAAACAAGCAAGTCCTAAAAGGTGTCATCTTTTTAGTGATTTTTGCCTTATACATTCTCCACTTATTTAGCTTTGGGTTTGATGCCTTCAACGGCTTGATTACCCTAGGTGTAACACCTCGTGAAGATCATTCCCTCTTCTTATTAATTGAAGGGGTACTTGAATTATTAATAACTGTCATCTTTGTTATTTTCTACGCCGTACAAATGTGGGATGCGCGCAATGTGGCTAAACTAAACGCCATCAACCCAGATAAGGTCAACCGATCAGCCAAGGATATCTTAAATAACCTTTACGAATCAGGTTTCCCATATCTATTAACCATCCCAGCCTATATCTTAATGTTATTTGCAATTGTTTTCCCGGTAGTGGTAACGATTCTAATCGTATTTACCAACTACGACTTCCAACACATTCCACCCGCTAAATTAATCGAGTGGACTGGGTTTGAAACCTTTAATTCAATCTTTACCCTAACAACTTACCGAGAAACATTCGGTGCTGTATTCTCATGGACAGTCATTTGGACACTATTTGCCACAACCTTGCAAGTAGGTCTAGGGATTTTCCTAGCGATTCTGATGAACCAACCATTCATCAAATTCCGTCGCTTTTTCGGGGTAATCCTACTATTACCATGGGCGGTACCAGCCTTTATCTCGATCCTAACCTTTTCAAACATGTTCAACCCATCTGCCGGAGCCATCAACTCCCAGGTCATTCCGTTTATCAATAACCTGATTCCATTCTTGGAAATTCCAGCATTAGCCTGGAAAACGGACCCATTCTGGACCAAGGTGGCCTTAATTTCTATCCAGGGTTGGCTTGGTTTCCCATATATTTACGTATTGACCACGTCAATTTTACAATCTATTCCAGGTGAGTGGTATGAAGCCGCTTCAATCGACGGGGCTTCACCAATCCAAAAATTCCGATTCATTACCTTCCCGCATATCTTGTCAGTTGCGGCACCGGTATTAATCACTCAATACACTGGAAACTTCAACAACTTTACAATGATTTACCTATTTAATGAAGGTGGACCTGGTTCTGTTGGGAACAATGCCGGAACTACAGATATCTTGATTTCATGGGTCTACAAGTTGACAACAGGGCAATCGCCACAATATAACGTATCTTCCGCGATTACCATTATCATCTCAACTATAGTCATTGTGATTTCATTGATCATCTTTAAATACAGCAATGCTTTTGAAATGGAGGATTAAGCCATGGCTGAGAAAAAATTAGCTAACACGCAAAAACGCGGCCGCTTTTGGAATCAATTCTTTACCTATGCCTTCTTAGTCTTTATGGCAATCATCATCATCTATCCCTTACTGATCACCATTACATCAGCCTTCAGGGGTGGAAACTTAATTGCCTTTAACTTGAACTTCTCAGGTCAGTTTACCCTAAGTAACTTTGAACGCTTGTTTACAGAAACCCAATACGGCCAGTGGTATATTAATACTTTAATCGTTGCGGTGATTACCATGGCCTTACAGGTAACGATTATTACCTTAGCCGGATATGCCTACTCAAGATACCGGTTCGCAGGCCGTAAACAATCCCTAAAATTCTTCATCATCGTTCAAATGGTCCCAACAACAGCAGCCTTGACCGCCTTTTACGTTATGGCCTTACTAGTTGGAGGACTAGACAAATTATGGTTCTTGATTTTCGCCTATGTCGGCGGGTCAATCCCAATGAACTCATGGTTGATGAAAGGGTATTTTGATACCGTGCCAATTGACCTAGATGAATCCGCAAAATTAGACGGGGCAGGCCACTTACGGACCTTTGGACAAATCGTCTTACCGTTAGTGCGTCCAATGATGTCAGTGCAAGCTTTATGGGCATTTATGACACCATTCGGTGAGTACATGCTAGCCCGTTTTATCTTACGATCACCAGAAAACTATACCGTAGCCATCGGGTTACAACAATTTATTACCAATCCCCGTGAACAACGGGTAACCCTATTCGCGGCAGGGGCGATCTTAATCGCCTTACCAATTTCAATCATGTTCTTCTACCTACAAAAGAACTTTGTATCTGGTTTAACTGCTGGTGGTACGAAAGGGTAATACATGATTTTTCACAAGTAACTGACGGATTAAGCAAGCAATTAGCAGATAGAAAGATAGGCGATGAACGTGTTAAAAGCAATATTTCCCATCAATTACTTTAAGAGTATTTGGACACCAAGCAAAATTTGGTTTAACCGCTATGACCTCAAATGGTGGCAAATGTTGCTGGTCATCCTCTTCTTAAACGGTTTGATGACAGTTCCAGTAACCCTAAACTATGCCAACATGACCGAGTTTCCCGTAACCGACTACTATCCCAATGCCATGGACCTTGTAGACGACCAAGTGGTAGCCGAGATCCAACAAGTCACCTTTGAAAATGGAGAAATGCTGATCGACCAACCAGTGGTTTCAGAAAGCGCTGAAGGAACCGTCGCCTTTGGATTAGGAGACGATCAGCTAGAGATACTGGCAGCTAGCGGGAAAACGGCCATCATTTTCCAAGAGAATCAATTCGTCTTAATGGAAGCTGGGGCGCCAATGGCAACGGTCCTTTATACCAAAGACTTCGACTTGACAGGGCTTGACCAAGCAGGTATTCAGGAAAGTTTGAGTCAGCAATGGTTAGACCAAAACCGCGTCTTAGTGGTCTTGATCTTCTCGAGTGTGATCAGCTTGATATTCCTAGCCATGAACCTATTCTTAGTTGGGATTTCGGCCCTCATGTTCTATATGACCAAGGGGAGCCCGGTTACGTCTATTGAAACTTATAAAGAGTCCATCAATTTAATCCTAAATGCCTTATCACTGCCGACCTTCTTGGCTATGGCTTACGGTTTATACAACTTTGATGTATCTTTAATGGCTAGCTTGCAAACAATCGGTCTAGTGACTATGCTCCTCTTAGTCATGTGGAAGACACGTTTCCGCGACCAAACCTTGGACGAATTTCAACTGTTGGAAGCTTAATCCATCCAGTATGATTTTGAAGCCTGTTTGAACCGCGACCAGATACTTTAAATGGATCATGTACTACCTTTAACAAGTTTAAGAAAATGACAATTGAACTGTGCATTTTTGAAGATAGGAGAATGCCTTGTGGCTGAAATAAAATTAAATCATATTTATAAAAAATACGACAATGCGGAGAAGTTTTCGGTAACGGACTTCAATTTAGATATTAAAGACAACGAATTTATCGTTTTCGTAGGCCCTTCCGGATGCGGGAAATCGACAACCTTACGGATGGTAGCTGGTTTGGAAGATATTACTAAAGGTGACTTGGTCATTGACGGACAAGTCGTTAACGATGTGGCACCTAAAACCCGTGATATCGCAATGGTATTCCAAAACTATGCCCTATACCCACACATGACTGTGCGTGAAAATATGGCATTCGGTTTGAAATTGCGTAAGGTAGACAAGAAAGAAATTGATACCCGTGTGGATGAAGCGGCAGAATTACTGCAAATCACGGACTTATTAGAACGTAAACCAGCCGCTTTATCTGGTGGCCAACGTCAACGTGTAGCCTTAGGACGTGCAGTAGTGCGTCAACCTAAAGCCTTCTTGATGGATGAGCCTTTATCCAACTTGGATGCCAAATTACGGGTTCACATGCGGTCTGAGATTGCTAAATTACATAAACGTTTAAACACAACCATCATCTATGTAACCCATGACCAAACAGAAGCCATGACTTTGGCTGACCGGATTGTCATCATGAATGCTGGTGAAATCCAACAAGTAGGGACACCACTTGAAGTCTATAACAACCCAGAAAATGCCTTTGTTGCTGCTTTTATGGGATCACCAGCCATGAACTTAGTGGACGTGAAGTATGAAGCTGGCCAAATCCATTTAGAGGGTGGCACAAAGCTTGAAGTGACCCCACCATCTCGGCGCATTTTAGATGAGAAAGGGTATGACGGCAAAACAGTGACTTTTGGTATTCGTCCAGAGGATATGCAGTCTGAACAATTGGCTTTAGACGCTACACCGGAAACGGTTGTCGAACCAACCATTACGGTATCCGAATTAACAGGGGCAACATCTATCCTATACTTAGATGTTAAAGGACAAGAATTCATTGCTGTGGTAGATGCCCGTGACTACCATGAAGTTGGTTCAAGTATCAAAATCGCCTTTAACATGAATAAGGCCCACTTCTTCGATGCTGAAACAGGCAAAGTGATTAAATAGCAAGACCGAGGTACATGCGAATCTTAACAAGAACCGTATGTGCCTTTTACTATCGAAAATAAAGAAACCGGTTGCATTAAATTGAGATGATATTTTATAAGGAGGATTCACATGACAGAATCAGTAACAAAATTAAAGGTAGGCATTATCGGATGCGGAGGCATTGGGATGCAGAAGCATTTACCGGCCTTAGCCCAAGTTGAAGAGGTAGAATTGGTGGCTTTTTGTGATTTAGTCGAAGACCGGGCCCTGGCTGGAAAAGCCAAATTTGGGACCAGTGAATCCAATGTATACACCGATTACCAGAATATGTTGGCTGAAGAAAGCTTAGATGTGGTCCATGTCTGTACCCCAAATGCGACGCATGCTGAATTATCCATTGCAGCGCTTGATGCAGGCAACCACGTAATGTGCGAAAAACCCATGGCCAAAACAGCTGAAGAAGGTCGCGCGATGATCGAAGCGGCTGAACGAAACGGTAAAAAATTAACCATCGGCTATCAAAACCGTTTTAGAAAGGACAGCCAATACCTAAAAGCCATCTGCCAAGAGGGGCAATTAGGAGAAATTTACAATGCTAAAGCACATGCTATTCGTCGTCGTGCTGTCCCAACTTGGGGTGTATTCCTTGATGAGGAAGCGCAAGGAGGAGGTCCTTTAATTGACATCGGTACTCATGCACTAGATCTAACTTTATGGATGATGGACAATTACCAGCCAAAATACGTCGTTGGAAATACTTATAGAAAATTAGCTGATACAGAAAATGCTGCGAATGCTTTTGGTTCTTGGGATCCCAAAGAATTTAACGTTGAAGATTCAGCCTTTGGTTATATCGTCATGGAAAATGGTGCGAGCATTTATCTAGAATCATCGTGGGCCTTGAATACCGTTAAGTCAGGTGAGGCGAAAACGACCTTGCACGGGACTAAGGGTGGTGCGGATATGAACGATGGGTTAACGATCAATGGTGAAGACCATGGCCTATTATTCGACAAGCAAGTCATTGTTGACCCAGGTGCAGTTGACTTCTTTGAGGGGGATGCTGATGACCCCGAAGTGTTGGAAGCAAAGCAGTGGATCCAAGCCATTATTCATGATACAGAGCCGGTTGTAAAACCGCGAGAAGCTTTGATAGTGACTGAAATTCTAGAAGCCATTTATCAATCAGCGAAAACTGGACAACCCGTATTTCTAAATCAATAGGAGGATTCTGATGATTCGTGTAACAGTATGGAATGAGTTTCGTCATGAATTGACGGATGAGGACGTGAAAGCCGTATATCCAGAGGGGATTCATGAAGCCTTAGCCAGTTTCTTAACGGCAGACTTCCAAGTCAATATGGCGACTTTGGACCAGCCAGAACACGGCTTGACCGAAGGAGTCTTAAATCAAACGGATGTCCTCCTTTGGTGGGGGCATATGGCGCACGGTGAAGTGGCAGACGAGATTGTTGACCGGGTTCACCAGCGCGTTTTAGATGGCATGGGACTGATTGTCTTGCATTCAGGTCATTTTTCTAAAATTTTCCAGAAATTAATGGGGACGACTTGTGACTTAAAATGGCGTGAGGACGGTCTTTCTGCCAAGGTGTGGAATGTGAATCCATCTCACCCAATTACCCAGGGTGTGGGCGAGTGGATTGATTTAGACCAAGAAGAAATGTATGGAGAACACTTTGATGTTCCAGCGCCGGATGAATTAATTTTTATTACTGGCTATCCAAACGGGGAAGTATTCCGTGGAGGCATGACCTATCGCCGGGGTAACGGAAAGATTTTCTACTTCCATCCTGGGCATGAAACCTTCCCAACTTATTATCATCCAACTATCCAGCAGGTCATTAAAAATGCCGTCCACTGGGCAGCACCCCTGACTGAAAGGCCTACGTATGGTCACTTTCCTATTGAAACAAATAATAAAGTTTAAAAATTGAAATAAAGAAATTAGATGAGTATAGGAGGATTTTATGAAATTAGGCGTATTTACCCCGTTATTTAATGATTTATCCTTTGAAGAGATGTTAGATCAAGTAGCAGAAAAAGGATTAGAAACTGTAGAAATTGGTACGGGTGCTAGCCCAGGGGATGCTCATTTGAAGA
The DNA here is from genome assembly GCF_042741995.1 of Aerococcus sp. NPDC058936. Lineage (NCBI taxonomy): Bacteria > Bacillati > Bacillota > Bacilli > Lactobacillales > Aerococcaceae > Aerococcus > Aerococcus sp. NPDC058936. The sequence goes on along the minus strand of NZ_JBHYKZ010000002.1, from coordinate 193,219 downwards.
TTGATACCCTTTTGGCATCTAGTGATGCAAGAAAAGAATACCTACAAAAAGTAGCGGACCGTGGCCTTTCAATTTCAGCCCTATCGGCGCATGGTAACCCCATTTCACCAGATAAAAAACAAGCACAAGCCCATGATGAATTGCTTAGAAAAACCATCAAACTGGCATCCTTATTGAACGTGCCAGTGGTAAATGGCTTCTCAGGAGTTGGGGGCGGAAACGCGACAGATACCCATGTTAACTGGCCGGTCATTCCTTGGCCAACGGAATATGCAGACGCCTACCACTACCAATGGGACCAAGTCTTAATCCCTTACTGGAAGGACATTAATCAAGAAGCAGGAGCAGCGGGCATTAAAATCGGGATTGAAATGCACGGTGGCTTTTTAGCTCATACCCCAGCAACCATGTTACGTTTGCGGTCTGAAGCAGGGGACAATATCGGTTGTAACTTCGATCCTTCGCATATGTGGTGGCAGGGGATTGACCCAGTCGCAGCCATTAAAATATTGGGTAAAGCGGGTGCTATCAACCATTTCCACGCTAAAGATACTTATCTAGACCAAGACAATATCAATATGTATGGTTTAACCGATATGCAACCTTATCAAGATGTTGCGAGTCGTGCCTGGACTTTTAGAAGTGTCGGTGAAGGGCACCCAATGTCCGAATGGTCACAAATGTTGGCCCAATTGCGGATTTACGGCTACGATTACGTGCTTTCAATTGAACATGAAGACCCAATTATGTCTGTAGATGAAGGACTAGACCGGGCCATTACCAACCTGAAATCTGTCTTGATGCGAGACCAACCCCAAGAAATGTGGTGGGCATAGATGACAAAGCAAGTAAATAACAAATTAAACATCGCAACTGTTGGCTACGGTGGCATGGGGACCTACCATGTCCACGGTCTGATTCCAGCTGAAGCCGACTACTTACAAGTGGTGGGGACTTACGACATCGATCAGAGCCGAAAAGACGTGGCGGAAGAAACGGGTACTTACGTCTATCCAGCCTTTGATGCCATTTTAGATGACCCAGAAGTCGATGCAGTTTTAATCGCTACACCTAACGACAGCCATAAAGAACTAGCTATTCGCTCAATGCGGGCAGGGAAACATGTGATTTGTGAAAAACCAGTCGCCATGAATACCGAAGAATTCGACGAAATGATCGCCGTAGCTGAAGAAACAGGACGCGTACTCATGGTGCACCAAAACCGTCGCTGGGACCCAGATTTCTTACAAGTCAAAGACATATTCACAAAACGTCAAGCCGTTGGAGACGTCTTCCAGATCGAATCACGCGTCCACGGCGCTAACGGTATTCCAGGCGACTGGCGCCATCTAAAAGCCCACGGTGGCGGTATGGTCTTAGACTGGGGAATCCATTTATTTGATCAACTATTGTGGCTAGTAGATTCACCAATTAAGTCCGTTTACTCAGACTTATCTTATATCCTCGGCGACGAAGTAGACGACGGATTTATGGCTTATATCACCTTTGAAAACGGCATCCGCGCCCATGTTGAAGTTGGGACATCTAACTTCATTAGTCTGCCTCGTTGGTATATTAAAGGTAACCAAGGAACAGCTATCATTGAAGACTGGGAAATGAACGGGCGCATTGTGAAAGCAACCGGTAATGATGTGGAAAATAAACCATCACCGATTAGAGCAGGCGTTGGTTTGACCAAAACAATGGCACCACCAGTTGATGGCGTCACTGAGACCTTACCATTACCAGAAAGCAAGCCAGCAGACGTTTCCTTCTACCGCAACTTCTATGACGTTGTCACAGCAGGCGCAGAACCCATCGTCAAAAACGAAGAAGTCCGCCAAGTCATGCAATTGATTGATAGTATTTTAGCTTAAAAATGCTATTTAGTTTAAAAGTGCATTAGTCAAATTGAATAGAGTGAATAAACCTTCGGCTTCTTGCTTTCTCTATCATTGCCTTAAAATTAGGATGTGATCCAGGGCGTTTAGAAAGGAGACATGGGATAAATAGTACAGTGACATACAAAGTGTGGCGCAAAATATTTTGAAGTGGACACCTGTCTGTCCTAAATAACCCGACTAGCAGCGGGACCGCCCTCAGAAAAAATTCTGAGGGCTTTTCTGACTACGAGGGCATGCTAGGAAAGCGCTATTCTCGGGCATTAGGAGTAGAAACTAAAACTCTAATCATAAAATAGGATTATTGATATTGGTTAAACTAAAAGCATATCTGTGGGAGTAATGCCTTGATTTGACGATAGAGTAAGATATTTTTAGGATCGCTACTTGGGAAAGTGCAATTGTTGTCGGCTTAAATAAGGTGAATTCGTATGAAGTCATGATTCATTTTCATGACTTTTTTGCGTTGCAGCTTTATTAAAGACATCCATAATTAGGAAACTTATCGTGTAGCGTTAAGTTCCACATTTTAAAGAAATTTTAGCTGGTATTAATCACTAAAATACTATCAATAATAAATACTCAAATAAAAAAACTACCTAGAGGTAGTCTGTTTCAAATCTTGATTAATTTGTATGCAAGTCAGCATCGACATACTCATGGATGAATCGTGTGCTGGCTTTATCTGGATCTAAGGCTTCAAACAAAATATCCACGGCCCTTGACCCGATAATATGAGAATTCAAGTTGATATAAGAAGTCTTATTGGTCGACTGGACGCTGCCTTGTCTGTAGGCTGAAAAAGTGATTGTGTGGACGTTCTGAATATTCTGGGTATCCAAGTAATTCCGAATCCCTTCAGCAACCAGTTCATCGGAAATAACCAGTCCGTCAATTTGACTAAAATCAATTTTATTTTGTGCTAATTCATAACCATCACTTGGTAAGAAGTTGAAATCGTTATAAATCAAGCTAGGGTCATAAATAATATCTGCGCTCTCCACGGCCCGTTTGTAGCCCTTGTGGCGGTCAGCGATAAAGAATTGGTTCATATCCCCACCGATATAGGCAATCCGGTCACAACCTTGTTGGATAAGAGCCTTAGTAGCCTGGTAACCAATCAATTCATTGTCGTTATCCACATAATGAACTTTAGTGTTGTCTGGCGACCCGATAACGACGGCTGGACAGTTGACTTTCTGGGCGAACCGCAATAGGGGGTCATTTTTTGAAGCATATAGAAAAATCAACCCCTCAACTTGCTTACCGTTCACAATTTTTTCAATGTGCTTTTGCCGTTGATCATCATCTAAACCGACTGAAAGCAGGATAGAATAATCGCGTTTCGCCATCTCAAAATTGATTCCGCGTAAAACGGTCGGGAAGAAGGGGTTTTGGTAAAAGGCGTCAGTAGCCAGGGGTAGTACAAGGCCGAATGTTTTAGAATGGGCACTTGCAAGCCCTTGCGCATAAATGTTTGGAAAATAATTCATTTCCTTCATCACAGTCCGCACTTTATTTTTAGTTTTTTCACTAATCGAAGGGTTATCAGCGATCACCCGTGAAACGGTGGAAGGCGCTACACCCGCTCTTTTAGCGACATCTCGAATTGTAATTGCCATAAAGCGTTATCCTCTCTGCTTGATACCTTTATTATAAAGTAAATTGACAACGCTTTCAAATTTATTTAAAAAAGTTTACGAAATCGGTTGCATTGTGGAAGCGCTTTATGTAAAATGTAAGTGACTTAACAAAGAAATAGTGAAAACAGGAGGTTCAAGCATGGAAAGAGCAAGTGGTGTCGTTTTACACATATCTTCCCTACCCAATCAATTTGGTATCGGCTCATTTGGCGCGTCAGCCTATGAATTTGTCGACTTTCTAGTCAAAACCAAGCAACAGTACTGGCAAATTCTACCACTGACTACAACGTCATACGGGGACTCGCCTTACCAATCATTCTCAGCATTTGCTGGTAACACCCATTTTATTGATTTTGATCTGTTAGCGAAACAGGGTTACCTAGATAAAACGGATTATCAAGGGGTTAATTTTGGTAATAACCCGAAGAAGGTAGCTTATAATATTCTTTTTAAAAACAGAAGACCTATACTTGAAAAGGCTGTAGCTAACTTTGTGTCAACAAATGCTTACAGTAAACCGGAATTTATTCAATTTTATGAAGAAAATAGCTTTTGGTTGATACCTTTTGCCCAATATATGACTGTTAAAGAAGAAAATGGACAAAACCCCTGGTATGAATGGCCAACGAACTTACGCAACTATGATGAAGCGGTGGTCAACCAATTCTGCGAGGCTCATATTGAGCGGTATGACTACCATCTGGTCACCCAATTTTGGTTTAACCAACAATATAAAGCTTTAAAAGAATATGCCAATGACAACCACATAGAAATCATTGGAGACATTCCAATTTATGTGGCCCGCGATTCAGTTGAAATGTGGACACAACCGGAATTATTCCTTACTGACGAGAAGAACAATCCCTCACTCGTTGCCGGTGTGCCACCTGATTTCTATTCAGCTGACGGTCAATATTGGGGCAACCCGATTTACGACTGGGACTACATGGAAGAAACGGATTATGCATGGTGGATCTTGCGGATGAAGGAAAGCTTCAAACTGTATGATGTGGTAAGGATTGACCACTTCCGCGGCTTTGAAAGCTATTGGGCAGTGCCATTTGGTTCGCCAACAGCTGCCTCAGGTTCATGGCAGAAGGGGCCTGGAAATAAGATTTTCGACCAATTTAAGAAAGAATTAGGCGATATCAAAGTGATTGCGGAAGACTTAGGGTTTATGACGCAAGCTGTGCATGATATGCGCGATCATACAGAGTATCCTGGTATGAAAGTGTTGCAGAACGGCTTCTACGGGCAAGACTCAGAAGATTTACCACATCATTATCCAGTTAATTCAGTTGCCTATGCGTCAACTCATGATTCCATGCAAGCCTATGACTGGTATATGAACCAAGCAAGCCAAGCAGACCGAGACCAAGCGGACCAATACTTGAACCGTGGTGTAGGGGAACACCCATCAGACGCCTTTGTTCGAGGGATCGCCGCATCGCCGTCAAGATTAGCTATCTATATGATGAACGACTTGTTACGGTTGGGACCTGAAGGCCGGATTAATATCCCGTCTACAATTGGTGGCAACTGGGACTGGCGAGTCCGTCAAGAAGATTTTACGGTCGACCTTGAAGAACGCTTGCTTTCAGTCACTGAAACATACTTTAGAGTAAATCAAGCTTTCATTAGTCAAGATGATCAAAATAATGGTATAAATAGCATAGCAGCGGAGGCGGCCTTTTTACCTGAAGATAATGATTAGTTGAATGTAATAATTGGAAAATTTTGAACTTACTGATACGCAGTTAAAGATAAGGAGACAATCATGTTAAATTTAAACGAACGTGCTCAAGCGCAATTTAATCAGCCACTAAGCGAGTTGTCACACGCGGAAATCTACAAAATTTTATTAGACCTTGTTCAAGAAAAAACAGCTGCAATGCCACAAAATCAAGGTAAACGTAAACTTTATTATATTTCTGCTGAATTTTTAATTGGTAAATTACTATCAAACAACCTATTAAACTTAGGCTTATACGATGAAGTAGCTGCTGAATTAGCGGAAAATGGGACTTCTCTTGCTGAAGTTGAAGAAGCTGAAGCAGAGCCGTCACTAGGAAATGGTGGTTTGGGCCGTCTAGCAGCTTGCTTCCTAGACTCAATCGCCACTTTAGGGTTGAATGGTGACGGGGTAGGATTAAATTACCACTTCGGGCTATTCCGCCAATACTTTGAGGATAATAAACAATCTTACGAACCCGATGAATGGTTAGACCACCCAACGTGGCTAAAAAAATCTGATATTTCTTATAAGGTGCCGTTTGGTCAATTCACTTTACAATCAACGCTATATGAAATTGATGTACCTGGTTACAACCAACCAAACGTCAATAAATTACGCTTATTTGACTTAGATACAGTAAATCCAGAAATTATCGAAGAAGGTTCTATTAATTTTGACAAAACTCAAATTGAAGAGAACTTGACCTTATTCTTATATCCAGATGACTCTGACCGTAATGGTAACTTATTACGTATCTATCAACAATATTTCATGGTCTCAAATGGTGCTCAATTAGCCATTCAAGAAGCGATCGAACGTGGGTCTAACATCCATGACTTAGCAGAATATGTTGTTGTGCAAATTAACGATACGCATCCGACATTTGTTATTCCAGAATTCGTTCGATTATTAACAACGGAACATGGCATTGATTTTGAAGAAGCAGTAGAAATCACACGCAATGTGGTTGCTTTCACTAACCATACGATTCTTTCAGAAGCCTTGGAAAAATGGCCATTATCTGATATTCATGAAGTTGTACCAGATATTGCTGAAATCATTGTACAGCTAGACGAAATCATTAAAGATCAATTCCCAGATAATAAAGCAGTTCACATCGTTGATGAATTGAGTATTGTGCATATGGCATCGATTGCGATTCACTTTGGATTCTCAATCAACGGGGTTGCCGCTTTACATACAGAAATATTGAAAAATAATGAGTTAAACCATTTTTACGAAATTTACCCTGAAAAATTCTCAAATAAAACCAACGGAATTACCTTCCGCCGTTGGTTGATGGCATCTAATCCGTCATTAACAAACTTTATTGATGAACATATTGGGACAAAATGGCGTGAAGATGCTGACTTAACTGGCCTATTAGCCTTCGAAGATGATGATAAGGTATTAGATGAGTTACATCACATTAAGAGAGAAAATAAAAATGCCTTGGCAGACCATTTACAACGTACTCGTGGTATTAACATTGACCGTCATTCAATCGTAGATGTTCAAATTAAACGTATTCATGAATATAAACGACAACAAATGCTGGCCTTATACATCATCTACAAATACCACGAAATTAAAGCAGGGAACATTCCTGGAACGCCAATTACCATTATTTTCGGTGGTAAAGCAGCGCCAGCCTATACGATTGCGAAAGATATTATTCATTTAATCTTGTCATTATCAGAATTAATTGAAAATGACTTAGATGTGGCACCACACTTGAAAGTGGTGTTCGTAGACAACTACAACGTGTCTGAAGCGGAATACTTAATTCCAGCAGCCAACATCTCTGAGCAAATTTCACTAGCTTCTAAAGAAGCTTCTGGTACTGGTAACATGAAGTTCATGTTAAATGGCGCATTAACTATCATGACTTGGGATGGTGCCAACGTTGAAATCGCTGAAAAAGTAGGTGAAGAAAACGTTTATCCATTTGGTAAATCAAGTGAGGAAATCGTTAACCTATACGCGACAGATGGTTATGACCCACAAGACTACTACAAACAAGAACGTATTCAACCATTAGTAGACTTCATTATCTCTGATGAATTGATGGCTTACGGTATTCCTGAACGTCTGCACCGTCTATATAAAGACATGACCAACAAGGACTACTTTATGGCTTTGATCGACTTAGAGGAATTCATTGATGTGAAAGAAAAAGCTTACTACGATTACGAAGACCGTCGTGACTGGACCCGTCGTTCATTGATCAATATCGCGAATGCAGGGTACTTCTCAGCTGACCGTACGATTGCAGAATACAATAAAGATATTTGGCATTTAGACCAGTAATCGTTCGTTAAATATTGAACACATTTGCATAATCAAGAAGAACCGAGTGGGGAAAATATCCTGCTCGGTTTTTCTTGTATCTTTCGGACAGGAAATGGATAATGATGAAAAGGGTTTCACTTTCTTGCGAACCCCTTTTGACACAAGTAGGACAGGAGGGTATATAAGTGAAAAAAGCATTAATTGTATGCGCAGATGGGATGTCATCGTCACTAGTCGCTAAGAAGGCAACTGCACTATTTCAAACACAAGGTACAGACATCGAGGTTGCCGCAACATCTATTTATGCCGGGCAAAAGGCAATTGAAGAGGATCAATTTGATTTATACCTAGTCAGCCCACAGACCCGGATGTATTTTGACAAATTAGCCAAATTTGCCCACCGGATGGGCAAATCCATTGTAAAAATCCCACCCCAAGCTTACGTCCCACTAGCCAAGCAAACGCAGATGTTGGCAGACCTGATAGAAGAAAATATTTAAAGGTGTATGAGCAGAATTAGAATGTATTTTCTGGTTTTTTGATGCATGTTAGCGTAAAATGGTTGCAATATATCGTAAGCACTTACATTTTTTGGAGGCGGGTTAATGACAGCACAAGCACTATATTTAGGTATTGATATCGGCGGTACGAATATTAAATCTGGTTTGGTAGACAAAGTGGGTCAAATTACCAACCAGGATAAGCGGAAAACGCCCCAGAACTTGCCAGATTTAAAATTAGCCATCATTGATATTGTCAATCAAGCACAGGCACTAGTGGGCGACCAGTTGAAAGGGGTTGGCTTTTCAGCTCCTGGACGGGTGGTTACAGAAACAGGAGTTGTCCATGTTGGGGGTGCAATCCCTTTTATCGATGGCTTAAATTTCAAACACTTTATTCAAGAAAATTTTGGCTTACCAGCGGCGGCTATTAATGATGGTAAGGCAGCGGCACAAGCTGAATTGTGGCAAGGTCATTTAGCCGAGGTGGAGAATGGCTTAGTTTTACTATTGGGGACTGGTGTTGGTGGCGGGATTGTTTTAAATGGCCAATTGCACCAAGGGAGTCATTTCCAAGCGGGCGAACTGTCCTATATGTATGCATCTTCTAACGATATGACCACAGAAAACGCAATGGGAAGACGCGGATCTGCCGTTATCTTTATCAACAAATCAAGAGCGTTATTAGGATTAGCACCTGGTGACGGTGAGGAAGTTTTCCAAGCCTTAGAAGAGGGAGACAATCCTGAAGTTACAGCCTTATTCGAACAATATTGCCAAGATATCGTTTATATCATCCATACCCTACAGATATCGCTAGACCTAGACAGGGTCGTTTTTGGTGGAGGTATTTCAGCCCAGCCAATAGTGCTAAAAGGGATTCAAGACAAATATGATGCAGTACGCCGTGATGTCCCATGGTTTAATGATTCCTTTGAACCGATTGAGCTTGGTTTGTGTAAATATGGTAGTGAAGCCAACTTGATTGGGGCCGTATATCAATTATTGATAGAAAAAGAGATTTAACAAAAACCGCCTATTTTATAATGGGCGGTTTTTGTTAAATATGAACATTGATAGGTATTGCACTATCGGATTACTTTTTCTGAACGACAACCCGATATCTATAAAGTGGCGTACTAATTAGCCCGACAATTACAAGATGTATCCACACCGGAACAAGTACAACTTGATTGGTGTGAATGGCGGTTAGCAATTGGCCATACGGAAATAGCATAGAAAAATTCTTAAAGATGACTGGATAGGTGGCAGTTGGCATCGCTAATCCAGAAATGATAGGTAAGATATTCATAAAAATATTATTGAAAAAATAAATATTACTCATATTGATTGCCAGATAGAAAGCTATGATACCAATCATTAAACTATAGAGAATGCTCAAAGGTAACAATGCGATTGCGCTATACATTTGATTGGTCGTTACGCCGAATATCGCTAGAATGCAAATATTGATTAGAAATAAAAGCAGCGAGCTAAAGTAAACGGTCGCTATTTTGTCAAACCAATATTTTATAGCATAAGGCTTATGAACAATCATTTCAGTATGGATGCCTAATACTTTATCTGTTACCAGTAGCTGATTAATCGTATTGATTGCACTCGCGTTGGCAGAAATAAAAACTGAACTTAAGGCGATGTTATAGTCAATGGTGCTGGAATATTGCTGGTTAATGAGTACAAACAATATCATCTGAATAATGGGTGAGATAAAGAAGTAAGTGATAAAAGTTTTGATATCACGAAGGTAGATTAATGATGAAAATTGAATACGCAATTTATACTAACCTCCCTTGACCGTCTTGTTTCGCCCAACGTAAAAGAATGCTCCCTAGGCTAATTGCAAGGGCTAGCCAGATCATTAAGGACAACAGATAGCTCCACGAGTTATAACTGGCGTCGTTGTTGGAAAGTAATTTTCGAATGGGATAAACTAGCGGGAGCCCCCACTGAGTATACATGGAGAGGTGATCAAAAAATGTTCCTTGTCCAATTAAACCACTGCATAAAAGAAGGGGTATATGTATAAGCTCTTCGTAGACAATTGCATTAGGTGTTAACACAAAGAAAGCAGCAATCAACATATCCATTACTGCTACACTCAGCCATAGCATTAACACTAAAAGGATAAATTCAAAAGTTAAGTCAGTCACTTGAACTTGGAAAATGCGTGCTAAACCATAAGAAAGTGGGAAGGAGATCAATCCGAAAGTCGAGGCCGGTAAAATGAGTGCGGTTAGTGACATAAAATCGTTAACGCCCGTATTGATTAAATAAGTCAAGGTACCCTGATGTCTCTGGAAGCCGATTGAACCTGTTGCTGTTGTAGCAGAAGCCCATAAGCCAAATATTGCACTCCGTATCCATAAATAAGGATCATCCAACCGGTCATAGCCATGTGCTGTTAGATATTGTAAGAGAAAGATGGTCGTTGTTGAAATGATGGGTAGCCATAAAAAGTATTGATTTCTAATATAAACTTTCATATGGAATAAAAATAAACGTAAAAATCGAAACATTATGACCTCCTTAAACTTGGTGCAACAGATAAGTAGGCTTCTTCTAAGGTGGATCCTTTAGGTAAGCCAGAATAGTGAATAATATCTGCTACTGCACCCTCAAATTTTAGGCTACCGCCACCAATAAGTATAATGCGATTAGATAGGGTTTCAATCTCCCCCATAATGTGACTTGTCAGCAAGATGCTCACATTTTCCTCTACAGTTAATTTTTTGATTGTATCTCTTATTTCTTTAGCGATTTCCACATCTAATCCGTTAGTAGGTTCATCTAGTAAGAGTAGGGAGGGTTTGTTTAATAGCGATTTAGCGATATGTAATCGTTGATTCATGCCTTTAGAGAAAAATTTTACTTGTTTATTTTTTACATCAGTCAGCGAAACGATATCTAAAACTCTATGGACCTCTTGTTTACGTTCTCGAAATGGTACATTTGCAAGGTCAGCATAGAAGTTTAAATTATCATAGGCTGAAACATTTCCGTAGAAACCTAAATCACCTCCGAAAGAAACGCCAATATCATTCTTATAGTGGTCTTGTTTACCATTTACCCAAATTTTCCCGGCAGTTTTTTCGATATAACCGCCGATCATTGAAACGATGGTTGTTTTTCCAGCACCATTTGGTCCAATAAGTGAAACAATTTCACCCGGGGCAATATCAAAAGAAACATCTTTGACTGCTTGAAAAGGCGTTTTTTTACCGTAAGATTTTGATAGATTTTTAACAGTTAAAGTATTCATATATCCATTCACTTTCTTTGTTGAAATGATGATCTGGTCGAAGGAGATGAGGCATTCATTGGTCACGCAATTTTGAAAAAAGACCACAAATCATTCTGGTCTATGGCCAGGATGAATCGCATTAGGTTGCTTATTGATCAGATCAACTTATATTGGCTAAATTTTAACACAAAAAATGAATAAAAAACCACCTACCGTTGGGAGTCGGTAGGTGGTTTACTTTATAATCTTTCGTTTGGGAGGAGAAAGATTTATGAAGAAAAGTTTATATATTGGGTATGCTTATATAATAGCGTGGACCTTTGAATTTCTCGTGAAGATTTGAGATAAAATCTTGAAGAAAATATGAAGTCTTACAAAAATGCTGATTTAAAGGGGGTTTAATGAGGTGTAGAAGATAATAATAACACCAATAGGACAAAATTTAAGAAAAATTGACTATCCAAGGTAGTGGTTTCAGGGGATTTCCCTATCACTAAATCAAATCTTTTTCGAAGAAGACCATATCCCGTACACACCGTCTCAATTGCGAGGAAGTGCGACAGGGGTTAGGGGATAGATGACCTGCACACTAGAGTAGATTTAATAGCATGTAAATACGAAATGATCGTGGCATAATTTATTTCCAAGGCGATAACTTGAAAAAGGCGAAGTGCAATCATCTAGTCGTTCACCTTTTTTGATTATTTTCGGATAGTAAAAAATATTTTTCATGTTTTTTAAACTTTTTTCAGAAATATTATTGACATCTTTGCTATCAGATGATATTCTTATCTAGTCGTCAGTTGATGACACAAAAAAACGCGGAAATAGCTCAGTGGTAGAGCACCACCTTGCCAAGGTGGGGGTCGCGGGTTCGAACCCCGTTTTCCGCTTTGTCTAAAAGACAAAACATTTAAATACTTTTTATAATATGCCGGGGTGGCGGAATAGGCAGACGCACAGGACTTAAAATCCTGCGAGGGTTAACCTCGTACCGGTTCGACCCCGGTCCTCGGCATTTTATATTTATGCACCCATGGCTCAACTGGATAGAGTACTTGACTACGAATCAAGCGGTTGCAGGTTCGAATCCTGCTGGGTGCATGTTTATTTTTTTAATAGCGGGAAATAGCTCAGCTTGGTAGAGCACTTGGTTTGGGACCAAGGGGTCGCAGGTTCGAATCCTGTTTTCCCGACTAATGGGGTAGCTCAAGAGGGCTATCTTTTTTTTATCTTTAAATTTCATGTACTTTTAAAAAGGTGCGAGACTTGGCGTTTGTAGAAAAGAGGGGTTCACCTTCCTATCTTGGCCTGGGTGCTTGCGCCTTTTTCATTTTCTGTGTCTGTAATGGTACTTTTGACCTATGAGTCTACCTTATAAAAAGTTTACAATAAAAATTGAAGAAATACGTTATACTAAAGGTGATTAGAATTTCAGACAATAGCGTAGACTATTGAGGGGAGGTTGACTATGGATATGCATCGTAAACAATTCGTACAGCGATTGATTCATTTACTGAATATTGTGGGTACGGTTGCGACTGTAATCTTTATTGTTTGGGCATGGCGGAATGGTTTGTTGACAGATAAGGTGGCCTTTTTAAGATTTATGGGCCACTTTGGGATTGCCGCACCGCTGATGTTCGTAGTGATTCAATTTATACAAACGGTTGTGCCCGTCATACCAGGATCAATTACCATCCCGCTTGGCGTATACATGTTTGGTAATGTTTGGGGCTTTGTTTGGAATTTGATGCCCATTTTCCTAGGGTCTATATTCAACTTCTATTTGGCTCGAAAATATGGCCGGAGCTTGGTCCATATGCTAGTGGGGGACAAATACTATAATAAGGCCTTAAGTTGGCTAGATGACCGGTCGGGCTTTAAACGGGTCTTGATTTTAGGTTTGATCTTGCCCTTTATGCCGGCTGATGTGATTTGCTATGTGGCTGGTTTAACCAATTTGTCTCTGTCACGTTTCGTTCAAGTCTTAGCAGTAGGGAAACCCGTTACCATTTTGATTTACTCCTATTCAACCATTTTTTTAGTTGAACTAGTGAGTAAGTGGATATAGGAGTCTATGATGAAAATTTTATTGCATAGTGATATGAAGAAATCAATTCAACAAAGTGGGGTAGGACGCGCCCAGTTGCACCAGGAAATGGCCCTTGAATCCGCGGGCATTGCCTATACAACCAACTACAAGGATGACTTCGACATGGTTCACATCAATACCGTCTTTCCGCATTCCCTTGTTGTTGCCAAAAAGGCAAAAGCCGCTGGTAAACCTGTCATCTATCATGCTCACTCAACTATGGAGGATTTCAAGAATTCCTACACCTTTTCTAACCAAGCGTCACTCGGTTTTAAATACTGGCTCAACACCTGCTACAACTCTGCAGACCTGATCCTAACGCCAAGTCAGTATGCTAAAAACTTGCTTGAAAAATACGACATCGATAAACCTATCCATGTCATTTCAAACGGGATTGACCTAGCGTATTGGCAAGCCAGCCCAGAAGAAGTAGCCAACATGCGGGACCGGTTTAACTTGCGCCCAGACCAAAAGGTAGCTATTTCAGTCGGTCTCCAAATCGAACGTAAGGGGATTATTGAATTTGTCGAATTGGCCAAGCAAATGCCAGATGTTACCTTTATTTGGTTTGGTTATTCCAATCCTCACGCCTTGCCTAAAGATGTCAAAAAAGCCATCGCCACCAAGTTGCCGAATTTGATTTTTGCCGGCTATATCCCACGTGACCAAGTCCGCGTGGCCTATCAAATGGCGGATGTCTATCTATTCATGACCCACGAGGAAACAGAAGGGATCGTCTTACTTGAAGCATTAGCTAGCAAGGTGAACACGATTGTATCTGACTTACCGGTCTTTGATTATTTAAAAGCCGACCGTGATGTTTATAAAGCGAACTCACTTGAAGATTTTAAGGTGCAATTACAAGGTCTTTTAGACGGCGATTTAGTCAGTTTGAGTGAGAATGGTTACCAACAAGCCAGCTTGAAAAGTATTCAAAGTATTGGCCAACAGTACATTTATGAGTACCAATATGCCCGTGCCTGTCAACTAGAAAAGCAAAGCGATAATAAACTCAGCAAAATCCTTTTTTCAACTTTTAAAACATGAGAACAAAATCTACTAAAAAATGTAGACAAATTGACGGTCCTGTCTAACTGCAGAATAGGGTCGTCTTTTTTCGTAATATGTGCGTTTAAGGCCGCTATTTGTTATCATATGAAAATGATTGAAAAGGGGATAGATATGAAAGCAATTGGATTTGATTTAGACGATACCTTGTACAACCGATTAACCATCTATGAGGAAACCTACCGAGATATGCAGGCGACAGACCACCATCTAGACGTTGATTTTGAGACCTTCAATCAAGTCTACGCTGAATTCTCCGAGCAAGAATATCAAGCCTTTATGGCTGGCAAAAAGACAGAAGCTGCCTTCAAAAATGACCGGGTCATTGAGACATATGCACATTTTGGTCATGAAATTGACCAAGCAACTGCGAAAAAATTCAACCAACTGAAAAATCAATATCAAGAACAATTAAGATTAAGCGAAGACTTAGTAGCCTTGATGGAAGCGGCCTTATCTAAAGGGATGACGCTATTCGTTTTAACTAATGGGTCAACGGAAGCGCAAATAGATAAATTGACCAATCTAGGTGTCGATCAATTTATTGATAAGGATAAGTGGTACATTTCTGAAAGTATGGGTGGATCAAAACCACACCGTAAGATATTTGATGCGATTACTGCTGACTTAAACCTGACACCAAAAGAAATCTTGTTCGTCGGTGACGACTACCAAAACGACATAGAAGGGGCCATTCAAGCTGGATGGCAAGCTATCCACTACAGTACAACAGAAGTTCCAAACACAGTAGCCACCTGCACAACAGACGACTTCCTTGAAATGCGGACTTTGTTAGGGAATTTATAAAAAACCCGATCTGTCGTGTCAGCTATCTTGATATGAATGACTGATTTCGGAAGAAAATTTACCGAATGAAACAAAGTGTTTTTAATTTACCATAAAAATAAAAATTGATGTAATCCATTCAATTTTTGAGAAAGTCAGCAAAAGCCTATATTTTGTTGGCTTTTTTTATTTGGCATTAAATAAAACATAGGTTCCATAAAATGTTATATAATTTAACACGTTCAGCCTTTTTGCGGAAATTTCATTGACAATTGATTGTATTTAGAACATGATAAAACACATATAAAATAATGAGAAAATAAGAGGTGTTTTTTAATGATTTCATTTATGGGGTATGCCCTGATTGTTATTTTCATGTTTGTGATTATGCGTAAGAAGATGTCACCCTTCATTGGTTTAGTGTTCTTGCCATTGCTATGGGCGCTGATTGGGCAAATGTTCGGTTTGTGGCAGATTGATATCGGCCAAGCGGCAATGGATGGCTTGGGGACCACGTCATCTACCGGAATTATGCTATTCTTCGCTATTTACATGTTCACCATCATGATTGATGCAGGGCTATTCGATCCCTTGTCTAACGCGATGATTCGTTTTGCCAAAGGAGACCCCTTAAAAGTGGCCTTGGCTACTGTCGCCTTAACGGCTGCTGTTTCCTTAAACGGTGATGGGACAGCGACTATGATCATTGTCTGTACCGCTATGGTGCCGATTTACAAGAAACTGAATATGTCCTTGTTGAACCTAGCTGTTTTAACCATGACGTCACACTCAATCGTTAACTTACTGCCTTGGGGTGGGCCAACTGCCCGTGCTATCGCAGTTATGGGGGTTGAAACCAATGATGTTATGCGCGGACTAGTGCCGATGATGGTAGCTGGTTTGATTTATATGTTTATCATCGCTTGGATTTTTGGTTTACAAGAACGGAAGACCCTTGGTGTAGTAAACCTGTCTGAACAAGAAATGCAGGCGATGATGGTTATCGACGACCCAGAAACCCTTGAATTACGTCGACCTAAAAATGTCTGGATTAACTTAATTATCGTCCTTGTAGCTATTGGCTTATTGGTTGAAGGGTCTGTGCCTTCAGCGATTATCTTTATGTTAGGGACTGTGATCACCTTACTAGTCAACTATCCAAATCCTAAAGATCAAAAAGCGCGAATTGACAGTAACGCATCTGAAGCCAACCAGGTGGTGATGACCGTATTTGGTGCCGGTATTTTCATGGGGATTTTAAACGCGACCGGTATGTCAGATGCCATTGCCACATCACTAATCACGATCATTCCTGAGTCATTAAGTGGTTTCTACGGTCTAATCGTAGCCATTATTTCAGCGCCAGGTACTTATTTCCTACATAACGACGCCTTCTACTACGGCATGATGCCTATCTTGTCAGAAGCCGGCTATGCTTACGGATTTACCCCATTGCAACTGACTTTTGCATCGTTAATCGGTCAATCTTTCCATCTGTTCAGCCCGCTAGTACCTTTCTCGTACGTACTGCTTGGTTTAACTGGCGTGGAATGGGGCGACTGGCAGAAAAAAGGCTTGGTCGTGTCACTTGGCATTTTCATTGTCTACGTGATTACTGCTGCCATCTTTGGTTTGGTGCCCATTTTCCAATAATGATGAATCAAATAAAGCTATTATATTATCGACTTTAAAAGGAGTGGTTTCATGACGAATACACATACAATCGCCTTAATTCCTGGGGACGGAATTGGAAAAGAAATTACACAAGTTGTCAAACAAGTGGCGAAAGCCCTAGGCAGTCCAATTATCTGGGACGAAGTGGTCGCTGGACAAGACGCCATTGATGAAACGGGTGAATTGATCCCCAAAGCTGTTTACGACGCCATTGATACCCACAAGGTTGCCTTAAAAGGGCCTGTTGCAACACCAATTGGTGAGGGTTTTAGATCGGTCAACGTATCACTTAGAAAACATTATCAATTACATACAAACATCCGCCCAATCCGTGTGCTAGGCCAAATTCCTGCACTTCACCGGGACGTGGATATCGTTTTATTCCGGGAGAATACAGAAGATTTATACGCGGGCGTAGAAGAGCAAATTTCACCTGACGAAGCCCATTCCATCAAAATCATTACCAGACAGGCGACAGAACGGATTGTCACAGCAGCCTTTGAGTATGCTGTGGCTAATGACCGGAAAAAGGTCGCTATCGTCACTAAAGCCAATATTATGAAACTATCAGACGGATTATTCCTAAAAGTTGCTCGCGAAATTGCCGCTAAATATCCGCAAATTGAAGCAACGGAGGTTTTAGTCGACAACATGGCCATGCAATTGGTGATGCGTCCCCAACAGTACGATGTGGTCGTCACCGAAAACTTATACGGCGATATTTTATCTGATTTGATGGCCGGTTTGATTGGTGGTTTGGGGTTAGTTCCAGGTGCCAATCTGGGCGACGACGTGGCGATATTTGAGGCCGTTCATGGATCAGCACCAGATATTGCTGGTCAAGGTATTGCCAACCCGACAGCCATCTTATTGGCCTTTGCGGACCTACTAGACCACATCAGTTTACAAGCAGATGCCACTCGTTTGCGCAAAGCTTTGAATTTGGTCTTGTCCGACGCAAGTAACTTTACCCGAGACTTAGGTGGCGATTTAACAACAGCAGCCTTCACTGACAAGCTGGTCTCAGCTTTAGCATAAGATGGCGTATCTTAAAATCGTCTAATGATTTTGAATTGAAAAAAATGAGGCAAACGCACTTCAATTTGAGGGTAGCGTAAAGGATTTGACCAACATTCCTTTGCGTTGCCTTTTTGCTATATAAAGGTGCGGTATTTCAAATTTTTCTATTACAACAGATAAGGCTCGTTAAGATAAGTCTTCAAATTGGGTTCTAAAAGTCAAACTCTTCCGACACTTCCCTAAATATGCTAAACACTTGCAGTGTTTGTTCGGCTTTTGGTCCAGTGCATCGAGTCTTAACGGCTTTTGTCACTCCTCCAATTACCGAGCTTTTGAATTGACTAGTTAAGGTCGGTTATCGTATGATATGGTTGAATAGTCAAAATTAGTCAAAATAAGAATCAGGCTTGAGGTGATGAATGTGAAAAATAGAAATATGTCTGATATTATTGAATCTTATTTAAAGCAAATCTTACAACAAGAAGAGCATGTTGAGATTAGTCGTAGCGAAATAGCAGACCAATTTCAATGTGTCCCATCACAAATTAATTACGTGATTAACACGCGGTTTACCCCGCAAAAGGGTTATATTGTAGAAAGTAAACGTGGTGGGGGCGGATATATCCGCATTATGAAACTGGAAATTGTCGAAGAGGCTGAATTAATCGATGCTATGGTCGACCTTGTCCATCAAAAAATGAGCTTACGTGATGCAACTGCCATCATTCAAAATTTATTAGTCAACGAGATTGTTACCGAAAATGAAGCGCAAATCATGCACTCAGCGGTCGACAAGGATGCCCTAGGAAAAATTGTTAACGCTGATGAAGTCCGGTCCTTAATTTTAAGATCGATGCTTGTGAAGCTGAAATATAGGTAACCAGATAGGAGGACCTTATGAACGAAATTTATACAGAGAAAGCAAAACAGGCCTTATTGTACGCTGCTGAAGAAGCCAAGCAATTTCGTCATAAAGCCATTGGAACAGAACATTTGCTACTAGGACTTTACCGTGAGCCCGAGGGTGTTGCGCATAGCGTGTTAGTTGACCACTTGCCAAGTTACGAGGCTGTGAAAGAAGAAGTTGAATTTGTCATCGGATATGGTAAGGATGAAGTCCAAGACGGCACCTTAGACTTGAATCGCGTGGTGTATTCACCACGTTCAAGAAAAGTCTTATATATTGCAGGTGAAGAAGCGCAACGCCAACAAGTTACTTTAGTCGGCACAGAGCACATTTTGCTATCTTTAATCGCTGACCAAGTACTAGCTGTTCGTATTCTGAAAAACCTGGACGTGGATATCGAGAAATTACGTAAAGACATCTACCGTTCAATTGGCCAACGTCCACCAGTACGCAACCGAAGCAACGAGAACAACAACAAACCATCAAACCACGGTAGCAAACGCCCACAAAGTACGACGCCAACCTTAGACTCTTTAACCAGAGACCTAACGGAACAAGCACGTAACGGGCAGTTAGATCCAGTGGTCGGTCGTAAGAAAGAATTGCGGCGAATCATGCAAGTCCTTAGCCGCCGAACTAAAAATAATCCAGTTTTAGTAGGTGAGCCAGGTGTTGGTAAAACAGCCATCGCTGAAGCAGTTGCCATCGCAGTTGCAAACAACGATGTTGTATCAACCTTAGCCAACAAACGTGTCGTATCTCTTGATGTCGGGTCCCTTGTTGCAGGTACTAAATACCGTGGGGAATTCGAAGACCGGGTGAAAAACCTACTAGAGGAAACTGAAAAAGCCGGGAATGTCATCTTATTTATTGACGAATTACATAGCTTAATCGGTGCCGGTGCAGCAGAAGGCGCTATTGATGCTTCTAACTTAATGAAACCAGCCTTAGCACGTGGCCACTTACAAGTAATTGGGGCAACGACCTTAAATGAATACCAAAAATACATTGAAAAAGATGCCGCTTTAGAACGTCGTTTCGCCAAAGTCCTAGTTGACGAACCAAGCGAAGCAGATGCTATCGAAATTCTAAAAGGAATCCGGAAAGATTACGAAAAATTCCACCGGGTAACGATTAAAGATGAGGCGATTGAAGCCGCAGTACGATTAGGAAATCGTTATATCGCAGACCGTTTCTTACCAGATAAAGCCATTGATATTATGGATGAAGCTGCAGCCACAGCTCGTTTAGACAACGGCGATAAAGACGAAGCCCAACAAACAATTGTTGGTATCCGCAAGCAATTAACGGACTTAGAAGACTTGAAGAAACACTATGTGAATACCCAAGAATTCGAAAAAGCTGCTGGCGTCCACCAACAACAGCAACGCTTAAGTCAAGAATTGTTTAACTTACAAAACAACCCACAAGTTGTTTCAGATGGGCCGTTCGATCTTGAAATCGACAGCCAAAATGTAGCGGATATCGTTGCAATGTGGACAGGTGTGCCAATGCAACAATTAACCCAAAGTGAAAACCAACAGTTAATCAAACTAGAAGACCACTTACATAAACGTGTCAAAGGGCAAGATGAAGCTGTTAAGAGCGTGGCTCGTGCCATACGTCGTGCCCGTTCAGGGATTAAGGATCCAAACCGTCCAATCGGTTCATTCATGTTCCTTGGCCCAACAGGTGTTGGTAAAACTGAATTAGCCAAAGCCCTAGCAGGTGAAATGTTTGGTTCAGATACCAATATCATCCGTTTAGACATGTCTGAATACATGGAAAAATACTCAACAAGTCGAATGATTGGTTCAGCACCAGGTTACGTCGGCTATGATGAAGGTGGTCAGTTGACTGAACAAGTTCGTCAACACCCATATTCAGTGGTCTTATTCGATGAGATTGAAAAAGCCCACCCGGATGTCTTCAATATGCTACTACAAGTCTTAGATGATGGTTATATTACAGACTCTAAAGGCCGTAAAGTAGACTTCCGTAACACAGTCATGATCATGACGTCTAACTTGGGGGCAACTGCCATCCGTGACGATAAAAACGTCGGATTCGGTGCCAAACAAGCCACAGATAGTCATGAAGAAATGGATAGTCGTATCCGTAAAGAATTGAAGTCTGCCTTCAGACCAGAATTTTTAAACCGTGTGGATGAAATCATTGTCTTCCATACATTAGCGGAAGCGCAAATCGTTGAAATCGTACAGAAATTTACTACAGCCTTAACCAAATTATTAGCAGAGCAAGGTGTGAAACTCCGTGTGACACAAGGCGCTAATAAAGAAATTGCAAGTAAAGGCTTTGATAAAGAGTACGGTGCACGTCCATTACGCCGTGTAATCCAACAAAAAGTTGAAGATCCAATCGCTGAAATGTTGATCGCTGATAAAATCAGCGAAGGCGACGTTGTCACAGTCGGTGCCCGCCAAGGAGAATTATACATCCGTGTAAAACACCCAGATGGCCAAGAAGAAAGCAACGACGTCAAAGACTTGATTAGTGCAGGTCAATAAGCTTTCACAATAAGTCGTTTGAAGCGGACTGTTATGTTAATACAGTCCGCTTTTTTATTTACTTTTGGCATGTCTTTTAATGGTGGTGAATGAGAGGCGGCCACCACAAAGGTATGATATTTAGCCTTAATGACTGCCTTGACTAGTAACCATATTATTTTCGCTGGTATCATAGATATGCTATAATGTATATAATAATTATGGGGAGTGATATCATGGAACAATCAACTAAAAAAGGTTTAATTGCTTTAGGTGCAATTGCTGCAATTGCAGGTATTGCCGCTGTCGCGTTATACCAAGAAGATAAAAACTCAGCAGTCAGTGATTTCATCGATGATGCTAGCCGTCAATTACGCCACACACGTCGTGACCTAGCTCGTCATGCTGATGATGTATCATTTTTACCAAACCGCTCATTCGGTGATCGTGTAAAAGATTCAGCAGCAGATGCTTATGACTATGCTGTAGGCCAAGCAAAATCATTTACAAAATAAATCGAAAATAAATGCCTCCAATTGCTATGCTTAATAGTGGTTGGTGGTATTTTTTTATTTTATCCAGAATGACATTAGCCCTTGAAACTGGTACACTTATGAATATGAGATTTCAAAAAGAAGGGTGAAATAATGATGAGAATTGGTTACCAAGGCATTCCAGGTGCGTATAGTGAGGCGGCAACGATTGCTTTTGTACGCGAACAGTTGCATGTTGAGATTGATGATGAACGTTTAGAAATCATCTCTTACGATGACTTTAAACCCATGGTAGATGACTTAGTGGCTGAAAAAGTGGACCGCATTGTCATGCCAATTGAAAATTCGACAACAGGCTTGATTGCACGAACAATGGATATTATCCGTTACCGACCAGTCCTGGCTAAATATGAACACTACCAACCAGTAAACCATGTTTTATGGGGGTTACCAGGTGCTGACATTCATCAAGTGACGGAAGTTTACTCTCATCCAGAAGCTTTGACCCAATGTAAATTATTATTTGACCGCTATCCAAACATGGCACCAGTGGCCTATATCGATACAGCTGTTTCTGCTGAATTTATTGTGCAAGAAGATGACCCAACGAAAGCAGCGATTGCCAGCCCTCGTGCGGGTGAATTGCACGGTTTACAAGCGCTAGAACCAGCAGCATACGACGAATCAGGGAATATGACGCGGTTTTTAGTCTTTGAACGATACGACAATATCGATATGACCAATACCCATGACAAGATCATGTTATATATTGAAACACCGCATGAACCAGGTGCTTTGGCCAAGTTACTACAGGTATTAGATGTTTACCGAATCAACTTGGACGGATTAAATGCCCGTCCAATCCCAATGAAACCCTTCCGTTACGGCTTCTTTATTGAAGCAGACCCAAGCAATATGATTGGGGACTTAGAGTCATTAGAGAAGATTTTAAAAGCATTATCAACCCATATTCAAGTGGTAGCGCAATTTAAACAAAATCGTTAGATTAACGACACGAGTTCCTCTTGGCAAAATTATATTATTATATAATAAACCGCTTACATGTTACAATGGATTTGTATAGACAGATAGGATATAGGAGGAATTTTAATGGATAAACGTAAGGTAATTATTGATACGGACCCAGGAATTGACGATGCAGCGGCCTTGATGACGGCCTTATCGGACGATAGTTTGGAAATTTTAGGTTTCACTACGGTTGCTGGGAATAAGGGATTGGATATGACCACCACGAATGCGGTTCGGATATCTACTTATTTCGATGGTCGCGTGAAGATTTATCCGGGCGCTGACAACGATTACACCTCTTTAAAAGATAACAAACCGCCAAGAGAGAATGCGACTGGAAATATCCACGGGTCAAACGGAATGGGAGGGGTTGATTTCCCCTATGATGAAAGTTTGATTCAAGATCAGCACGCAGTGGATTTCATTCTTGAACAAGTTAAAGCATATCCTGGTGAAATCGATTTGATTACCTTAGGACCACTAACGAATATTGCTTTGGCAGTTGAAAAAGACTTAGCGACCATGAAACAGGTCCGGTCAATCATGTCTATGGGTGGAGCTGCTTTTGACGGGAACACCAACCCGGTAGCGGAATTTAACTATTGGTTTGACCCAGTTTCAGTCGATATCGTCTATCAAGCTTTGGGTGAATCTGTCCCGATTACAATGGTTGGTTTAGATGTTACCGGACCATCCTTACTAGATATGAACGACTTAGAATTTATACGTCAAGCAGGCGGTGAACTAGGCGGGATGATACGTGAAATGTTTGATGATTATGTCCTGAACTCATTTGAAAACGAAGGCAAAATCGGGATCGTCATCCATGACTTAGTAGCAGTTGTTGGCTACCTGCACCCAGAAATTTTGACCGAAGTCTACCATACTAACTTGGTCATTGAAACCAAAGGTGAGTATACCTACGGCCAGACCGTCATTGACTTTGACGAGCTTACTGACCGACCAAAAAACGTCTACATCGCAATGGATCTCGACCTGGAAGCCTATAAAGCCCACGTGATTTCAACCCTATTTGGCGAAGACAAATACCATCAATACCTAGACATGCTGGATTAACTTCTAGCGAAAAGAACACACAGAATGAAGCTAGATAAGTAGGTGACGGAAATGTACAAATTCGAATTTATTTCCGCAGACATTCAAGATAAAATCCACCAGGGCATCTACCCTGTAGGCCGGTTACTTCCGAGTGAAAATGACTTGGCCAAGACTTACGACGTATCGCGCGAAACTATTCGAAAAGCACAGAAAAGATTAGAAGATACCGGTTTTATCCAGAAGAAACAAGGTAAAGGGGCTATCGTCCTAGACTTTGCCCGATTTTCTTTTCCCATATCCGGTTTAACTTCCTACAAGGAATTGCAGGAATCCCAACACTTCCAAACTGCAACCCGAGTTTTGAGTAATAAACGTGTGCCGGCACCTGACTTTCTCGTGGGTGAAGACGGGGTTGAAGCGGGCGAACCCTTCATCCATTTGATTCGGGCTCGTGAAATGGCAGGTGAAACGGTCATTGTTGACCACGACTACCTCCGCGTATCCGTTATCCAAGACGAGGTGCCAGATGAAATTGCGGAAGTGTCCATTTATCAATACTTTGAACAAGAATTGGACTTACAAATATCCTTTGCCAATAAGGAAATTGTGGCCAAAAAGGCGGATGATATAGATCAAAAGCAAATGGCCATTGGCCCGGATGATTTTATCATCCAGGTCAACAGCCATGTATACTTAGAGGATGCCACCTTTTTTCAATATACCTCATCCCATCACCGGATCGACAAATTTAGATTTGCAGAATTTGCGCGCCGGACAGCCCAATAACCCGTGCGTTAATGTGCGATAGATAGGAAAAACACCCTCAACCAGCCTTGTTTGGCAAAGTTGAGGGTGTTTTTATTCAATAGCGAATGTTTAGATGATGCCAGTTTAGGCTATTGATTGCCATCGTCTCTACTTGAATGATGATGTACAGTATGCTCAGGTCTATTTGCCATTTTGCCACAGAGAACGCTCAAAAGTAGATAAAAGTATACATGTAATGGTCGTCGCAAAAAAGGAGCTGGAAAAATCCAACTCCTTTTCATTTACCCATTTTAAAGGGATGTTATGTACCCTATTTCGAAAGGAATGCAACTGTTTCATATGGTCCTAGCTCGAATGAGGCTGTCATTTTGCCTAAATCACCGTTCCCTAATAACTTGTCATAGTTACGGGTTAAATCAACACTTTCTGGTAGGTCAACTTGACTAGTGCCTGGATAGAAGTGTGAGAAGACATACAAGATTTGGTCGCCATAAGTCCGGTAGTAAGCTAATACTTCTGGATGGTCGGTCAGTAATTCGTGGTAAGCACCGTCTTGGATAATCGGCAGTTCATGGCGCAATTGAATTAATTTTTGATAGTACGGGAAGATTTTGCCTGATTCAAGTTCCTTCTTCACGTTGATATCTTTGTAGTTGTCAGCTACTTTCAACCATGGTGTACCAGTGGTAAACCCCGCGTTTTCTGAATCATCCCATTGCATTGGGGTCCGGCTATTATCGCGGGACTTAAATTTAATAATTTCCATCGCTTCTTCTTCAGAAACACCTTTATCTAATAAGATTTGGTAGTTGTTGAAGGTTTCGATGTCGTTGTAGTCGTTGATGTCGTCGAAATCTGGGTTGGTCATACCGATTTCTTCCCCTTCAAAGATGAAAGGCGTACCGCGCATCATGTGAATAGTTTGGGCAAGCATGGTGGTTGTTTCGTATGGATAGTTTTCGGTGTCACCGAAACGAGAGTTAGCGCGTGGTTGGTCATGGTTGTTCCAGAATAGGGCATTCCAACCGTTACCATCTGACATGCCTTCTTGCCATTCGTTTAAAATGTCTTTCAAAGATTGGAAGTCGAAATCAACTTTAGACCATTTCTCGCCATCTTTGTAGTCGACTTTTAAATGGTGGAAGGAGAAGATCATAGTTAATTTCTCTTCTGCAGGATTGGTGTAACGGACACCATCTTCAACTGTTGTAGACGACATTTCACCTACTGTGACAAAGCCTTCGATATCCCCAAAGGTAGATTGAGCCATTTCTCGAATCCAAGCGTGTGAATTTTCTGTATCCGTATATAAACGTTTTTCTTGGGTAGAACTTGGGCCACCAGTTGAGTCTTCTAGGACCTCGCTCTTACCAATCACGTTCATAACGTCAAAGCGGATGCCGGAAACCCCCTTGTCGATCCAGAAGCGGATAACATCGAATAGGGCTTCGCGCACTTTTGGATGATGCCAATTTAGGTCAGCCTGGGTCACGTCGAAGAGGTGCAGGTAGTAATTGCCAGTGTCGCCAAATGGTTCCCAAGCAGGGCCGCCGAATTTAGATTCCCAGTTTGTTGGCAAAGACCCGTCTTCTTGAGCGGGCCGAATGTAATAGAAGTCTTGATAGTATTCGTCGCCAGCTAGGGCTTTTTGGAACCACTCGTGTTCAGTAGAAGAGTGGTTTAAAGGCATATCCAGCATCAGGTCGATGCCACGTTTTTTTCCTTCACGGGCTAATTCTTCAAAATCATCCATAGTCCCAAAGCGTGGGTCGATGGCTGTGTAGTCTGAAATGTCGTAACCATTATCATTTTGTGGCGATGGATAGAAAGGGTTCATCCAAATCATGTCGATACCTAGTGTTTCTAGGTAGTCTAATTTTTCAATGATGCCTCTAAGATCACCAAAACCGTCCCCATCCGTGTCGTTAAAAGACTTTGGATAAATTTGATATATTACCTTTTTCCCTAAATCATTTGTCATTGTGTCTTCCTCCTTTTTTAGAAAAAAGCTCGCCCAGGGGCATCCAAGGCGAGCGTGAAACTTGAATCTATCTGGCTAATGCTAGAACTTGATGTTGAAATCGATTTTGTTGTTAGCTAGGAATCCAGTTTTCTTAAATACAATTGTCAGTGCGAATGGTACAACGATGGCGATGGCCATAGCTAGTAAGAACCAACCCCAGTATTGGAATTGAATCGCTAAGATACCAGGCAAACCACCAACACCGATAGCGTTCGCTGTAATGCCAACTGTTGTTGAAAGCAAACCAGCTAACCCTGAACCGATCATCGCTGCAATAAATGGGTATACATATTTAATGGTTACACCGAACATTGCTGGTTCAGTTACCCCTAAGTAAGCTGATACAGCTGATGGAATGGTAATTTGACTTTCTTTCTCGTCGTGACGAGTGGTCCACCAAATCGCCATAACGGCAGATGCTTGGGCAATATTTGATAGGGCAATCATTGGCCATAAACCAGTACCACCAAAGTCAGCCACTAACTGCGTATCGATCGCGTTTGTCATATGGTGTAAACCAGTAATTACAAGTGGAGAGTATAAGGCACCGAAGATTAAACCGAATAACCAAGAAACAGGTCCAGTTAAACCAGCGTACACAACACTAGAAATCCAAGTACCTACAGTCCAACCGATTGGGCCTAAAACTGTATGCGCCAAGATAATGGCAGGTACTAATGATAGGAATGGTACGAAAATCATTGAAATCATCTCTGGGATGTATTTACGCCAGAATTTTTCAAGCCAAGCAAGTGATAGACCTGCGAACATGGCCGGTAATACTTGGGCTTGGTAACCAATCATATCTAATTGGAAGAAACCGAAGTCCCATTGTGGTACTTCACCAGCTAAGATAGCGTCTGGCGCAGCATAAGCATTTAGTAATTGTGGTGAAACTAATGTGATACCTAATACGATACCAAGAATTTGTGTGGTCCCCATTTTACGTGTTACTGACCATGTAATCCCAACTGGTAAGAAGTGGAAAATGGCTTCACCCGGTAACCAAAGGAAACTGTTCACGCCGGCCCAGAATGTTGAAACATCAACAATTGTGTTGTATTGAGGTGAACCATCACCCATCGTTTGCGCAACACCATCAACAATTTTTTGCCCAAGGAACTCCATTGGCACCCCTTCAAGCACGTTACGGAAACCTAAAATAAGACCTCCGACGATAATTGCTGGAATAATTGGTGCAAATACTTCAGCCAAGAAGGTCATGGCTTTTTGAATCCAGTTTTGTTGTTGATCAGCTGCTGCAGCTTTCACCGCTTCTTTTGACGTACCAGAAACACCTGAAACCGCTTCAAAATCATTGTAAAAATCTGCCACCTTGTTTCCGATAATAACTTGGAATTGACCAGATTGGGTAAATGTCCCTTTAACAGAAGGGATGTCTTCAATAGCGTTAACATCTGCTTGTTTAGGATCATTTAATACAAACCGCATACGCGTCGCACAGTGGGTAACGGCGTTAATATTTTCCTTACCCCCAATATTATCCAGTAAGGCTTTAGCATCCTGTTTAAAATCACTCATTTTTCTTCCTCCTTTATAACAAAAAATGCCATATGATATCCAAATAATAATTGTAAACTTGTCTATACAAGTTATCTACAAAAACATTATATAATGATAACGGTTTCAAATCAAGTCAAATCACTCAATCAAAAATTTTTTTATAGGGCTATACTTAATAGGAAGAAAGTAGTTAAAAAGGCCGGAAAGCCCTAGCTATCAGTTGGTTACAAGCCTTTGTAGTGGTATGATTATGGCATGTTTTAGACCGAAAAGAGGTGTGGAATGTCAGAAGAAAAGGATACAAAATTCAATATACTTGACGGGAACCAAGATGTTTTTATGGAGGCAGCGATTGAAGAAGCGAAGAAGGCAGCGGCTATTGGTGAAGTACCAATTGGGGCAGTTGTCGTTTACCAGGGGGAAATCATCGGGCGTGGCCATAACTTACGTGAGACAAGCCAGGTTGCAACAACCCATGCGGAAATCCTCGCTATACAAGAAGCCAACCGTAATCGGGCATCGTGGCGGCTAGCAGAAGCAGACTTGTATGTGACGTTAGAACCTTGTCCCATGTGTTCAGGTGCCATGATACAAAGTCGTATCAAACGTGTCTATTTTGGCGCTTACGATCAAAAGGGTGGCACGGCAGGAACCTTGATGAATTTACTGGCTGATAGTCGGTTTAACCATCAAGTTGAAGTTATTGGTGGTGTCATGCATGAGGAATGTCAGGCACTATTACAAGACTTTTTCATTGAATTACGCAAGAAACGCAAAAATTCGAGTCGTAAACCAAAAGTAGAAAACCAAGTGAGATGTCAAGATACTAAATAGTAAGGCATTGTGAGCTATTTAGCGTTTACATTTAAAAAAAAGCGTTTTTTTGTTATAATTAACTTGTTATAACGGTTTTAGGGGGTGAATTGGGTGTCCAGCAAAACTTTAGCAAAAATTGTCGATACTGAGAAAGCAACACAAGCACTAAGTGATAAATATGCAAGCAAGCGAGAAAGTTTATTAGAAGACAAGAATCGCAAATTAAGCCAAATGGCGTCTGAAAAAGAGACAATCTTAAAAGATTATCAAGAAGCGCAGCGTGCCGAAAATGAGAAAGTTTTACAAGCGTACAAATCTGAAGAAAAAGCGAAGAACGATCAAGAGATTGCGGAAATTGAAAATCAATTCCAAAGCGCTTTGCCATCTTTAGTCTCACTTGTAATTGAGGAGGTGAAAAATAGCTATGGCAATCGCTAAGATGCAAAAAGTATCGATTGTAACGGCACCAACTAACAAAGACCAATTGTTATACACCTTACAAACGATGCAAAATATACAAGTTAGTGACCTTTCCATAAAGGTAACCGGCCAAGACTTTACCTTCAACAATAACTACCAAAGTGATCAAGATTACCAAGTCATTTATGAACGCGGACGCGAAGTATTACATTATCTAAGTCAATACCAACAAAAGGTATCTTTAAAAGATAAAATTACTGCTAAACGCCCACAAATGACGATGGATGAACTTCATGAAACTGTGGATGAAGCAGCAGCTTTACAATTGATTGAACAAGTCGAAGCCTTAAGACAAAAGCGTAACGACATTCAAGACCAACGCCAACGGATTGAAGATGAACAAACAACCATCGCTAAATGGCGGGCCTTAGATGTCGATCCGAAATCTCTACAAGAGTTAAAACTATTCGATGTTCGTCTAGGAACGATTCCAAATGACGAAAACCGGCACCACTGGCAACAATTAAAAGCCATAGATGATGTAGCCGTTGAAGAAGTGTTTGCTAACGAGAATGAAATTGGTATCGCAGTCGTTGCTTTACCAGGTCACCACGACAATTTGCAAGCAAGTCTTGCAGAAAATTATTTCTCTGAAGTGGCGTTCAATTACGGACAAACCCCAGAAGAGACCTTCCAAACATTGGAAAGTGAACGGAAACAACTCATCAAAGATGAAGAAGCCGTTGTGAAAGATATTAAAAGCATGCAAGGATCTAAAGTCACTATTCAATTAGCGGTAGAAGAATTTTTTAACCGTAGTCAACGTGCAAACGCAGCACAACTTTCATATGATAACCAACAGCTATCTTTATTCAGTGGCTGGGTTGAAGAAGCACAGGTTGAAAACTTACAATCGGTTTTAGAGGAAACCTTTGATCCACATTCAGTGGCAGTGATTCTAGAAGAAACCACTGAGCAAGAAGTAAAAGAAGATGAAGTGCCAATTAAATTGCACAACGCTTCGATTGTAGAACCATTTGAAATGATTACAGAAATGTATTCATTACCAAATTACCGGGAGAAAGACCCAACAAACTGGGTAGCCGGCTTCTACATGTTATTCTTCGCGATGATGATGGGTGATTTTGGTTACGGTCTATTGCTTTGGATTGGGACATTCTTTGCCTTGAAGGTTATGGATTTACGGAAGGGTACCAAACGCTTTGTAAAATTTGGACATATTCTATCCTACCCGACGATGTTAATTGGTCTAGCTTACGGATCCCTATTCGGTGAAGCTTTACCATTCGGTGTCATCAATCCAACTGAGGATGCCTTAACCTTGATGATTATTTCATTAGCGATTGGGTACATTCACATCTTTGTAGGTTTATGCTTAAATATCAGATTACAGCTTAGTCGTAAGGACTATGCCTCAGCCTATAATGACGGTATGGGTTGGTTAGCTCTATTAATAGCGCTAGCTATTGGTATTACTGGATTTATGACCGGTGTGGATATGTTGATTACAGTAGCCACTTGGTTAGCCATCGCTTCAGCAGCGGGTATTATCTTAGTACCCATGTTTACCAACGACAACAAAGCCGTTGGTGGTGTGATTGGTTTGTATAACTTATACGGCGTCTCTTCATATGTTGGGGATTTCGTTTCTTATACACGACTAATGGCTTTAGGTATTTCAGGTGGCGCAATCGCCATGTCCTTTAATATCTTGTTCAACATCTTGCCAGTGCCGGTTCGATTTTCAGCTGGTATCTTGATGATTATCGCTTTACAACTATTTAATATGTTCTTATCGTTACTATCTGCCTATGTTCATAGTATGCGTCTAGTATTCGTTGAGTTCTTTGGTAAGTTTTATGAAGGTGGCGGTCGTGCATTTAAACCGATCCGTACCTTACAAGAATTTGTTTCTCTTAAAGATGTAAAAGAAAATTAATAAAAAGACAACAAAATGGAGGTTTTTAAATAATGAATACATGGATTGAATTTTTTGTAGAAAATGGTGGCCAAATCTTTGCTATGGTCGGAATTGCGATTGCCGTAATATTCTCTGGTATGGGTTCTGCTCGTGGTGTTGGTGAAACCGGTGCGGCTGCAGCTGCTTTGGTTAAAGATCAACCTGAAAAATTTGCCCAAACATTAATCATGCAACTATTACCCGGTACACAAGGTTTGTATGGTTTCGTTATTGGGATCATGATTTACTTACAATTAGGTGCAGGATTAGACTTAACTCAAGGACTACAATACTTTGTAGCAGGTATCCCTATTGGTTTAGTAGGTTTAGTTTCAGCACGTTGGCAAGGGCATACTGCAACAGCAGGTATCCAAATTCTAGCCAAACGTCCTGAAAACGTATCTAACGCAATCATCTACTCTATCATGGTTGAAACTTACGCAATCTTAGCATTCGTTATTTCTCTATTATTAGTACTTTCTGTTGGTTAATCACTAATCAAGTAGAAAAACCAAAAGAAGGAGGAATAAGTCGAATGGCAGATATTCAAACTTTAGTCGACCAAGTGCTAGCCAATGCTGAAAAGGAAGAAAAAGAAGCATTAAAAGCATTTGAAGCTGAAATGAATGAAGAAATCAACAAAGCCAAAGCGCAAAACGATGCCCAAATTGTGGCTGAAAAGCAACACATCGAAAACGCTGAAGCAAAAAAATTACAAACACAAAAACAAAGCTTCTTAAACGTCTTACGTAATGATAAATTACAAGCCAAACAAGCCTTACTAGAAAAAGTCTATAACCAAGCTATTGTTGAATTACAACAATTATCAAGCGAAGAGTTTACAGGTTTTATCAAAGGCGCTTTAAACCAAGTAGCTGGTACTGAGAACCTTACGTTAACAGTAGGTGAATTCAGCCAACACCAATTCGACGCTGATCAAGTGAAAGCCTTAAACCCATCTATTCAGTTAGATGACACTTTCCTTCCTAAGCGTTCAGGTTTTATTTTAAGTAACGAAGAAGTGGACTATAACTTTACTTTTGAATCAATCATTGACCAAAAGAAAAAAGCACTAGCGCCAAAATTAGTGAAACAAGCATTCTAAGAAAGGGGAGTGATAGCAATGCCAAACGCTACATATGCACAACTGGATACAACCATTCGTGTAAAAGAAAGTAGTTTGCTAGCAAAAGAAGACTATGACGCACTTTTACGTGCCAACTCCCTTGAAGATGTATTTGCTGCCCTACGTAAAATGAACTACCATATCCCTGAAAATATCGGAGAAACACATGATTTCGAAGGGTTCCTAACCCGTGATTTACGTGAAATGTATGCTGGTTTATATGAAGAAACGCCTGTAGATGAAGTGGTAGACGTATTTGCCTTGCGTTACAGCTACCACAATTTAAAAGTGTTGTTCAAAGAATGGTATACAGAACGCGATTTCTCGCACATGTATATCAACATCGGCCGTTTTTCAATCGAAGCCTTAAGGACCCTAATGCAAACCGGTGAAGGTAACCAGTTCCCGGAAGTGATGAAAGTTGGGGTTCAACATGCACGTGATTACTACGAAGAATACCATGACCTAGACGGTATTTCGATCCTATTGGACCAGTCTTACCTAGGTCATTTAAGAGACATCGCCGACAAATCGGATGATCAAGATATGGCGAATACCCTATTGATGATGATTGATTTAGAAAACTTGTCTATGGTTGTTCGTGGTATGAAACAGGGTCGTTCTCGTGGGTTCTTAGAAGCAGTTTTATCTGATGATGGGACTTTTGAAGAGGTAGAATTAGTCGACTTAGCAACGAGTAAAGACTATAACCGCGTATTGGATAAATTTGCCAGCTTACCATTCGCTGGTAAAATCAATGACCGTATCAGCGCCAATGATCCAATTGATGTGGTGAAATTAGATAAGAAAATCAAGAAAATCGAGGCTGAAGAAATTCGTCAGGCAGCTTGGGTACCATTTGGCCCAATGCCTGTATTGGCTTACATTTACTTCAAAGAAAATGAAGTAGCCAATCTAAGACTTATTTTAAACGCCAAAGAATATGATCTAGACCAAAAAAGTGTTGAAGAAAGGATGCGACCTATTTATGGCTTATAAAATCGGTGTAGTCGGTGAAAAAGACGTCGTTGTTCCTTTCCAATTGATTGGTTTCGACGCCTATCCAGTGATTTCAAGCCAACAAGCCCGTGAAACAATCCGGAAAATGGCAGACGACCACTATGGTGTGATCTATTTGACCGAAACAATCGCACAGCAAATTCCAGACACCATTGCCTTTTACGACACACAAGTTACCCCAGCAATCATTCTGATTCCTTCACACAAAGGAAGCTTGGGTATCGGGCAGTCTCGTGTAAATGACAACGTTGAAAAAGCGGTTGGTCAAAATATCCTATAAGAATCAAAATACACAAATGAAAAATCATAGAAAACGATAAGAGGGAGGAACAGTCTTGAAAGACGGAAAAATCATTGAAGTTTCCGGTCCACTGATTAAAGCAAGTGGCATGGAAGAAGCAGCTGTTCGTGATATTTGTTTAGTAGGTGACCTACAATTAACAGGGGAGATCCTTGAAATGCACGGCGATGTTGCTTCAATTCAGGTATACGAGGAAACTTCTGGTCTTAAACCTGGCCAAGTAGTAAAAACAACTGGTCAACCATTATCAGTTGAACTTGGACCTGGTATGTTAACGAAAATGTTTGACGGTATCCAACGACCATTACAAGAGTTCATGGATTCAACCGAATCAAACTACTTAGAACGTGGTGTGCAAGTAGCGCCCCTAGACCGTTCAGCAGTGTGGCATTTTACCCCAACTGTTGAAGCAGGCACACAAGTTACAGGTGGTGACATTGTGGGTACTGTTCAAGAAGGTCCCGTAATTGAACACCGTATCATGGTGCCAGTTGGCGTTTCAGGTACAGTGAAATCAATTCAAGAAGGCGACTACACTTTAGAAGATAACGTGTATGTCTTAGACACTGAGCAAGGCGAGAAATCATTCACAATGATGCAAACATGGCCAGTTCGTCAAGGTCGTCCTTTTGCCGAAAAATACTCGCCAAATAAAATCATGACAACAGGTCAACGTGTTATCGATACATTCTTCCCAATTTCAAAAGGTGGGGCAGCAGCAGTTCCGGGGCCATTCGGTGCCGGTAAGACAGTTGTACAACACCAAATTGCAAAATATGCAGATGTTGATATCGTTGTTTACGTTGGTTGTGGTGAACGTGGTAATGAGATGACTGACGTAATTAACGAGTTCCCTGAATTGGTTGACCCAAAAACTGGTGAATCAATCATGGAGCGTACTGTGTTAATTGCCAACACTTCAAACATGCCGGTAGCAGCCCGTGAAGCTTCTGTTTATACAGGGATCACAATTGCTGAATACTTCCGTGACATGGGTTACTCAGTAGCGATTATGGCCGATTCAACATCTCGTTGGGCGGAAGCACTTCGTGAAATGTCTGGTCGTCTAGAAGAGATGCCTGGTGACGAAGGTTACCCAGCTTACTTAGGTTCTCGTATTGCAGAATACTATGAGCGTGCTGGTATCGTCCGTACTTTAGGTAGCGAAGGCCGTACAGGGTCAGTTACAGCAGTTGGTGCTGTGTCGCCTCCAGGTGGGGATACATCTGAGCCGGTTACACAAAATACCTTACGTGTTGTAAAAGTATTCTGGTCATTAGATGCCAACCTATCTCGTCAACGCCACTTCCCAGCCATTAACTGGTTAAGCTCATACTCATTGTATGATTCAGAAATCTACAAGGGTGTAGCGGCAGAATTAGGCGTTGAATGGGGCCAATGGGTACAGAAAGCCATGAATATCCTGACTGAAGAAGACAGCTTACAAGAAGTTGTGCAATTAGTTGGTATTGATGCCTTATCTGAAAAAGATAAAATGACCCTACTCATCGCAGCCATGATTCGTGAAGGTTACTTACAACAAAATGCCTTTGATGACGTAGATACAACGACTTCAGCGAAGAAACAAGAGAAAATGTTATTCAACATTTTAACCTTCGACCAAGAAGCGCGCCAAGCAATGGAAAAAGGTGCTTACTACCAAGAAATTGCTGACAACACAGTCGACTTACGCGAAAAA
This sequence comes from Aerococcus sp. NPDC058936, assembly GCF_042741995.1. Taxonomy (NCBI): domain Bacteria; kingdom Bacillati; phylum Bacillota; class Bacilli; order Lactobacillales; family Aerococcaceae; genus Aerococcus; species Aerococcus sp. NPDC058936. Next base: position 157,569 of record NZ_JBHYKZ010000002.1, on the reverse strand, counting down.
ATCGTGCGTTCTAAATTTATCCCAGAAGATCAATTAGACCGCATTGACGCTATCAACAATGAAATTAAAGAAGCTATGACAGAAATCTTGAAAGGAGGTAGCTACGCATAATGTTAAAAGAGTATAAATCTATCTCCGACGTTTATGGTCCCCTAATGATTGTAGAAGACGTTGAAGGCATTAGTTTTGATGAGTTAGTAGAAGTACAGTTACAAACCGGTGAAAAACGTCTAGGACAAGTGCTTCAAGTAGAAGAAAGTCGCGCAGTCGTACAAATCTATGGTGGTGGTTCTGGTATTAACTTACAAGACACCAAAGTACGGTTTCAAGGACGACCACTTGAATTCGGCGTGTCTGAAGATATGATTGGGCGTGTATTCGATGGACTTGGTAACATCAACGACAACGGTCCAGAAATCATCGCTGACGAAAGCCGTGACATCAATGGTCAAGCCATTAACCCAATGGCTCGTGACTACCCGGATGAGTTTATTCAAACTGGTATCTCAACAATTGACCATTTGAACACCTTAGTTCGTGGCCAAAAATTACCTGTATTCTCTGGTTCAGGTTTACCGCATAAAGAGCTTGCTGCCCAAATCGCACGTCAAGCCACTGTACTAGGTGACGACGACCAATTCGCCGTTGTCTTTGCAGCAATGGGGGTTACCTTTGAAGAGGCTGAATACTTCATGGAATCATTCCGTGAAACAGGTGCTATTGACCGTTCAGTATTGTTCATCAACTTAGCGGATGACCCTTCAATTGAACGTTTAGCAACACCAAAAATTGCCTTAACAGCAGCAGAATACCTAGCTTACGAAAAAGACATGCAAGTATTGGTTATCATGACTGACATGACTAACTACTGTGAAGCCTTACGTGAAGTATCTGCAGCCCGCCGTGAAGTACCAGGACGTCGTGGTTACCCAGGTTACTTATATACCAACCTGTCTACACTATATGAACGTGCTGGCCGTATCAAAGGGTCTAAAGGTTCTGTAACGCAGATTCCAATCCTGTCTATGCCAGAGGATGACATTACCCATCCAATTCCTGACTTAACAGGTTATATTACAGAAGGGCAAATTATCTTAGACCGTGACCTTGATGCACGTGGTATTGAGCCACCAATCAACGTATTGCCATCACTTTCTCGTCTAAAAGATAAAGGTACCGGTGAAGGTAAAACACGTAAAGACCACGCTGCAACAATGAACCAACTATTTGCTGCTTATGCGAAAGGTAAACAAGCTAAAGAATTATCTCAAGTACTGGGTGAATCTGCCCTATCTGAAACAGATAAGAAATACGTAGAATTTACCACAGCATTTGAAGACAAATACGTTGACCAAGGTTTTGAGTACAACCGTACGATTGAAGAAACCTTAAACCTAGCTTGGGAATTACTAGCAATCTTGCCTCGTACAGAATTAACACGTATTAAAGATGATTTAATCGATACATATATGCCTTCAACTGAAGGAGAGTGATTTTAAATGGCAAATGCGCTAAATGTCAAACCAACACGGATGGAACTGAGCACATTAAAAGACCGTTTAAAAGTTGCTCAAAATGGTTATGACTTACTTAAAGATAAACAAGACGAATTAATGCGTCAGTTTATAGAACTAATCAAAGAAAATAACCGCCTGCGCAATGAGGTAGAAGACGAATTGTCTGGTGCCTTAGGTAACTTCGTATTGGCCTCATCATCAATGAATGACGCCTTTATGGAAGAAATCGTGGCCTTACCAACTCAACAAGTCAACTTAGAAATTGCCAAGAAGAATATCATGAGCGTTGACGTACCTAAGATGTCATTCTCATACGACGATGACGATCAAAAGAGCAACAACGAAGTGAAGTATGGTTACCTAAACACATCTAGTGAATTAGACGATGCTATTGAGGTCTTGAACGATGTCATGCCTAAGCTGTTAAAATTGAGCGAAATTGAAAAAACATGTCAATTAATGGCAACGGAAATTGAATCCACAAGACGTCGAGTAAATGCCTTAGAATACCGGATGATTCCAAACATCAAGGAAACCATCAAGTATATCCAAATGAAACTTGACGAAAACGAACGTGCATCCATCACGCGGATGATTAAAGTTAAGGACATGGGGTAAACACTAGGGTGCGAGAGTTGCGCAGACCTCGCCTCAGTTTTACCTATCACTAACATGTTGTTTTCAGAATTAGAGACCAAGCCAATATTGTTGGTTTGGTTTCTTTTCATATGTGGCCGTACTTTGGAAGAAGTTCTTTACAAAGTAGTAATAAAAATGCTATAATAAAGATTGCCGAAAGGCCTTGCGGCAAGGGTAGAGATGTGAACCGGGTCAGATGGGGAACCAAGCAGCCCTAAGCATTGTCTATCCTGTGCTGTAAGTTAGTATAAATTTAAACGGCTAAAAGCCAAAAGCCAAGTGTGTCCATTCACACTTGGCTTTTTTTATGGACAATTTTAGAAAATTTTTATGCCATACCAGAATGACGCAATAGCAATCAAAATTAAGATAATCGGCAAGATACGAATGATAAAGAAATCCATCCAGCTCGCAATTCGTCTATAAATAGTCGTTAGGTGGCTTTTAAAGAATAGGGATATTAACAATAAGCCGTACATAGGTAATACAAACAAGACAAAGGAATAAAAGACCAGTAGAAGCGTTGCTTGTAGATCAGTAATCGATACAGTTGCATAGTAGCTTAATAAGGCTAAATATGGCGCTATTGAGGAGATTTCAGCTAGACAAGAGGCGATACCAAGCATGAATATTGCACCAGCTGATAAGTACGTTTCTTCTGCTTGGGTAAAGGCTTCCTTTTGGACCTCTTCTTGGCTTGTTGCAGGTTGGTCTTTTATCAAGTGGGTATAACTTAAATAAGCGATAATCAAAAGACTGGCTGCCAACGCTAGGTAACGCCAGGTGTATGGATGATGGTGGTTGATCCAATTGAAGGATTGGAAAATCCAGTCAGAAAAACCAAAATAGAAGATTATCCCGATTAAAAAGTTTCCTAGTCCAATGGGGAAGATAAAGTACAAAATATGATAAGGTGATTTAATTTTAGATTGTAAAATGAATTGCTGGGTGAGTGCAAATGGATTAATGCCATCGATTAGGCCAGCAATCAAAGTCGTTGTGAACACTGCAAACATAAATTTCCTCCTAAAAAAACCAGACAGACATCCAAGTAGCACACCTTCAATTTGAAGGGCCTATGTGCACTAGAATATCTATCCGGCGATAGTCGTTTTATAAATATGTTTCTATCCTATCAAAATAGGCATAGGCGGGCAAGGGTAGTTTACTGTAGGTAGTTAAAGAGATTTCTTGGAATAGTTTCTTTAAAATGCAAGTTCATCTCCACAACGTTCCGGGTTTCACCATCACCACTCGGTTTTTTAAGTTGGGTAATCGTCGAAACATCAGGTGTCACTTCCCCCAAATAATAAAATTCGATGCCTTCATCATCATCCTTTTTAATGAACATATGAATTTGCCAGTCGTCCGCATCCTGTAATATTTTCACCTCAGGAGAAGCTAGTGTCCTTGGCGCTTTCGTGAACCAAGTCATCGTCCGTGGGTCTAACAAGGCATCTTCATAAGCGACTTGGGCACCAGTAAAGTCGTCGCCTTTATCCAGTGTCACAAAAATTGTAAAAATTTTCCGTTTCTTATCCTGAGTATAGCCCCCGATATTCTGGTCCACCAATTGAGTTTCCCATTTGAGCAGACGTAGGGCGTCACGACGGCCGTATTTTCGGTACAAGGTTAAGTCTGCCGAATTGTCATAACCGTCATTTAATAAGGTAGCCGTAGTGATTAGGTCATTTAAATGATGCAAAAAGGTCGAATCATTCTTTGCTGACTGGAAGCCAGGACTTAAGCTGATCCCCTCGTCTACAATGGTCACGACTTGCCCAGGTTGGTAAGTTTTCTTTGAACTACCGGCATAATAATCGGTGGACAAGGTTCGCACCACTGACTGCACAGTAATTGGGTCATGTTTTAAGTCATGTTTGGCCAAAATGGTTTGAATCTTGGCCAAGCTTAATGTATCTACACCTTCTTTAGCGAGCTCACTCAATAAGACAAGTTCATGCGCTCGTTTGCCAGGTAAAACTTCCCGCGATAAAAACTTCAAGATATCATTAGCAGTTTTAGAAAGAGTATTGTCACTTTCCTTGATGCTGGCCAAGAAAGCGGGGTAATTGTCCTTTTTGTTGGCTAGTAGATAAGGGTCGAAACTATTGGTTGTTTCAAAATCAATCAACATTGGCACGCGACCTAGTTCATTTTTCAAGCCAAGGTAGGCTTCTTTCAATTCTTTCATGGAGTCTAGTTTCACAGTATTTATAGAATCAAAAATCCGCTCTTTAGCGATGCTCTCGAAATTGATATTGGATAAACCGGAAATAAAGTTGGTGTTGACGGTCGTCTTCCGCATGGCATCCTTACTGCGGTTTGAATTACCAGACAGGGCTACGGGAATCAAGTAGTTGTTCTTGTAGTTGCCGATAAAGTCGATGATATTCACGAATTCCTTATCATCATGCTTACGAAGCCCACGCCCCATTTGTTGGATGAAAATGATGCTGGATTGGGTGTTACGCAACATGACCACTTGGTTGATTTCTGGAATATCAATCCCTTCATTAAAGATATCCACTGTAAAAATATAGTCTAAGAGACCTGAAGTTAACCGATTCACCTGCTTGGTTCGCATTTCTTGGCTATCGCTACCAGATAGGGCGACAGTTTTATAACCACGGGCATTGAATTTGTCGGATAGGGACTTGGCTTCCTCGTTACGGCTACAGAAGACCAGGCCTTTAACCTTGTCTTTATCTAAACCATAGTAGGTCAACTTGTTCATGATATAATCAACCCGTTCATCTAGGATTAGGTTCTTCAATTGGGTGGTTTCAGAAATCAATTCGCCGTCTTTTTCGAAGTCGGTCACCCCAAAGTAATGGAAGGGGGCTAGTAAGTCAGCTTCAAGAGCATCTTGCAGACGGATTTCATAGGCAATATTGTAGTCAAAGAGTTCATATAAATTATAGCCATCTGTACGCTCAGGTGTAGCCGTTAAACCAAGTAGGAATTTAGGTTTAAAGTAGTCAAAAATCCGTTGGTAAGACGCAGATCCGGCCCGGTGAACTTCATCTACTAAGATATAATCGAATTCTTCTGGGTCAAATTGGTGTAAATGTTGGTCGCGGGTAATGGTCTGTTGGGTGGCGAAAATATACTTAGCTTGCCTATCCTTTTTGTTACCTGTATAAAAACCAAATAAATCATCTGATTCTGCATGCATCACTTTTTTAAAAGAGACCATTGCGGAATGTAAGATTTGTTCCCTGTGGACGATAAAAAGGACTTTTTCGGGTTTGGTTTCCAAAACATCAAAAGCCGCTAGGTAGGTTTTACCAGTCCCGGTAGCCGCGATTACTAAGCCACGGTCGGCGCCATTTTGACGTAATTCAATAAGACTATCTAAGGCTGGCTGTTGCATCTTATTAGGCACGATAAAGTGCTTGGCTGGATCCAGTAAGATACTAGTATCACGGTATTTAGGCGGTTGGAAGGAAGTGGCATAAGCTTGAATCCAGTCTTCAGTTAAAGGCTGCGCACTCGCCCATTCCTTGTCTAAATGGGCCTGCATTTGATGGATAATGGCCCCGTGGTGGTAGGTAGTCAGTTTAACGTTCCACTCGTAATTAGTTTTCAAGGCATGGTTGGTTAAGTTTGACGACCCAATAATAAAGGAAGCGTGGTCCTTGTGTTCAAATAAGTACCCTTTAGCGTGAAAAGCTTCTTTGTCAGAAATGCGGACTTCCAAATTAGGCACTTTCAGCAAGGCCTTGAAAATATCTGGTGAGTTAAAGTCCAAATAGTTCGAGGTAATTAACCGACCTTTTATCCCTCGTTGGTGTAAATCAAAGAGGTGGGTTTTCAGCGTATTGAGACCACTCTCTGTCACAAATGCCACAGAAAATGTAAAAGTTTCGCTGGTAGCCAATTCCTCCTGCAAGGTATTTAATAGGAAGATATTCTCATCAGGCTGATTAATAATCAACTCAGGGTCATACTGGGCATGCCCCAACTGCCGTTGATCAATAAAAGCATGCCGCAAAGATTGCGCTAATAAATCCATATATACCTCCAAAACATCCTAAAATTCTGTCTACAATTCAACCTATAGCGTAATTTGTGATAACTTATCTACAGCAGGCAGGTCCGCTGGCGCCCAGTCTAAAGACTTCAATTCGCTAGGCTTCAACCACTTGATGGCCTTATGTTCCGTCAAAAAGGGCTCACCTTGCTCAAGCTGGCAGATAATTGTTGTGAGGTGAACGCGTCCGAAATCGTATTCGTAGGCTGATGAATCAAAGATCTCTGGGGATACTTGAACCTGAATCTTCAACTCCTCTTCTAATTCACGTTTAAGGGCTACTTGCGCAGTTTCGCCAGCTTCAATCTTCCCTCCAGGAAACTCCCATAAGTAGGCTAAAGACTTCTCGCCCCCGCGTTGGGCACATAAAATTCGCTGGTCTTTAATCAAAATGGCCCCAACAACATAGATATCCTTCATTCATATCACCTTTCAATTGTTTTTTTATAATCATTAAAATCGGGTTCGACAAACCATAGATGACTGCGTTTCAGTTTAGGTTGAGCTGGCATTGTCAGCCACTACCCTAAACTTCCAACGTTCATCAATTAACGGGTTGTCTCGTACCTAGAATATATAGATCATTTTACCGGACCCTCATCGAATAAGAAAGATCATAAACTCCTTTACTTATCAATTGCCCGCAAATGGTTTATCATGATAGGGACGAATACACATACAAAAAGGAGTGGATTGGATGAAAGCATGGATACTCAATCAAGCAGGTGGCCCAGAGAATTTTGAACTGCAAGAAATCGACAGGCCGACAGCACAAGCGGGTGAGGCCCTAGTCAAGGTCAAGGCAATTGGGCTTAACCGCCATGATGTCATGTCTAGGCACAGTTTGAAGCCGGATGCTAGCCTTGAAGACCGGGTGATTGGGATTGAGATTGCTGGTGAAGTGGTAGATATTCATCCAGACGGCGTGGAACCTAGTCATGTTGCTATTGGCGACCATGTAGCGGGGATTATTACCCACGGCGCATATGCTGAGTACGCCCGTATTCCCCTAAGTCGTGCCATGGTTTTCCCTAAAGACACACCTTTTACAACCGCTGCCGCCATTCCAGAAGCCTTCATGACTGCCTACCAAACCATGTATTGGATTGGCGACTTGAAGCAGGGTGAACGGATTCTTGTCCATGCAGCGGGTTCTGGTGTCGGAACAGCAGCTATCCAATTGGCCAACCACCTATCCAAGGCAGAAATTTTTGCCACCGCCGGCCGTCAAGATAAACTGGACTTAGCCCAAAAATTAGGTGCGCAAACCATCATCAATTATAAGGAAGAAAATTTCGCCGACGTGATTTCTGAAGCAACTGACAAGAAGGGTGTCGATGTCATTCTAGATTTCATTGGGGCGTCCTATGCTAATAAAAATGCGTCCGCTATTGGTCAAGACGGCCGCTGGGTTTTAATCGGTGTTCTTGGGGGCATACAGGTCCCAGACTTTGATATGGGGCAATTGTTCTTTAAGCGGGTGAAACTCCAAGGCACCCTGTTGTCACCGAGGTCAGACGACTACAAGGCTCGCCTAGTAGCTGACGTCAATAAAGAGGTCGTGCCTTTAATTGCAGACGGTACTGTTCAACCAGTGATTGACACGGTCATGGCTTTTGACCGCTTGCCGGAGGCCCATGAATATATGGAAGCCAACAAAAACTTAGGTAAAATCATTATCAAGTTAGAAGACTAAAGCTTCGTGATTTTATTGAGTGAAGTGATTTAGGGTGTTTGCCAGCAATTGGGGCAAATGCCCTTTTTCATTAAAAATAAATGAGACAACAGATTGCTTTATTTGTCAGTTTTGATACAATGGGATTAATATTTATCATGATTTTTTAATGAATTAAAAGGAGCTGACAGGTATGGAAGAGTCGAAGATGCAGGAGATTGCACAGTATTTGTATGATGCGGAGAAGAATAAGACGGCGATTGATAATGTGACGGAGGTGTTTAATGTTTCCTTCGATGAGCAAGAGGCTTATGATATCCAAGATTTGGTCGTAGCTTTGAAGAAAGAAACAGACGGGAAGACGGCAGCTTACAAGATTGGTTTGACGTCACCGGCTAAGATTAAACAGTTGAATATTGATCAGCCGGTTTATGCTCACATCTTTGAGTATATGATTTCTTATGACGGGGAACCTTTGTCGATGGAACGGTTTATCCACCCCCGTATTGAGCCGGAAGTGACTATTGTCTTGAAGGAGGATATCTACCAAGAGAATGTAACTTTTGAAGAGGTCATGGACAAGATTGACTATGTCTATTCTTCTGTTGAAATAGTAGACTCTCGCTATCACGGTTTCCGCTTCTCCTTGGAAGATGTGGTTGCTGACAACACTTCTTGTCAGGGGGCAGTTTATTCAAATACCCACTTCAGCTTAGACCAAGTGGATATCTTGAACGAAAAAGCTGTTGTTTATATCAATGGTGAGAAGATTGATGAAGGGATTGGGAAGGATGTAGCCAACCATCCAGCCAATGCGGTGGTCTTCCTAGCCAACGCCTTGTATAAACGTGGCGTGACTTTAGAGGCCGGCGTGCCAATTATGACCGGTGGCATGACCAAGGCTAACAAGATTGAAATTGGGGACAAGGTCGAAGTGAAATTCGATACCATGGACGACATTTCTTTTGAAGTAGTCGAATAAGTAGACTAAAGGCCAGCTAATGGCAAAGTAGAAACCAGCTAGTATCGTGCGAAAAGCGCCTGAGCTAGCTGGTTTTTTTGTGGTTGATTTTAGTAATTTAAAGCCAATTTTAGTCCAACTTGTTGGAGCGTTTAGGCTTTAGCGTGTACGCGCCTAAATGCGTTAGATGCGTCAATTCTAAGTGGCTTTTCTCACAACTAAAAAAGCAAGTTTCTTCTATACAATAGGGCAATTAAATGGCACCTCTTATATATAGAAGAAACTTGCTCAGGGATGATTGATATTTTAACTTATCTGGCTCATTGATAGCTGCAATAATATTTTATTTAATGACTGCTGCTTCAACTTGTTTTGGGACCCGGTCTTGTTGGTCAGTGAATGGGATAAAGACATCGCGCGATGACGTCATAGCGTATTGGATGTTTTTCCCGTCTTCAGTGTATTCAACCACACGGTAGTATGGATCATGGTAGAATATAAAGCGGTAGTTGTTGGCTAGGGCTTCTGGCATCAATTCTTGTTTAGCTGAAATAGAATCCATTGGGTAATCGTCTAGACCACCGACCCAAAGTGGGTTTGTGTGAACGAATGTAAGTAGGATATCTGCCATATGTAGCATAGTTTCGCCAGCTTGTTCAAGACGAATAATGGTATGACCTGGACTATGACCACCTGTCACTTCCATGGTAATCCCTTCAGCAATGGTAATGCTATCCGTAAAGGTTGCTACTTGTCCTTGGATGGCTTCCCAATTTTCTTTCGGATAAGTATTCTTAGTCCGTGCATTCGGATGTCTTACCGCATCCCACTCGATATCAGAGATATAAATCGTAGCATTAGGGAAGGTTGATTGCCATTGATCGTCTTCAAAGTAAGTCAAACCGCTGGCATGGTCGTTATGCATGTGGGTCATCATCACAACGTCAATATCTTCAGGCGTAATCCCAAGCGTTTCAAAGTCTTCTTGGATGTTACCTTCTTGTTGAAGTCCAACATTTCGTTTCCCTTTTTCATTGAATTTATCCAAGTTAAAGGATGCATCAATGATGTAGTTTTTCCCTTGGTATTGGATGACAATCGGGTCACAAACCTCAGCCACTTGGTTTTGATCATTATATGGATAGTAGCGACCCCAAAGTGCTCGTGGTACAGGACCGAAAATTGTCCCGCCGTCAGTGCCAATCATCGCGCCATTCAACCAAGATAGGGTCATGTCGTGGAAAGTATATGTGTCAATCATAATAAAAATCTCCTTTATATGTATGCTTTGGTTTCTAAATACGAGTCATTTTTCAATTGTCAAAAGGGGTTCAGCCCTTAGCTGGTGTCATAGCCGATTAATAGTTCCCTTCGATAATCATGGATATTCCTTGGCCACCCCCGATACACAAGGTAGCTAGGCCATAAGTCGACTGGCGTTTGATCATTTCGTGAACTAGGGTAACTAAGATGCGGGCGCCGGATGCGCCAATCGGATGCCCCAAGGCGATAGCGCCACCGTTCACGTTGACCTTGTCCATATCTGCATCAAGATCTTGCAATACACACAAGGCTTGGGCAGCGAAAGCTTCGTTAGCTTCAATTAAATCGATGTCTTTTATAGTCAATTGGGCTTTATCCAGTGCTTTTCTGGTAGCTGGAATTGGACCAGTTCCCATGATTGAAGGGTCAACGCCGGCACTTGCGAAGGCTTTTATAGTAGCCAGTGGTTTAGCGCCAATCGCTTCGGCTTTTTCCTTGGACATTAAGACGATGGCTGCAGCCCCGTCGTTAATACCAGAAGAGTTGGCTGCTGTGACAGATCCGCCGTCACGCTTGAAGGCTGGTCTTAATTTGGCTAATGATTCTTGGGTAACGCCAGCTCTTGGATATTCATCTGCTTCGATTTGGATATCGTCACCGCGTCTTTGCGGAACGGAAACGGGTGTAATTTCATCTTGGAATTTGTTGTCATTGATGGCTGCTTCCGCTTTTTGTTGGCTGGAAGCGGCTAGGGCATCTTGATCTTCTCGAGTAAAACCATATTTTTCTACAATATTTTCTGCGGTAATCCCCATGTGGTAATTGTTGAAGGCGTCGGTTAAACCGTCTTTAATCATAGTGTCGACCACTTTCTGGTCACCCATTCGCATGCCCCAACGTGCATCTTCAACAATGTAAGGCGCTTGGCTCATATTTTCGGTCCCACCAGCAACCACGACTTTCGATTCGCCCACCATAATACTTTGGGCGGCTAGGGCGACAGCTTTCAAACCTGAACCGCAAACCTTGTTGACAGCGAATGCTGGTTTTTCAACTGGGATTCCGGCAGCGACTGCAACTTGGCGGGCAACGTTTTGACCTAATCCTGCGCTTAAGACGTTACCGAAGATGACCTCATCTACTATGGCTGGATCAATGTTGGCCTTAGCCATGGCACCTTGAACGGCTACCTTACCTAAGTCAACAGCGGAAACATTTTTAAATACGCCACCGAATGATCCGATGGGGGTTCTTTGTGCAGCTACGATTACGACATCTTGCATTTGAAAACTCCTTTCGAGGGTTAAGTTGAGGTGTGGCAAAAGTCGATTAGAATATATGCGCTGGACCAAACTCCGAACAATTACTATAGGTAAATGGCGTATTTTGGAAAGCGCCGGATAAATCTGACTTTTGGAACCAGATATTGTGCGTTATGTTAATCAAATTCACTTAAAAGCTAATCATCAGAAACAAAAAAGACTGCGAACCATTTATGCGGCTCGCAGTCTTACTAGCTAAGAGCCCGCATTCACGAGAAATAGGACTCTTCCATATGTTGGAACAATCCTAGTTAGCTAATAATAATAATAAAGATGTATGTGTCTGGTGATCAGTAGAGGTCATTGACCAAGATGTACTGGTCATAATTGTAAATTCTGTATGCATTGTCATGTTGGTCTCACTCCTTTGATTTAAGTTAGTGTTATCTTATCATCATATTTTCATTTTAACAAGCTTTTCCCACATTTATTTTTAATCTAATCCTATATTTGAAATATCAACATAGGGTATCCTTATATGTATCAAGGGATTTGGTCGATTGTAATATTTTTGTAAATGAGAAGATGGTGGGCGTTATGAGGGTGAGCTGGACTACTTTAACAGGTAGAAATAAGTTAAAAACAAAAATTGTATACTTTGAAGAGCATTTATTTTGAGAAAATAGGCCCCTCAAGTTAACCAAAAAATGTTATTTCCTTCATAAGAAGGCCAGAAAAAGTTGGTCAACCATTTTTCTAGAGATGCCTAGGACAATATCAAAAGGATTTGATGGCAAATACTTTCTCTTGTTGCTTTTAATAAAATGAGATGGTAAGGTGACACCAATCAAAAAACTCATAAAGTTTTAATAAAAAGATATCCATATTGGAGGAATGCATCATGGCACTAGAAAATGTAGATTTTGGAAACATCAATGAGATTCCCTATCGTCCATTACGCCCAGGGATTGACCAAGCCGTGTTCGCCATGTCAGGTGACGGCGTCAATGTAACGGTTAATCGAGTAGAGAATGGCAATGACTTACGCCCACATACGCATGATGATCACCAACAAATCGCCTGGATATTACAAGGTGAATGTGACTATTACGTTGACGGTGAGCCATTCCGCATGACAGCAGGCTCATGGGTAGTTGTACCGAAGGGTGTTGAACATTACATTCATGTGTACGATTCGCCAGAAACAGTGGTGAATGTGGATATTTTCGCCCCAGCGCGTGAAGACTATAACGAAGCTTACAGCCAATTCTTGAAACAACAAGGCTATCAAGGCTTTAACATTATTGACTAATTAGAAATAGAGACATTAGGACGGACTTGAATAGGATTAAAGACGGGAAAAGGATGATATAAATGGAAATGCGCAACCTTGTAAAAGAAAAAATTGCTGAAAAAGGCTATGCTATCGGTGCTTTTGTGGCATCAAGCTCTTCGTTGAATACGGAAATTCTAGGGGTCAATGGCTTCGACTTTGCTATGATTGACTTCGAACATGCTCAAACAAGCTTAGAAACAGCCTTAGACATGGTGCGTGCAGCCGAACTATACGGTACTGCTCCATATGCCCGTGTTTACAACCCCGAAGATGGTCCAATGATGGGGCGAATGTTGGATATCGGTTTACATGGATTGATGATTCCAATGGTCAACAACAAGGCGCAAGCTGAGTTTGTTATCCAAAACACTAAAATGCCACCAATCGGGATCCGCGGTAAAGGGATTGGACGTGGACCACTTTGGGGTGCCTATGAAAATTACAACAAGGGTGAAGTGGACGAAAAATCGATGGTTATCGTCCAATGTGAGACCCCAGAAGCAGTTGAAAACGTTGAAGAAATCGTGAGTGTAGAAGGCATTGACTGTGTGTACATCGGTCGTCTTGACTTAGCGCATGCCATGGGTGTTGAAGACCCATCAACAAGTCCAGAACTTGAAGCTAATATTCAAAAAGTCCTTAAAGCTTGTAAAGACGCTGGGGTAATTCCTGGAATATTTACAGCCAACGCACAAGATGCAGTTAACCGAATTGAACAAGGATTCCAATTTGTCACGGTACTGAACGACTTGGCCTTCTTCCGTCAAGCCACCAAGACCCGGATTGACGATGTCCGTAAAGGGGTAGAAGGGGACAAATACCAAGTGGACGACGCCGTATTCTTGAAATAGAAAGTATTTTGCGGTATTTCCTCATAAAATGCCAAATAAAAAAATAAGGCAAGCCATCATAATGAATATGGCTTGCCTTATTTGTGGTTACTATAGGTTTTCTAGTTTAGTAACGGCTTCTTCCCAATCAGTCATGACTTGATTTAGCGCTTCTTCTTTTTCTTGAAGCGTTTGGTTTAGCTGATTCAATTGCTCGAAGTCATCTAAGAATTCGGGCTTGGTCATATCCAGTTGAATACCTTCAATGGTTGCCTCTAATTCGGCCATGGTCTCCTCATGCTGGGCAATTTCCCGTTGCAATTTACGCTCTTCTCGTTGCTTGTCTTTAGACATTTGGAAGGCTTGTTTGGTATCAGAAGCAGGTTCAATTACTGCTTTTTCAACTTTTTCTTGGTTACTTTCAGCTTCTAATAGGGCTAAACGTTCCTCTTCAGAGGCTTTTTTGGCTACGTAATAATCGTAGTCGCCTAGATAAAGGGTCGAACCTTCAGGGTTGATTTCTAAAACGGAAGTAGCAATTCGATTGATAAAGTACCGGTCATGGCTGACAAATAACAATGTGCCGTCGTACTCGATCAAGGCATTTTCCAAGACTTCTTTAGAATCGATGTCCAAATGGTTGGTCGGCTCATCAAGAATCAAGAAATTGTCATGTTTAAGTGCTAGTTTAGCCAATTCAAGACGGGCTTTTTCCCCACCAGAAAGGGTGGCAACGGACTTGGTCACGTCGTTTCCAGTAAATAGGAAAGATCCAAGAATGGTCCGAATATCCCGCTCCATCATCGTCGGATGTTCATCCCACAATTCGTGCAGGACATCCTTTTTCGAATTTAGATTCCCTAATTCCTGGTCATAGTAACCCATTTGTAGATGAGCGCCATAGTCGATGGTACCGCGTAGGGCAGGGATTTGTTTAATGATTGTTTTTAATAAAGTTGATTTTCCCACACCATTTGGCCCAACGATGGCAATGGCTTCTTGTTTCCGCAATTGGAAAGAAATGGGTTCAGCTAAAACATTGTCTGGACTATAACCAACCGCTAACTTATTGGCTTGTAAGACATCGTTCCCTGAAGGTTCAGCTACTGAAAACTGGATACGAGCTGATTTCTCATCGTTCAATGGCTTTTCAATCTTGGTCATTTTCTCTAACTGCCTACGACGGGATTGGGCCATCTTCGTGGTAGACGCGCGAACGATATTACGGGCTACATAGTCCTCTAATTTGGCAATCTCTTCTTGCTGTTTCTCGTAGGCCTTCATTTGCAGGGTGACACGCTGTACCCGTTCCTTCAAGTAGAAAGAGTAGTTCCCCTTGTAATAATGAATACCTTGGTGGGCCATTTCATAAGTTTCATTGGTCACAGCATCCAAGAAATACCGGTCATGGGACACGATTAATAAGGCGCCAGGGTATTTTGGTAGATAGTTCTCTAACCAAGTTAATGTCTCAATATCCAAGTGGTTAGTCGGCTCGTCGAGAATCAATAAGTCTTTCTTTTCTAGTAGGATTTTCGCTAAAGCCAGACGAGTTCGTTGGCCACCAGAAAGCGTCGAAATCTTACGGTCGTAGTCCTCATCAAAGAATTTGAAACCATGTAAGACCATCCGAATTTCTGATTCGTAACCATAAGCGTTAAAACGAATCAAGTCCTCTTGAAGTTTGTCATATCGGTTTAAGGCAGCTTCATAGGCTTCAGCATCTTGCATGAGCTCTTCGTCCGCCAAGGCTAGGGCCGCTGTTTCTGATTCTTCCAATAATTTAATAACGGGTTCAAAAACAGAAACCATTTCTTCATAAATAGTCCGGTCACCAGAAACCGCAGTGTGTTGGTCCATATAAGCAATAGTTGTCCCTTTAGTCAAGGACACTTGGCCATCATCAGGTGCTTCAATGTTGGCTAACATTTTTAATAATGTCGACTTACCGGCACCGTTGCGGCCAACTAGCGCAATTCGGCTGTTGTGTTGGATAGTCATTTGTACGTTTTCAAAAATTACTTCAACGCCATAGCGTCGAGATAGATTTGAACCTTGTAATATGATCATAATAGGCATGATCCTTTCATTTATAGTCTTAATCATTTTACCACAAAAAGATTTGAGCATTCGCTGGAAACTTTTTATAAAATATTGCATTTTTTAACATAGTTTAAAATTTAGTGAGTACGCACTCTTGTGTTAATTTCACAAACTTGGTATACTGTCTAAGAAATCATTTCAGAATAAGAAAGAGGACTGAACATGCGTAAAATACCCAAAGCAACAGCCAAAAGATTACCACTATACCATCGCTACCTGCGCGTATTCAAAAACATGGGGAAAACACGCGTTTCTTCAACAGAATTAAGTGAAGCAGTAAAAGTTGAAAGTGCAACGATTAGACGTGACTTTTCATACTTTGGGGCTTTAGGTAAACGTGGTTACGGCTACGATATCGATGCCTTATTAGAATTCTTTGGTAAGACTTTAAGCCAAGACCGTTTAACAACAGTAGCCCTTGTAGGGGTTGGTAACCTTGGTAATGCCTTATTAAACTACAACTTCAAGAAATCAAACAATATCCGTATTGGTGCAGCTTTCGATATCAACCAAGATATCATTGGAACAGTCCACAATGGGGTACCTGTTTATGACATGAAGGATTTAACAAAGCAATTGAAATTAATGGATATTGAAGTGGTCATTCTCTCGGTACCTGAAGCAGTTGCCCAAAATATGATTCCTGCATTAGAAGAAGCAGAAATTAAAGGTATCTTGAACTTTACGCCAGTGAGGTTAGATGTACCGGATAGCATCAGAGTGCAGGATGTAGACTTCACCAATGAATTACAAACATTGATCTACTTCATCTCAACAAATTCGTAATTACTTGTTAGTATATTATGCAATCATGTAAGCCTTTGACTTACTAAAATCATTTTCAACATAGGTCTCTGGTAGGCTTTCACTTTGCCTATTACGCCATCTAAGTCATGCTAGCTAAGCGCAAGTCTTGGGCATAGGTTGCAGGTATCGATTGTTAAAAACTTTATTTATGCCACACTTTGAGTTGGAAAGATTTATAGCAACGTAACCTGAGTGGCATTCTTGTTTGGCAATTTAGTTCTTGCTAATTAATGAATCAGTTGGATAAAATAGTCGCAAGATTCAAAAACTATATAAATAAACAAGCGAATAGGCCGAGATGTTTTTCTCTCGGCCTATTCTGTATGTTTTAAATCGCCTGAAAGTTTGTTAAGTTTCACATATGTGATCTAAAATGACGTTAAATACTTTGCAATTTTTATTAAAAATTGTTATTTTTCAGGTTGTTATTTAGATTTTAACTGCCGTACTATACCGATTGTTTTGAGTAAATCCATCATTTCATAGGCTGCAATACCGATGGCTAGGTATACTGCCCAATCCCAACCGGTATCTTCTACGCTACGAATGGCAAAGCTGAGCGCTAGAAAGATAAATAAGACTTTGAATAGTAATAGGAATATTACTGGTCCTTTTAATTTCAACAACTACATTCCTCTCTTCAAGATTAGTCTGACTTTGGTCAAAGTTAACCTTAGATTTCACTTACTAAAATTACCTTAATTTCCGCTTAAAATCAAGGTTTTCGACTTATAAAGGAAAATAGGTCAAAAAAAGTCAATCTTTCTCTTGCAATTCATATTTGAATGTTTTAATATAGGAAATGTAGAGGTTAGCAGTCGACTGAAGAGAGTGCTAATCTCTAAAAAACCAAGTAATTTAGCTTGGATTTGACAGATATTTTATATAAATGGAGGGACATGTAAATGATTAAACCATTAAACGGACGCGCAGTTGTGAGAGTTGAAGAGGCTAAAGAGCAAACAGTTTCAGGTATTGTGTTACCGTCAGCTGCCAAAGAAAAACAGCAAGTAGGTGTTGTTGAAGCAGTTGCTGAGAATACAGAAGATTTCACATCACAATTGAAAGAAGGCGACCGCGTTCTATTTGAAAAATATGCAGGTTCAACATTTGAATATGATGGTCAAGAATTATTAATTATTAAAGAAAGCGACATTATCGCAATTGTAGATTAGTCAATTTATCAATATTTACAGATTAATAACAGTATGAATTTTTATGAGGTGAATGAATAAATGGCAAAAGATATTAAATTTTCAGAAGATGCACGTCAATCTATGGTTCGTGGGATTGATATACTAGCTAATACGGTGAAAGTAACCTTAGGACCAAAAGGTCGTAATGTAGTTTTAGACCAAAGTTATGGTTCACCGCTAATCACTAACGATGGTGTAACTATCGCCAAAGAAATTGAATTAGAAGATAAATTTGAAGATATGGGTGCAAAACTAGTTGCTGAAGTAGCTTCAAAAACAAATGATATTGCCGGTGACGGTACAACAACTGCCACTGTTCTAACACAAGCAATTGTAACTGAAGGTATGAAAAACGTTACTGCTGGTGCTAACCCAGTAGGTGTTCGTCGAGGAATTGACAAAGCAATTCGCGTAGCCGCAGATCGTTTATCTGAAATCTCAGTTCCTGTAGATTCTAAAGGCGCAATCGCTAACGTTGCATCAATTTCATCAGGCGACAGCGAAGTTGGTGACTTAATTGCAGAAGCAATGGAAAAAGTTGGTCAAGATGGCGTCATCACAATTGAAGAATCTCAATCAATTGATACCTCTCTAGATGTCGTTGAAGGGATGCAATTTGACCGTGGTTACTTATCTCAATACATGGTAACTGACAACGACAAGATGGAAGCTGTTTTAGAAAATCCTTATATTTTATTAACAGATAAAAAGATTTCTAATATCCAAGACATTTTGCCAGTTTTAGAACAAGTTGTTCAAGAAGGCCGGGCATTACTATTGGTAGCTGACGATATTGACGGTGAAGCATTACCAACACTAGTTTTGAATAAAATTCGTGGTACTTTCAACGTTGTTGGGGTAAAAGCGCCAGCATTTGGTGACCGTCGTAAAGCAATGTTAGAAGATTTATCTATCCTAACAGGTGGTCAAGTCATTACTGAAGATCTAGGACTTGAATTAAAAGATACGACAATTGATCAATTAGGTTCTGCTAACCGCGTTGTAATCACAAAAGATGAAACAACTATTGTTGAGGGTGCGGGCGACAAAGAGCAATTAGCACAACGTGTTGCCCAAATCCGTAGTCAAATTGAAGAAACAACTTCTGAATATGACCGTGAGAAATTATTAGAACGCTTAGCTAAATTAGCCGGTGGTGTTGCAGTTGTTAAAGTTGGTGCGGCTACTGAGTCAGAATTAAAAGAACGTAAATTACGTATCGAAGACGCTTTAAATGCCACACGTGCGGCTGTTGATCAAGGTATCGTAGCTGGTGGTGGTACTGCCTTTATCAATGCTAAAGAAGCAGTTGCTGCATTAGCTGAAACATTAGCTGGTGATGAACAAACTGGTGCACAAATCGTCTTACGTGCTTTAGAAGCACCAGTACGTCAAATCGCTGAAAATGCAGGTTTAGAAGGTTCTGTAATTGTTGAGAAATTGAAAGAGCAAGCAGAAGGTGTTGGCTTTAACGCAGCAACTTCTGAATGGGTAAACATGATTGAAGAAGGTATTGTTGACCCAACAAAAGTTTCTCGCTCAGCATTGCAAAATGCAGGTTCAGTAGCTGGATTAATCCTATCTACTGAAGCAGCTGTTGCAAGCCAACCACAACCTGAACCACAAATGCCAGCAATGGATCCAAGTGCAGGTATGTATTAAAAATAAAAAACAGGGTGAGAGAGCCGACGCTAAGAGAGGAACGATGGAAGATTAGGGCAGTGGCTGACAAAGTCAGCAACAACCTAATCTGAAACGCAGACCTCTCCGGAGGCTCGAACCCGACTAGGGTGAGAGATATTTATCTGCCGATTATTGGCTGATTAAATCGAATACCCTATAAATAGCGAACTATGGGACTGTGACAGTGATGTTGCGGTCCTATTTTTTTTACGCTCTTTCGTGATTGAGGGTTCAACCTATCTTTCAGTAAGGGGATTTGATTATAATAAGGCTATGGATTTATTGAACTGAAAAAATACGGAATGGTTGAAGGGGCGTTTGATAATGTTATTTACAGAAGATGCGAGCTACTATGCTGAACAAATTAAAGAGGGCAAGTTGTCAGTTAAGGAGGTTGTGACTGCTGCTTTAGAGAATATGACAGCTTTGAACCCGACTTTAAATGCGGTTGTTTGGCGTCAAGATTCGGATGCCTTGGCAAAAGCAGATGAATATGACGCACTTTTAGCTAAGATGAGCCCGCAAGAAAAAGCGGATTTACCACCATTTTTCGGGGTACCAACTTTAATTAAAGATCTTGGTCAGTCACAAGCGGGTCAGTTGGCTGCGAGTGGGTCGACATTACTCAAAGATAACCTGGCGACGGTGACGGACAATTTTGTTCAAGCTGTTGAAAAGGCAGGTTTTATCGCTGTCGGTCGGTCTAACGTGCCTGAATTTGGTTTTAAGGGGATTAGTGATTCTAAAGCTTTTGGCTCGGTTAATTCACCGATTGATACCAACCGCAATCCAGGTGGTTCGAGTGGTGGCGCGGCTGCGGCCTTAAAATCTGGAATGGTGCCTTTAACCTATGCTTCTGATGGGGGCGGATCGATTCGAATGCCTGCGTCTTATTCAGGGTTAATTGGTTTGAAACCCAGTCGTGGGCGTATGCCAGTTGGACCCGGTAAATACCGGAGCTGGCAGGGTGCTGCGGTACCTTTTGCCTTAACAAAATCAGTCCGTGATACTTGGACCTTGTTGAAGGCCTTGCAGGTCACTCAATATGAGGCGCCTTTCCCAATGCCAACAATCGAAGAAGATCAATTGTTGGATTTAGACCGGTCCTTACGTATTGGTTATCTGACTGATTTGAATGACCAATTAACCATCAGTGAAGCGGGGCAGGCTGTCATAGACCAAGTGATCAAACAGTTGAAAGCGCTGGGTCATGATGTCTTCCAAGTTTCGGACCCAGTGGACCGGATTCAAGTCATGAAGTCTTACTTTAAAATGAACAGTGTTGAAACAACGGTGATGATGGAGGGCATTGCCCAGGCACTTGGCCGTGAATTAACGGATGCGGATATGGAACCCTTGACTTGGGCGATTTACCGGTCTGGTTACAAAATTTCAGCGGTAGAATTAAGCCAAATGATTGGCGACTGGGACCGATGGGCAGCCATTTATGAAGCTGAGTTCAACCATTATGACCTCTTGTTGACACCAACAACGAATGGACCAGCGCCTAAACATGGGATTTTTGAAGCCGATGAAACAATTCTTGCAGCGGAAAAAGACATCGATCAATTAAGCCAAGACGACCAGCAACAGCTTATTTGGGATCATTTTGGCCAATCAATCCCTTATTCGCCATATGTGTCGATTGTCAACTTAATCGGCCAACCAGCGATTTCCCTACCGATGTTTAAAAATGAAGAAGGACTGCCAATTGGGACGCAATTTATTGCCAACAAAGGAAACGAATACCTGCTATTGCAATTGGCTAAGCAAATTGAAGCAGCTGACTTGTTGGATACAGCTATTGTCAATTTAGAGGGAAATCTACCACAATTTAGAAAATAATAATCACCATCAACAAGTGCCTGGCCTCTACAATATCTCTTCTTTCTCTCTAATAAAGCAATCCATAAAACTTGTGATTAGCAAGCTAGCCAAAAATAATGCTAATTTCCCACTAACAAAAATACTGAACTGCAATGCATCCAACCTTACGCACGGTGGTGTGAAGGGTCTGAAGCGAAACTTTTTCTAGTCAATCATACCCAGAAAAGGTCCAGCATTTGTTTTCCAAAAATAAAAAAACACTTGTTATTTTCTCATTATTTGTTAACATTCTCATTAACGAAGACAAGAAACGGGCAGGAGACTGCCCAAAAATCAAAGGAGTGTATCGCTATGGCCATTTGGTCTAATAAATTTCACGAGGAAATGTCACAAGATGCTTATCAATTCAACCAATCTATCCAAGTAGATTACCGCTTGTTGGACGCTGACCTTCGTGGGTCAAAAGCCCATGCGGCCATGTTAGGTCACCAAGGGATTCTTAGTTTAGAGGAGTCGGACAGCTTGGTAACAGAGCTTGAGCAAATGCGTCAAGATTATGCGGATGGGACTTTAGCCGTTGATTTTACAACGGAAGATGTTCACTCTTTCATCGAGGCTGAGTTGACTAAACGTCTTGGCACAATTGGGAAGAAGGTCCATACTGGTCGGTCTCGTAATGACCAAGTAGCGACGGCTATGCGGATTTATGTGTTGGATGAATTGCAAGATTTTATCGAGAAAACCCAAGTAGCGATTGAGGCTATTTTGACAAAAGCAGAGGAACACTTGGACACGATTATGCCAGGCTACACCCACTTACAACGGGCGCAACCAATCACTTATGCCCACTATTTATTGGCTTATGCGCAGATGTTCAGCCGTGACTTATCGCGGTTTGCGGACCTTTCAGACCGAGTAGCGGATGATATGCCGCTGGGTGCGGGGGCCTTAGCAACGTCCACTTACCCAATTGACCCTTTCTATACAACTGACCAGGTAGCAGGTTTCACAGCACCATATGTTAACTCAATCGATGCGGTATCCAACAACGATTATGCCATCGAATTCCTGTCAGATTTAGCCATGATGTCCATGCACATGTCCCGTTACGCGGAAGAAACGATCATGTGGTCCAGCCAAGAATTCCGTTTCATCAGCCTGAAAGATTCCTTCTCAACTGGTTCATCGATCATGCCTCAGAAGAAGAATGCGGATATCCATGAATTAATGCGTGGGAAAACGGGTCGTGTTTACGGCAACCTGATGAGCGTCTTGACCATTATGAAAGGCCTGCCGCTTGCTTACAATAAAGACTTGCAAGAAATTAAGGAACAGCTTTTTGACGGGATTGACCATGTAAAAGCGATGTTATCTCTATTACCGGGCATGTTAGAAGCAACAATCGTCAATAAGGATGTGATGTATGCAGCATGTGGTACTGGCTTTTTAAATGCTACGGATTGTGCGGACTACTTGACCAACAAGGGGATGGCCTTTAGAGATGCCTACCAAGTATCCGGAGATTTAGTGGGTTACTGCACGGAAAACCGAAAGAGCTTGGAAGAATTAACCTTAGCTGAATACCAAGAATTCTCAGAATTATTTGATGTCGATATTTATGACGCCATCGATTTGAAGAATTGTGTTTACCGCCGGAATGTTGCTGGGGGGCCAGCGCCAGAAGCGGTAACTGCAGCAATCGTAAGGGTTCGAGCGAATATTTCCTAGGTTAAAAAGTTTGTAAAAAGAATTTTACTTTACCGGTTGACTTTCTATAAATTACCGATTAGAATAATTAAAAGAAAATGATAAAAACTTAAAAACAAATGATAGATGTCATTTTTTTATGAGAATTGAATATTAAATCATAGAAGCAAAGAGTAACAAGGGTACTGTCTAAAGCGAATAGACGATTGGTGGAAGGTCTATGTCAGGAGAATTGTGAACCGCATTGCTGAGATAATTGAGTGAAGTAAGCTAATTAGATCATAAAAGTAGCTCAATTCGTTAGGCGCGTTAAGTCATCAAGCGTTGATGTATTTTTGTCAGCAGTAGAGTGGTACCGTGGATATTAACCGCCTCTTCATTTGAAGGGGCGGATTTTTTTATTTTCCGGGCCGACAAATGAAAACTTGTTTATAAAGATTGGATGAAAGTCTAGTTTTTTACAAGGGGAAGCTCATAGACAAAAATCGCGACAGTAGAGTGGTACCGTGGATATTCGTCCGCCTCTTCTTTTTAGGAGAGGTGGGCTTTTTTTTATAGGAAAAAATCTAGGAGGTTGAAGAAAATGTTTAATCAGGTGAAGAAGAAAAATCAAGTGGGATGGCAGTTGAAGGGTTTTAATTTGATGGTTATTTTGGCCATCTTGATCAGTCTTGTTGTACCAGCCAAAAGTGTTTCAGCATCGTCTTGGACGGGTCCTGAAGCAGCGGCTGAGGTTGAGGGTGAAGATACATTACTAGCGGAGATTCAAGAACGTGGTGTGCTTAGAATGGGGACTGCTTCTGGTTACTCACCTTATGAGTTTACCGTTTTAAGAGACGGTCAAAACGAAGTCGTTGGGATTGATGTTTTCCTAGGAGAATATATCGCAGACCAATTAGGGGTTGAACTGGAAGTTGTTGATATGGAGTTTGGGTCGTTGATCGCTTCGCTTGAAACAGGGGGGATCGACTTAATCATCGCTGGTATGGGGGCGACTGAAGAGCGTGACCAATCCATTGACTTCTCAAATGCCTATGAATTATCTGGTCAATCAATCGTTATTCGTGAAGGCGAAGAAAATGAAATTTTAGATTATACCTCATTTGAAAATGGCGAGCATACTATTGCGGTACCTGAAGCAACATTGCAAGAGGGTTATGTGAGAGACTTCTTTGAAAATCCAGACTTGTTGATTATGCGTAAATCAGGGGATGCCATTGCGGCCTTAACTTCTGGCCAAGCAGATGGGGTGTTACTAGATGACGCGGTTGCCGGTGCCAATGCAGCTGAAAATGAGGGGTTAACCGTTATTGACTCTAACTTAGACGGCATGGTTGAAGACCAGGGGAAATCAATTGGTATCCCGGAAAACCAACCATCCTTACAAACAGCTATCAACGATATTTTAGAAGATGTGAATGACCAAGGCTTAATCGAAACTTGGACAGAAGCCTCATTTGATATTATCGCTGGTGAAAACGCGGGAACAGGTTGGACCACCTACTGGCCATATTTTTGGGACGGGATTAAAACAACCTTGATTATTGCAGGGGTATCCATCTTCTTCGGTATGGTCTTGGGGATTTTCTTAGCCCTTATGCGTTTGACTAATAACCCAATCTTAAAATTCTTGGCGGCAGCCTATATCGAGTTTGTACGTGGGACACCATTAATGATCCAAGTCTTGTTTATGTTCCTTGGTGTAGGGTCGATCTTTGGCTGGTCTACAATGACTGCCGGTTTGGTATCTGTATCCATGAACTCGGGTGCTTATATCGCGGAGATTATCCGTGGGGGTATTCAATCCGTTGATAAGGGACAAGCTGAGGCTGCGCGTTCACTAGGGCTTGGCTACTGGCAAACCATGCGGAAAGTCATTTTCCCACAATCATTAAGATCGATTTGGCCGTCATTGGGGAATGAATTTATCACCTTGATCAAGGAATCTTCTATTGTATCGACCATTGGGGTGGCGGAATTAACCTTCCAAACACGTGCGGTAACAAGTATTACTTACCAAGCAGTGGTCCCATTATTTATTTCAATGATCATCTACTTCATCATGACTTATGCCTTGTCGCAAGTCTTGAATGTATATGAAAGAAAGATGAACCAAAAATACGCTTAATGATTTTAATTGGACAATTTTAGACAGAAATTTTAGATAGAAATTTAGGAGGCATTATTCATGGCAAAAACAAATAAAGAAATTAAAAAGGTTTTACTAGCATACTCTGGTGGATTAGATACTTCAGTGATTATTCCTTGGTTAAAGGAAAACTATAACGACTGTGAAGTTATCGGAATGACTGGTAACGTTGGTCAAGAAGAAGATTTTGAATTCTTGAAAGAAAAAGCGGTAGCCTGCGGGGCGACGAAATTATATGTAGAAGACTTGCGTGAGGAATTCATTACGGATTATATTTTCCCAGCGATCCAAGCAGGGGCTAAATACGAGTCGACTTATTTATTAGGGACTGCCTACGCGCGTCCATTAATTGCTAAACGTATGGTTGAAATTGCGCATTTAGAAGGCTGTGACGCTATTGTTCATGGTTGTACTGGGAAAGGAAACGACCAAGTGCGTTTCGAGTTAGGCATCCGTGAATTTGATCCAACAATGACGATCATCGCCCCTTGGCGTGAATGGGATATCCTGTCTCGTGAGCAAGCCTTTGACTACGCAGAAGCGCATAACGTGCCACTACCAATTACACGTGAAACCAACTACTCTAAAGACGAAAACATATTCCACTTGTCACATGAAGGGTTAGACTTAGAAGACCCAACCAACAAACCAAACTACGAAGAAATCTTAGAATTAGGGGTATCACCACAATCTGCACCTGACCAAGAAGTTGAAGTTACGGTGACCTTTGAATCAGGTATACCGATTGCTGTAAACGGGGAAAAATTAGCACCAATCGCTTTACTAGAAAAATTAAATGAAATTGGTGGCGCCAATGGGATTGGTATCTTAGATGTCGTTGAAAACCGTTTAGTAGGGATGAAATCACGTGGGGTATATGAAACACCAGGTGGCACTATTCTTTACCACGCTCACGAGAAATTAGAGCAAATCGCTTTAGACCGTGACACACAACACTACAAACAAAGCATAGCCTTGAAATACGCAGACCTAGTTTACAACGGTTTATGGTTCAGCCCATTGCGTAAAGCATTACAAGTCTTTGTAGACGAGACACAAAAAAATGTGACTGGGTCAGTGACAATGGTTCTATATAAGGGGAATATCATCGACGCAGGTATGACAAGTCCTTACTCATTATATTCAGATGAATTAGCAACCTTTGGTGAAGATGATATCTACAACCAAAATGATGCAGAAGGCTTCATCAAACTATTTGGTTTACCACAATCAGCACGTACAATGGCTGAGCAAATTTGGGCCAAAGGTGAAACAACAGAACCAGGTGCCTTTTCGGATGTTGCAAGAAATAATGAATGGTTAAGATAACTAAGTACGTGACAAGTCTAATTTGGCGAAACGGATATCCGCTAAGTGCGAAACGGTCCGTAGCTTAAAATGTATATATTCTGCCGAGTTGAGGGGCTGTACTTTTGGTGCAGTCCTTTTTCCTGTATATAGATAAGAATAGCATCCAAAGAAAGGGTAGACCGAACAGGATTTTGCTGCGGAATTCATGTTCACATTCTGGCTTTTTATGTGGAGGGAGCTCGTGTACTTTTGCGCAAAATGAGTGAGTTGTTAAATAAGATAAAGGTTATAAAACACAAAGATTGTACTCGTTGAGTAAATCATCCGTTTTGCCGAACTTACATTTTGTAAGTATAAACTTTGGTATAGTGGGCCTCTTCATAGCGCAAGGATAGCAATCCTTCATTCTACAATAAAAAAACTTGCTATACGAAGCACTAATTTTTGATATTTCGAATTCGAGGTGTTATGATATATCATGTAAGATAAAAAATTAAGAAAATTTGAAAAGGAGATTTTTAACATGACAAAATTTGGTGTAGTAGTAGGTTCTATCCGTCAAAACTCTTTATCTGAAGGTGTAGCGAAAGCTATCGTTGCTGGTTTACCAGAAGGTTCAGAAGTTAACTTTTTAGAAATCGCAAACTTACCTTTATATAACCAAGACTTAGACGCTAACTCTCCAGCAGAATACGAAGAGTTCCGTGCACAAGTTGCAGCTCAAGATGCCATCATCTTTGTAACACCTGAACACAACCGCAACATTCCAGCTGCATTGAAAAATGCTTTAGACGTAGCTTCTCGTCCTTGGGGTCAAAACGTATGGGCTGGTAAACCTGCTTTAGTAGCATCTCAATCTATCTCTGGTATTGCTGGTACTTTAGCGCATCACTCATTACGTCAATCATTAGTATTCTTAGACTTACAAACTATGGCTCAACCAGAACTTTACATCAACTCTGCTGAAATTTCTGATATGGAGACTGGTGAAGTAACTAACGAAGACTCTAAACAATTCTTAGCAAGCGCTGGTGCGCAATTCGCAGAATACGCAGCTAAATTCGTAGGCTAATTCGTATATATAATCAAATCAAGAAGGCTAGCCCCGTGCTAGTCTTTTTTTATATTGGAAAGGAATATCCTCCTCTTCTTTGGAGGCCATCGCGGTGGTAGATGGCGAAACGCATAATTGCTGATTGGATTGTTATGTTTGTCAGCTTTTTTGCGTGAAAATCTCATGTAAAAAACACCTGCAAAAATTGCTATAAGCAAGGAAACCTAGACCAGATAAGCTTTCTACCGTTTGAAAACGACTGACACTTTTTTAACATTTCAACCGACAGTGATTGACAAATATATGGTCATGTCAATATAATGTAGTGGACGTGGTTAAACCACATACTATTTTAATAAATATTCAATGAAACAAAGAGTAAATTATCGACTGGTATAGCGAGGGGCGTTGGTGTGAGGCCTTACAGAATAGATAATTGAACCGCATTGTTGAGAAAAATGACTGAACCTTTGTTAGTAGGTCATTTCGCTAATGACGTTACCATTTCAAGTAAGGGGAGGTGAAGGCCACCCCTAAAATTAGAGTGGTACCGTGGATCTCCGCCTCTGTTATAGAGGTGGGGATTTTTTTATTGTCTAAAATAGTAAAAGTTGAAGTTAGCTAGTGGCGTTTAGTTAATTAAATAGTTGATAAGAAGCAAATGCTGCGATAGCAGAAAAATGTTTTAATAGGAGGCAGAATCATGAAATATATGAAACAAATCATCTTGGTTTGTGTGACGCTTGTTCTAGCCATGGTTGGCTTGAGTCAAAGTCCCGTTTTGGCAACTGAAGAGGGTCAATCAGCGACATCTACCATTGATGCCAGTGATGCAACAGCACCAGGGGAAGATACTTTATACCAGGATATTCAAGAACGTGGCGTGTTACGGGTTGGGACCAATTCAACTTATGCACCGTTTGAATTTTCTATCTTAAAAGATGGGAAAAATCAGGTTGTTGGACTAGATATCTTCTTAGCACAAAAAATCGCAGATGACTTAGGCGTAAACCTTGAAGTTGTTGATATGGAGTTTTCGAATTTATTAACATCGCTTGATACGGGTCAAATTGACATAGTATTAGCAGGGATGACAGCAACGGAAGAACGAGCGAAGTCAGTGGACTTCTCTGATGTCTACCAAGTGTCAGGTCAATCTTTCGTGATTCAAGAAAGTAAAGCAGACCAAATCACAGATGATGCATACTTTGTTGATGGTGGTAAAATTTCTATTGGTGAAGGGACAACTCAACAATTACTTGTAGGCGACCACTATCCAAACTCAGAAGTTCAGGTCATGCGTACCACAACCGACTCAATTTCAGCCTTAAATTCAGGTTTAGCGGATGGGGTCCTACTAGATGAAGATGTGGCGGGTGCTTATGCGGCAGAAAATCCTGATTTAACAGTGATTGAAGCCAATTTACCAATTCAAGATCCTGGTAAAGCTGCAGCCATGCCACAAAAACAACCGACCTTACTAGCAGCAGTCAACGAATCCATTGCGGACGCTCAAGAACAAGGGTTAATTGACCAATGGTTGGACGAATCTTACCAAATTATTGAAGACAACCGTCAATCCACTTGGCTAGCTTACGCACCTTACTTTGTGAATGGTGTGAAAACAACCTTAGTGATTTCCGCAACAGCTATCTTCTTCGGTTTAATTTTAGGGGCAGCCTTAGCCTTAATGCGTTTATCGGAAAATAAATTAATCGATCTAATTGCGCAAGGCTATATTGAAATCGTTCGTGGGACACCATTGATGATTCAAGTTTTGTTCATTTACCTAGGTTTCGCCGGCATGTTCGGTTGGTCAACTTTGACTTCTGGTTTAGTGGCCGTATCCCTAAACTCGGGCGCCTATATTGCAGAAATCATCCGTGGAGGAATCAACTCGGTTGATAAGGGGCAAGCTGAAGCTGCACGTTCACTCGGTCTAGGCTACTGGGTGACTATGCGGAAAGTCATTTTCCCACAATCATTAAGATCTATCTGGCCGTCACTAGGAAATGAATTCGTATCCTTAATCAAAGAATCGTCAATCGTTTCAACCATCGGGGTAGCGGAATTAACCTTCCAAACCCGTAACGTATCAACGATTACCTTCAATGGGATCATCCCATTAATCATCTCAATGGCAATCTACTTCATCCTAACCTTCACATTAACCAAATTGTTGAATGTGTACGAACGCCGGATGAACGAGAAATACGCCCAATAACAATGAATTTCCGAGTCGTAACGATTAGTTGCGACTCTTTTTTAATTCAAATTGGTATTATTTCGGCTTTGAGAAAATGTCAGTTATTATTAGGGTAAGTATATAAAGTGCCCTTTGGGAAAGGGGTATATGGTTAAAAAGTTTTTATTGTAGAGATTTAAGGGTCTCGTTCAAGCTAGCTTGAACCCTTTCAAGTCCGATTCGAGCCTCCTATTATTGACGCTGTTACAGAATGATTACATCAATATGACTAATATAAAAATTATATGATAAAGTACAACAGGTGGTTATTTTTGGGCGATTGCATGATAATCTTAAGACCAAGCAATCGACAAACTAGAAAAGGGAGGGAGAAAAGGTGCACAAACGTTTTTTTAAAGACAATCGACAAATTGCCTATGTATTAATGGGTATTGTGGTTTGTTTGGCAGCCTTATTCATCGTTCGTGCGTTTGCCAATACGAACCGGATGTCTGCAGAAGAGAAAACTGAAGCTGTAGCGTCATCAGTAAATGCGCTTTATTATGATAACTCCTACACTTTCCTAAAAACGGATATTCAACAAGATGAAATTTCCGAATTAACTGAAGAAGTAGACAACTTACGAGACAGTGAAGCAAAACCAGTTATTGAAGAACGAATCACATCAGTCCAACAACGGTTTGACCTACAAAGTCAGTTAAATGGACTATTCGATGAAGACGATGATGGTTCCGGACAAGCCGTGATTAACGGGGCAACCATCCAAGAGTATGTCTTAGTAGACGACGATGTCACTATCGATGAATTGGATTTACTTCGTGAGAATTATGCCGATCAATTGGACAATAAAGACGATGGTTTCTACAACACGGCCACTACTTTAATTGATGAGGCAGAAAGCCAAATCAATTTAATTCGTGAATACGCTAGTGATTTAACAGCAATCGAAAATGATACAACACTGACTTATGATACTTTGGAAGATCAATTAACGACAGTTACTGAACGTGTGAATGAAATCGAAAACCCATGTATTCAAGATCGGTTACTAGAAATGATCGCAAAAAGTGACGAGAAAGCAACGCAAGCTATCTTCAACCGTTTGGTAGAAGAGGCAGAGGCAGCTAATCAATCTGATGAGGCGTTAGCGAAAATTCGTGAAGAAGGTCAAGCGGCAATTAAAGCATCAAAAAGCCGCGTTGCGGATTTAACAGCCATACGTGAAGAAATCATGGCATCTAACGATGCTTCAGCAACCTTAACGTTACGTCAAACCTCTGATAAACCATCATTTGGTGTAAATACCAATGTTACTTCAGGCGTTTTAGCCGCTAAACAATCTGGACAAAGTACATCTCGGTCATCAAGTCGAAGAAGTTCATCTTCATCGTCACAAAGACCAGTATCATCTAGTTCAATAGCGGACGGATCGTCGTCATCTGAATCAAGCAGTTCGTCATCGAGTGCAGTATCTAGTGATGACAACTCTTCAAGTGGCACCTCAAGCGACGCAAGTTCAAGTGAAGAAATCCCTAATTCAGCAAGTTCATCATCGAGTGATGCATCAAGTGTATCAAGTTCTAGCGTTGCAAGCTCAAGTGATTCAAATAGTAGTTCAACTAGTAGTTCAAGTGATAGTGCATCAACATCTACTTCAAGCGATTCGACATCATCGAGTGAATCTGAATCATCACGTGAGGATTCAGAAATTGAAGACGGGTCAGATAATGAATCCAGTCAAATGACAGAATCAGCTGAATCATCATCAAGTAGTTCAGTTATTGAAGAAAGTGCATCATCAAGCACCCAACAACAATCAACAGTTGAATCAACAACAACAGAACGACCTCAGTCATCTGTTGCAAGTGATTCAGTAATTGAATCAAGTCAAATTCCATACGGATCACCAGAATAATTAAACAGGTTTGAAGCAGTTAGAGTAAAAACTAGCTGCTTTTTCAGTTTTTCTAGGGGAATTTAAAGGTTTTTTAACTAGAATAGGCTTATAATCCAGTCGGGTTATGGTAGAATATTAGGGATTATAGGTGCTTACTTATAGTATATATATAATGAAATGGGTGAAAAAATGCAAAAAAACGGAGAATGGACGAACTGGTACCGCGTGGTTATCGCGGCAACAGAAGCGTTAATCTTGTTCCTTTCTTATCTTGTTTCATTCTTTTTGCGGTATGGTCGATATGTACCTTTGAAAAACTATGAAGCTTTCCAAGGGGCAATTGGTTGGATATTAATTATCTTTGTATTTATCAATATTTTATTTGGGGTTTATATCCTATATGATAAAACCAAAGGCGACCTCTTCTTCATCACCATCATCAGTCAAGGAATCTTAGCAGTTGTTGCTATGGTCTTAAGTTTTGCTGGTAGATGGTTAGCCTTTCCGCGTTCAGTCGTCTTGATCGACTTTGTGGTAAGTGTTGTGATGCTCTACATTTTTAGAGCCTTAGTCTTCGATATTTACCGACGCTATGCGTCAACGAAACGGGTAATGATCGTTGGATCTGAAGAAGCTGTTTTTCCGGCAATATATAATTTCAAGAATTCGAAAAGTACTCGTCATATCGTAACACATGTGGTATTAGAAGATTACTACCGCAATGTGAAGAGTCGTTTAGATGAGTATGATATTGTATATCTTGCATCGCAAATTGATGAAAGCGAAAAATTGAAAATTTATGACTTGTTGATGCGGGCCAATAAAAAACTGTTCTTAAATTCTAAATTTGAAAACCTGGTCATGGTAAATCCAAATATTATGAATTTTGAAGATGAATCTATTATTGAAACCTCAGACTTTGCGATTCCAGCGGACCAAGCCTTAATCAAACGTGGTTTAGATATCATGATAGCCTTAGTTGGTTTAATCTTAACGTCACCAATCATGTTGATTACAGCGATTATTATTAAATTAACCTCCAAAGGACCAGTCTTCTACCGCCAAGTACGTATTACTAAAGGTGGCGAAGAGTTTGATATCTTGAAATTCCGTTCGATGACAACGGACGCTGAAGTGAAATCTGGCCCAATGATTGCAACGAAAAATGACGCACGTGTCACAACAGTTGGTAAATATATCCGTGCCTTGCGTATCGATGAATTACCACAGTTGTTGAATGTGCTACGCGGAGATATGTCCATGATTGGACCACGTCCAGAGCGACCATTCTTCGTGAACCAATTCCAAGAAGAAAACCCGCACTATTACTTACGTCACAACGTACAAGCAGGAATAACGGGTTACGCACAAGTCTACGGTAAATATGCCACTGACTTTAACTCTAAATTGAACTTTGACTTGATCTACATCAAGCAATACTCAATGTTCTTGGACTTCAAGATCTTATTGCAAACCATTAAAATCCTCTTCGACAAAGTATCCTCATCAGGAATTGACGAAGACGAAAAACCAACAGTCACAAGAGAAGAAGCAGAAGAAATGAACATCGACGTCATAGGATGAGAGCTTTGGCGCTCAGGCAGGTAGCACTGGAAGGCTAGTTTGCATCACACAAAGTGTGATGCAAACTAGTCTGAAGTGGAGATCGGACTGCCAAAGCGAACTCGACTTTAAAGAGTGAGTTAATATAGTTCTTTCTGGAGACTCGAACCCGACTAAATAGGATGTGAGACAGGACGCCTGTCTGCCCTGGCGAGTTTAACTAAAGAGTGAGACCGCTGATGTCTAAACAGTGAGTTGTTTGTTCAAATTTTTATAAACGAAAAGTCATTTAAGCGTTAGCGACAGTCATGTGTACTGGTAGCTAACGCTTTTTTGCTTACTAAAACAAGGATATAAGCGTCTAGAGGTGACAACTAGCTGAGGAATAGTGGTATAATAAGGAAAGTCAAAT
Organism: Aerococcus sp. NPDC058936; assembly: GCF_042741995.1. Taxonomy (NCBI): domain Bacteria; kingdom Bacillati; phylum Bacillota; class Bacilli; order Lactobacillales; family Aerococcaceae; genus Aerococcus; species Aerococcus sp. NPDC058936. The sequence goes on along the minus strand of NZ_JBHYKZ010000002.1, from coordinate 124,135 downwards.
CGCAATTCTTGGAGGGAATAAGAATATGAAGACAACGACCAACGATAGCCTGGCGCTTCACACAGATTTATATGAAATCAATATGATGAAGACTTATTGGGACGCTGGAAAAGCTGACCAACAAGCGGTTTTTGAAGTGTACTTCCGTAAAAATCCGTTTGAAAGTGGATATGCCATTTTCGCAGGCCTAGAACGTGTCATTCAATATGTACAAAATTTAAAATTTACCGACGATGATATCGCCTACTTACGGGAAACACAAGACTATCCAGAAGATTTCTTGGACTATTTGAAAAACTACCACTTCGATGCAACAATTCGTTCAATGGAAGAAGGGGAAATTGCCTTTTCGAACGAACCATTGATGCAAATTAAGGGGTCACTAGCTGACTGTACTTTGATCGAAACGGCTGTTTTAAATATCATCAACTATCAAACCCTAATTGCAACCAAAGCTTCACGCGTTCGTAACGTAGCTGGCGACGACGCACTAGCTGAATTCGGTGCCCGTCGTGCCCAAGAAATGGATGCAGCAATTTGGGGTTCGCGCGCTGCTTACATCGGTGGATTTGATTCAACCTCAAACGTACGCGCAGGTAAATTATTCAACATTCCAATTTCAGGTACCCACGCACATGCCATGGTACAAGCTTACCAAAGTGACTATGAGGCCTTTAAAGCTTACGCCAATGCCCACGAAAAATGTACCTTCTTGGTGGACACTTACGATACCCTTCGTTCAGGTGTGCCAAATGCGATCAAAGTAGCCAATGAGATGGAAGATAAGTCTCGTTTTGTCGGGGTTCGTATCGACTCTGGCGACATTTCCTACTTATCATCAAGTATCCGAAAGATGTTGGATGAAGCGGGCTATCCTGATGCGATCATTTCTGCCTCAAACGATTTAGATGAAAAAACAATCTTAAACTTGAAAATGCAAGGCGCTAAAATTGACGCTTGGGGTGTCGGTACACAGCTGATTACTGCTTTTGACCAGCCAGCTCTAGGCGCTGTTTACAAATTATGTGCTATCGAAGATGAGCATGGCGATATGGTCCCAACCATGAAAATTTCGTCGTCTCCAGATAAAATTACCACACCAGGTGAGAAACAAATCTGGCGTATCACCCGCAAGAAAGATGGTAAATCTGAAGGGGACTATATTACAACCATGAATGAAGATCCTAATGACGCTGAGTCTATCTTCATGTTCCATCCAACTTATACTTACATCAATAAAACAGTTCGTCGTTTCAACGCCCGCCCGTTATTGAAAACTATTATCGATAAGGGTGAATTGGTTTACGATGTGCCAACGCTTGAAACCGTTCGTGATTTTTCACGCGAGCACTTGGATGCCTTATGGTCAGAATACCGCCGTATGTTGAATCCAGAGCCATATCCAGTGGACTTATCGCAAGAACTGTATGATTTAAAAATGAATTCAATCGCTGAAATTCGCGAACGCATCAATGATGAATATAAAGAATTCGACTTGAATGGTGACAACGAAGATCAAGAAAACTAATTCACCATTTAAGCTAGAAAGCAATAAATCAACAACGGAATAAGCAATCAAAGGGGAGAACATCATGCGTCCATTACAAGAAGAAATCATCAATGCCCTTAAAGTCGCACCGAGCATTGACCCGGAAACAGAAATCAGACGTACCATCGATTTCATCAAGGCTTACCTAAACAAGTATTCATTCCTGAAAACCTTAGTACTGGGGATTTCTGGTGGGCAAGATTCGACGCTAACTGGTAAACTATGCCAATTGGCCATCACTGAAATGCGCGAAGAAACTGGCGACGACAAGTATCAATTCATCGCAGTCCGTCTGCCATACGGCAACCAAGCAGATGAAGCAGACGCCATGGACGCCATCGAATTCATGGCAGCCGACCAAACCGTACGCGTTAACATCAAACCAGCCGTTGATGCCACAGTTGAACAATTGGAAAAGGGCGGCCTTACAATTTCTGACTTCAACAAAGGAAACATCAAAGCCCGCCAACGGATGTTAGTCCAATATGCGATCGCAGGTGAAAATGCAGGTGTTGTGATAGGAACAGACCATGCTGCAGAATCAGTCACAGGATTCTATACAAAATTCGGTGACGGTGCAGCCGACATCCTACCTATTTGGCGGTTAAATAAAGGTCAAGGACGCGCTATCCTTGAATATTTAGATGCACCAGAACACCTATACGCCAAAGTGCCAACAGCTGATCTAGAAGAAGACCGCCCAGGCTTAGCCGACGAAGTAGCCCTAGGTGTCACCTACCAAGACATCGATGCTTACTTAGAGGGCAAAGAAGTGTCCCAAGAAGCTGCTGAAAAAATCGAAAACTGGTACCTAAAAACACAACACAAACGTGAATTACCAATAACCGTTTATGATGAATGGTGGAAGAAATAAGGTGTAAGAGCCGACGATAGGAAAGAAACCGCTGGAAGATTAGAGCAGTGGGTGACGAAGTCAGGTACAAACTATGCTGAAATGCAGTTCTTTCTGGAGGCACGAGCTCAACTTCATATGATGTAAGAGCCGAGTCAAAAGATTAAAAAGCTTTAACTTATATAGAAAATAGCCTCTGTGATGTTACTGTTCACAAAGGCTATTTTCTATTATTTTTTTAACGGGTGAATTTGTTAGATTCATTTTGTACTTTTCCAAGAATTATCACTGTTATGGGGAACTATTTAAAAACTACTTATCTAGGACTTAGCGTTTTTTACTAAAACATGTCCCAAGTATATTCCGCTAATCTCATCATACACCTCATTGAAAGAAAGATTAGTCACAAATCCATTGACCATCTACGAAATTACAAGCTATTCCCAAGCCACCTAAGGTTTGCAGTTTTGCTGTTAATGGTTGCCCTTCTTCTTGAGCAATTTGTTTTAGCTGGTTTTCAATGTCTTCAGTTGCTTGTGCACCTGAAATCAAATATTTTTGATTGATCACTAAAGCTGGTGCTCCTTGGATGCCATATGCTTGACTGACTGCTAAATCTTGTAAAACAGCTTCTTCTGTCTCAGCTTTTTTATATTGTGCTATCCATTGGTCAATATCAATATCAGTAGTCGCTACCGCAGCTTTTAGGATGTCAAAGTCTTCGATATTCTTATTTTCAACGAATAAAGCATTTTGGATGGCATCAAAAGCATCCCAGTAAGCATCTTGCCCGCCTAAAATACCAGCGGCTTTTGCTGATTTTAAACCATTTTTTGAAGTTGGGAAGTTGAAGTCGGTTTCACGCATTCCCTCTATATTAAAGCGGTGGTCATCATCATTTTGATTAGCTTGTTTCCAATGTGTTAACACTTCAAGTTTAACGGCTTCATGTGAGCCAACCAATTGGGTATAGTGATCTGGTTCAAAACCAAAAGCGAAAGAACGGTGGACCACGTCGATGTTAGTATATTTACTAGTGATTTCCCGCATGCGATTAGACATGGGGAAACAAAATGAGCAAGTCACATCGTGGAAAAATTCAATTTGCATAGTGTTCTCCTTTGTATAATGTCAGTCCTTATATTAGATAAAATCAAATTTATAAGCAATTAGATTGCTCAAGGCTTTAATGGTTTGATATTTCGCATGAAAAATTTGGTCATGTTAGAATAGGTAAAGAATTATATAAAGGAGGACTAGCATGGACGATAAAATCCAACAATTTAAACAACAAATACAGGATAGCCAACGAATTGTCTTTTTTACAGGAGCGGGCATGTCTACAGCCTCTGGTATCCCTGATTTCCGGTCAGCGAATGGCCTTTTCATGGAAAAATTAGGAGGGACTTATAGCCCAGAAGAAGTCGTGTCAAATCACTTTTTCGCTAATTATCCTAAAGAATACTTTGCTTATCACTTTGATAAATTGGTCCACCCAGATGCCAAACCAAATGCGGGCCACGAATTTATTGCCGAGTTGGAAAAATCGGGCAAAGATGTGTCTGTTGTTACCCAAAACATTGATGGTTTGCATCAAAAAGCAGGATCCAAAGCCGTATATGAATTACATGGTACTGTATTGGAAAATTATTGCGTAGAATGTGGGCAACGTTACGCACCTGAAGACCTACGTATAGATGAAGACGGGATACCTCGTTGTGTTAATGATGGTAATATTGTGCGTCCTGACATCGTGCTTTACGGCGAACAATTAGACCAAGATACTGTAAATGGGGCGATTGATAAGATTCGTCAAGCCGATTTACTCGTCATCTTAGGCACCAGTTTAGTCGTTTATCCAGCGGCTGGATTCTTAAACTATTTCCGAGGACAATATCTAACCGTAGTAAACAAATCATCACTAACCATTCCATTCAATGACGTATTAGTTTTTGAAGACACAATTGAAAACGTCTTTAGCCAACTAAGTTAAATCAGTATGTTAAAGAAAAAACGCCTTACACAAAATTGTAGGGCATTTTTTCTTTAAAAATCTTATAACACTACTTAGTGAAAAAGCTCTTTCTATAACAATATTAAATTGTACGGCGTTTCCTATTCGAAATACCAATAAAATTAAACAAGAATAAATGCACAATTCGGATAGTGATTGTGTATTAAAACTAAAGCCAGAGGCTGGAACTACCTAGCATGCCTTAGCAGTGGAACAAGGATTTCTGACCCACATCATTCTGTTAGGGGGCACCCCTTACAGAATGAGTCGTCAGAAAAGCCCTTAGAAAATTTTTCTAAGGGCGGTCCCACTGCTTTTAAGGCAATGATAGGTAAGTAGAAGCCGAAAGGCTTCATTACTTATCTCTAACTTCTAATCAAACATTTTTCCTGGGTTCAAGATGTTATTCGGATCCATAGCATGTTTGATGGACTTCAATACTGCCATATATGCTTCATCTTTGAAATAGGGTAGATAGGCTTTTTTCTCTAAACCAACACCGTGTTCTGCAGATAATAAACCACCTTGTTCAGCAACATATGGGAATAAATCATTTTCGTAGTCGTGTTTAATTTGTTCCCAAGTTTCATCGTCTTGATCACTGCGTAAGACACAAATATGAATATTACCGTCTCCTGCGTGACCGAAAAATCCAGTTTGGACATTATACTTATCTCCTAAACGTTTACCTTCTTTCACTAAGTCGGTAAACAAGTGGTTAGGAACAACCGGGTCATACATTTTCCAGTCACCTTTAGAGACGATACCGTTCAAGATATTATCGCGGATGGCCCACATTTCGCTTGCTTCATCATTAGAAAGTTCGCGGGCTTCAATTGCACCAGCCTTTTTCCCAAGGGTTTGAATGGCTTCAAGTTGGAAGGCTAACCCGTCTGCCGCATTGTCCGCTACGGTTGCCAATAAGAAAGCTTCGCCGTGAACTTCAGGCATTTTCTTGTTGATAAATTGTTCAGAATAGTGGATACCTGATTCTTCTAAAAGTTCTAAAGCAATTGGTTGAACAGGTGACTTCACAACTTCAAAAATAGCATCTGACACACCATCTAAAGAATTAAAACCGAGAATAACAGATTTCTCAAAAGCTGGACGTGGTGTTAATCTCAATTGTAACTCTGTGATTACCCCGAGTGTACCTTCAGCTCCGATAAATAGGTCTTTCAAATCATAAGCTGTTGCATCTTTTTTATTTAAAGAGCCAACGTGAATCAATTCTCCATTAGCTAATACCACATCATAACCACGAATATTGTCACGGGTCACCCCGTATTTAATCGCTCGCATCCCACCAGCATTTGTAGATGCATTCCCACCGACTGATGCATTTTTATTACCAGGGTCAGGGGCATAGAAATAAGGCGTATTCGCTAAATAATCGCGGATTTGAAATAAGGTTACACCTGCTTGAACAGTTAAAGTCAGCGTTTGCTCATCTAATGAAATAATGTTATTCATTTTCTCCAAGCTTAGTAACCAAGCATTATTGATAGGATAAGTTGCGCTCGTTAATCCAGTTTGACTACCGATAGTAATCGTGGGTTGCTTTCTCGCATTGGCATCTTTAATAAATGCGACCACTTCTTCAGTGGAAGTTGGGAAAGCAATTAAAGATGCTGATCCTGGATCTTTTTCAACCATGTATGTCTTCAAATACTTGTCTGCAACTTGTTTTTCAATTTCCATAATATAGCCTCCATTTGTAAGGGTTTACAAATATATTGTCCTCCAATCATTTTAAAAATGCAAGGTGATTTATTCTATTATTTTTTGTGCACGACCAGATTACTAGTAGCTAATTGGTACATCTACATAGATTTGTTGCCCGATAGCAAACTCAGCTTGGTCACTTGTTAGATTAACGATGTCGGCTTGAACTTGATCTACTAAATCAGACGGGACACCTAAATGATACGTTACGTCAGCTAGATAAGTTGTATCTAATAAGCTGTAGGGCGATTCAGCGATCCAATGTTCTAATTGACCAGTTAATGGGTAAGCAACTTTGATGTCTAATTGGGTTTGTAGTTTCCGTTCTACTTGACCAATGGCATCTAATCCCTCAGAAACAGCAGAAGAATAAGCACGGACAAGGCCACCAGCTCCTAGTTTAGTACCCCCAAAATAGCGGGTAACAATTACGATAACATTTTGTAAATTCCGCTGTTTTAGAACTTCTAACATAGGTACGCCCGCTGTTCCAGATGGTTCGCCATCATCTAGCGCTCGTTGAATCTCATTTTTTTCGCCAATTTGAAAGGCTACACAATTGTGAGTGGCTTTATAGTGTTCTTTACGAATTTTTTGGATAAATGCGTTGGCTTCATCTTCATTGAAAATTCGTTGTGCATGGCAAATAAACCTGGACCCTTTTACTTCAATTTCGTGGCTACCACCACCTTCAACTACAGTCCGGTATTCAATCATTTGACTTGCCTCCTTGTTAATCATTTCTTTCCTTTGAGAGTAGCATATTTTATTATTTTTAGCTATTTGCCTGTCTTTTGTGTATATTTCACAAAGTTGAAGCGCTTTATTAGATAAACTTGTCGAATTTTATCCAGATGTTTGATAAAATGGCACTAAAGTTATTGTCAGTTGATCATTTTTCAAGTGACAATCCGTAAAGTACAGGGATTAGAGGAGAAAATTATATGTCACTTGCCATTGTAACGGATAGTACTGCCTATCTTTCAGACGAATTTGTTAGTCGTCACGATATTACAGTTCTACCATTAACAATCACATTTTCAGACGGATCTTACCGTGACAATATCGACATCACGATTGATGAATTTTATGCCAAGATGGCGACCTTAGATGAGATCCCAACAAGTTCGCAACCAGCGCCAGGACTTGTAACAGAAGCCTTTGAACGACTTGCTGAGGTACATGATGAAGTTTTGGTTGTGACCCTATCAAAAGGTATTTCTGGTACCTTCCAGACTTTTAATATGATTGCAAATGAAGTTGCAGAAGAAAAAAACGTTCAAATTTCTGTATATAATTCAGGCATTTCCTTGATTGGTCAAGGTTTATTCGTTCAAGAAGCCGTTAAATTGCGTGACCAAGGGCTAGGATTGATGGACATTCTACCTAAACTAGACGCCTTGAAGCTAACTGCTGACGCATATTTCTCAGTGGAAGATTTAGGACACCTAGCTAAAGGAGGCCGTATCTCAGCCAGCGCTGCGGGTATTGGTAACTTGCTGCAAGTAAAACCAATCTTGCATTTTGAACATGGTAAAATTGAGGTTTTTGAAAAAGTTCGTACCCATAAAAAGACAGTGAAACGCATGCTTGATTTATTTGAACAAGCTTATCAATCAAATCCACGATTAAGGATCGCTATTGTAGGGGAAGATGATACCCCGCAAGTCCAGAATTTAGTGGCTTATATGAATGAAAACCACCCCGATTTGGAATTACAACGGACGCCAATTGGCCCCGTGATTGGGACACATCTTGGCCCAGCTGCCTATGCCTTAGTTTGGTGGCAAAACACGGATATCAAGTAGGTTCCGACATAAAATTTAATTGAAATCGCTATTATTTATGTATTTTTGAGATCAGGAAATTTCCTGGTCTTTTTTTGGCGCATTTTGACAATTTTCCCGTATAAACTTCATAAGAGGGGGGATAAGAATGGAAGCAGTCAGCAACTTACTAAGAGGTCGACTCGTCACCGCCAAGGAAATAGGCCAGACCGAATCAGCCATCAACTTACTGGATATACCCGGATTACAAATCTTCCCCGCCCTAGAAAAAGAAGGCTCGCGCTTAACCTGTCGTCGTTGCGGAAATCAAACCACCTTTCAAGAAAATAGCTGTCAATGTGGCCTGGCAGACTGCGTCTATTGTCTAAAATGTCTCAACTTCGGTAAACTAAGAACCTGCGACAAGTTATATCACATAGCTGATGCAACTGAACCCTATAGCTGGCAAAGAAACCAATCTTATTTGGCTTGGACTGGCACTTTATCAGACCAACAGGCCCAAGCCTCCAAAGAAATTTGTCAGACCTACCAAGCAGGCGGTCAACGTTTAGTATGGGCTGTTACAGGTGCAGGTAAGACAGAAATGGTTTTTGAAGCTGTTAACCAAGCCCTGATGGCTGGCCGGAAAGTAGCCCTAGCCACACCCCGAATTGACGTGGCCAATGAACTAGCCCCACGCTTTAAAGAAGCCTTTCCTGAAGTGACTATCCAGTTACTCCACGGTCAATCAGAAGAACCCTACGCTGAATCACCTTTTATCATCGGGTCCACCCACCAACTCATCCGCTTTAAAGAAGCTTTTGACCTGTTAATTATTGATGAAATTGATGCCTTCCCTTATGACGGAGACCCTATGCTCTATTTCGCTTCAGACCGCGCTGTTAAAAAGACAGGGGCCCAGATTTTGCTGACGGCAACGCCAAATCCGAGTCATGAGAAATTGATCAAAGAAGGCAAGCTACCCGTGTCCATTCTGCCAGCCCGCTACCACCGCCACCATCTACCAGTCCCCGTCCACCAATGGGTAGGCGACTGGCAAAGTCTTATTCAGGCAGGTAAAGTACCATATGTTTTTAAACGACTATTAGGGCGGCTGCTGGCCAAAGGGCGACGTGTTTTGGTTTTCATGCCAAATATTGGTTTAATGCTAACTTTTGTAAAATCTTGCCGACAAGCATTTGCTGATTACCTGTTTGAATCCGTGTCGTCAAAAGACCCAGACCGGATAACCAAGGTACAAAATATGCGAGATGGTCGTTATGATTTTTTATTTTCAACGACTATCTTGGAGCGTGGCGTTACCTTTGCCAATATTGATGTCATCGTATTAGGTAGTGAGGACCAGACCTTTACGACAGCTGCTCTGGTCCAGATTTCAGGCCGAGTGGGCCGAAAACCCAAATGGCCATCAGGGTCAGTTTATTTTCTACATTACGGTAAAACTAAAGCATCTATTGCAGCTATTCGGCAAATTCGATCCATGAATGACCAAGCAAGAAAACGAGGTTTAATTGATGATTAGTATATATAGGGGCATGAGGAATGGTGGACTCGCTGAGGCGACTGGGCCATCTACTTGTGTGATCTGTCAGAATACTTTGGATACCCAACTAACTTTGGCGGATATCTTGTCATTGAGTCCAATAAAACCACCACTTTTTTGCCAGGAATGTTTGAATGGCCTAATCGCCATTGATCCAAAAACAACCTGTAAACAATGCGGACGAGATATGACTATTGAAGCGGCAGGTCAAGTGGATAAAGAAGGTTTTTGTGGGGATTGTCAAAGTTGGCATATTTACCATGGTTGGCATTTTACCAACCAGGCTTTCTATCAATACAATGGTGTCTTTAAAGATTGGCTGGTAGTCTTAAAAGGGCAGGGCGATATTCGTGGGCGTCATCTTTTTGCCAAGGAACTAAAAGAAGTCTACCGAAAGCATACGGAGGCTATCTGGGTACCTATGCCATCTTCCAGTGAGAAGGTAGCGAATCGTGGCTTTAACCAGACACGTTTGATACTTGAGGCAGCGGACATTCCCTTTCAAGACCTATTGATGAGTGAGGGGAGTCGGGGGAAGCAGGCCTATAAAAATCGTCAAGACCGTTTGCAAGATACAAGTAAAGTTAAGATGAAAAAGGATCTAGAAAATATAGATAAAAACCGTCCGATTATCCTATTCGATGACGTCTATACTACTGGTACCACTATGTTTTCAGCCTATAAGGCACTTGAATTAGCGGGCTTTAGTCAAGTTAGCGGACTGACCCTTGCAAGATAATGTATTTTTTCAGTGTAGATTATTTGTATCGGTAAGCGGTTTCTATTATAATTAAGGTACTAAGAAAGAAGCTATAGGAGCTTCACCAGTAATTTATTATTGGTAGAAAGGATGAAAGATTATGTTTACATACAACGTCCGCGGTGAGAATATTGAAATCACACCAGCAATCAGAGAGTACGCTGAAAAGAAAATCTCTAAGATTGAACGGTATTTCACTGATTCACCAGATGCTACTGCATATGTAAATGCGAAAGTTTATCCGAATAAGGATGCTAAGGCAGAGGTTACAATTCCTTTAACAGGTGGTTTGACTTTACGTGCTGAAGAAACATCTCAAGACTTGTACGGTTCTATTGACCTTGTGGTTGATAAGTTAGAGCGTCAAGTACGTAAATACAAAACAAAAATGAATCGTAAACCTCGTGTTAGTGCTGGTTTACCAGGTGCTGTGGAAACACAAGTGCAAGCTGACCGCGTTGAGCAAGAGGCTGAAGAAGGACATGACCCAATTAAGATTGTGCGTCGTAAAACCTTATCTGTGAAGCCGATGACTGCAGAAGAAGCAGTATTGCAAATGGAAATGCTAGGTCACAACTTCTTCATCTTTGAAGATGCTGAAACTGGTAAAGGTGCCTTGGTATACGCTCGTCGTAAAGGTTCATATGGTTTAATTGCCATCGAAGATGAATTAGAAGAGGCATAACCAAGAAAACATTCTGATAAAATGACAAGCTCCGGTGATTGCCGGAGCTTTTTTAATGGGTTTAGTCATTTTTCCAGGAGAAAGATTGTAAAAATCTCATAATTTCTGCTTAGGCTAGCCGTTTCTTGTTTTAATGACAAAATTTTAATGCTATCATGTATAGGACGATAAATATATTGGGGATAGTGGGCACCAAGGCTTACAGCATATTATCTAGTAGAATGATGTGCCCTAGCCCAAGATTTATATAATTTTCTGAACCAAAGGAGAAAATAATGGCAAATGTTTTAAAAAAGGTTTTTGATAACCAAAGAAAAGATTTGAAAAAATTTGATAAAACTGCAAAACAAGTTGAAGCATTAGAGGACCGTTTTGCAAACTATACAGATGATCAATTAAAAGATATGACCAAATCTTTCCAAGAACGTCTTCAATTAGGCGAGGACTTGGAAGATATTTTAGTGGAAGCTTTTGCGACAGTAAGAGAAGGTGCACGCCGTGTCCTTGGATTATTCCCATACCACGTACAGATTATGGGTGGATTGGCCCTACACTACGGAAACATTGCAGAGATGAAAACTGGTGAAGGTAAAACTTTAACAGCAACAATGCCAGTATACCTAAACGCCTTAACTGGTAAAGGGGTACATGTAGTAACAGTCAATGACTACTTGGCTAGCCGTGACTCTGCGCAAATGGGTGAGTTGTATACTTTCTTAGGCCTAACAGTAGGCTTGAATAAAGCAGGTATGAACAACGACGAAAAACGTGTGGCATATGCGGCAGATATTACTTATTCAACAAATAATGAGCTTGGATTTGACTACTTGCGTGACAACATGGTCGTATACAAACGCCAGATGGTGCAACGTCCTTTATACTTTGCGGTTGTCGATGAAGTAGATTCAATCTTAATTGATGAGGCGCGTACGCCACTTATCATTTCAAACCAGGCTGAGCAATCAACTGCCTTGTACCAACGGGCGGATTATTTTGCCAAGAGCTTAAATGAAGACGAGGATTATGTGATTGATGTGTCGTCTAAAACAATTGCCCTTACTGAAGCGGGGATTGAAAAAGCAGAAGATGTATTCCATGTGAAGAACTTATACGATATCGAAAATGGTCGTTTAATCCACCATATCGATACAGCTTTACGTGCCAACTACATCATGATTTTAAATATTGATTATGTAGTGGTTGACGGCCAAGTGAAGATCGTTGATGGATTTACTGGTCGTATCATGGAAGGTCGTCGTTTCTCTGATGGTTTACACCAAGGGATTGAAGCGAAAGAAAATGTTGACATTCAAAATGAATCGAAAACTATGGCGACAATTACCTTCCAAAACTACTTCAGAATGTATGAAAAATTATCTGGTATGACAGGTACCGCTAAAACTGAGGAAGAAGAATTTCGTGAAATTTATAATATGAACGTTATTCAAATTCCAACCAACAAACCAGTTATCCGGGAAGATAAACCAGATGTTTTATACCCCAACTTGAAGTCTAAATTCAACGCGGTTGTAAAGGACATTGTAACGCGCCACCAAGCTGGTCAACCAGTATTAGTAGGTACGGTTGCTGTTGAAACCTCTGAAATGTTATCAGATGCCTTAACACAATTAGGGATCCGTCATAACGTATTGAATGCCAAAAACCATGAACGTGAAGCGCAAATCGTTGCTGACGCTGGTCAAAGAGGTGCGGTTACTATCGCGACTAACATGGCCGGACGTGGTACGGATATTAAATTGAGCCCAGAAGTAAAAGAACTGGGTGGTTTAGCCGTTATAGGTACTGAACGCCACGAGTCTCGTCGTATCGACAACCAGTTACGTGGGCGTGCTGGACGTCAAGGAGACCCAGGTTACTCACGTTTCTACTTATCACTTGAAGATGACGTGATGCGTCGTTTCGGTTCAGAACGTATCCAACAATTATGGGAAAGATTAAACGTAGACCAAGATGATCCAGATATGGTGATTGAGTCTCGTATGATTACTAAACAAGTTGAAGGCGCGCAAATTCGTGTTGAAGGGAATAACTACGATACCCGTAAAAATGTCCTGGAATATGATGAAGTGATGCGTCAGCAACGTGATGTCATCTACGCACAACGTTTCGAAGTGATTTCAGCTGAAGAGTCATTGGATGACGTGATGTGGCCAATGATTGAGCGGACTATTAAACGTCAAGTGGAATTATACACTGCTGGTGACCGTTCTGAGTGGAACTTAGAAGCGCTGGCTGATTTTGCCGAAACAACCTTATACCGCAATACGCAAGTAGACATTGACAACTTAGAGGGTAAAAACCAAAAAGAAATCATTGCATACATTACAGATAAAGCGGCTGACCGTTTCAACCAAAAAATTGATTCAATCAATAACAAAGACATGGCCCTAGAATTTGAAAAAGTGGTTATCCTGCGCGCAGTTGACTCTCGCTGGACTGACCATATTGACGCTATGGACCAATTACGTCAAGGGGTTGGACTACGTGCTTACGCGCAAAATAACCCATTGGTAGAATACCAATCTGAAGGATTCGACCGTTTCAATGAAATGATTGCCGGTATTGAATATGATGCAACACGCATGTTCATGCAATCAGAAATTCGTCAAAACTTAGAGCGTAAACAAGCGAAATAAGTAAATATCATGAACATAGGGACGAACAAGGCACTGACCGACTAAGATCATCATGCACGTTTGTCCCGTGTTTTTATTAGGAGCGATATAAGATGGAACAATATGAAATTAATAACTTACTAGAGCAAAATAAAAACCAAATTGACAGCTTCAGGGGGTCTCTTTGACTTAGAGAAGATGGAAGCTGATTTAGCTGAGTATGAAGCTGATATGGTTCAACCAGATTTCTGGGATGATTCAGAAAAAGCACAATCAGTAATTGATGCAAACAATGCTTTGAAAAAGGTCTATGATGAATTCAATAATCTAGCGGATGAATATGAAGAATTGACACTTTTAAATGACATGGTTAAAGAAGAACCAGACCCCGAATTAGTTAGCGAATTGGTTAACCGAATTCAAATCTTTCAAAGTAAAATCTCTGCTTATGAACGAAATATTTTACTAAGTGGGGAATATGACCACAATGACGCCTTGTTAGAAATCCATCCAGGTGCTGGTGGTACTGAGTCCCAAGATTGGGCTTCTATGCTCCTTCGTATGTACCAACGGTGGGCAGACCAACATGATTATCAAGTGACAACACTCGATTTTCAAAACGGTGATGAAGCGGGGATTAAGTCTGTTACACTAGAAATCAAAGGGTTGAATGCTTACGGCTTTTTGAAATCGGAAGATGGTATCCACCGCTTGGTGCGTATTTCACCATTTGATTCCAACAAACGTCGTCATACCTCTTTTGCTTCAGTTGAAATTATGCCCGTATTGGACCAAAATACCGAGATTGAAATTGACGAATCAGATATTGAAATGGATGTGTTCCGCGCTTCAGGTGCCGGTGGACAGCATATTAATAAAACGTCTTCAGCCGTTCGGTTGACCCACGTGCCAACAGGTATAGTCGTGGCCTCACAAGGTCAGCGATCACAGTTCCAAAATAGGGACACAGCTATGAAGATGTTGCAAGCCAAGTTGGCGCATCTATTGGCTGAGAAGAATGCTAAAGAGTTGGACGAAATCCGCGGTGAGAAATCAGAAATTGCCTGGGGTTCACAAATTCGTTCCTACGTCTTCCACCCATATAATATGGTAAAAGACCACCGAACTGACTATGAAACAGCCAATGTACAAGGCGTCATGGACGGAGACTTGGATGGTTTTATTGACGCGTATTTAAAAAATCAATTGAGTGACGAAAATTAGAAGTTACTTTTTCTAACTGAGTGTATTTTAAAATACACTTAAAAAGTTATATAATTGTGAGTGAAGTTCAGCTTGTATCTGATATTAGGGTAGTTGGTTAATTTTGGGCGTAAATGAGATTTCCCAAAATTTTATGTGGAGGAAATATATGAAAAAAGTATTAATAGTGGATGATGAACAATCAATATTAACATTATTAAAATATAGTCTAGAAAAAGAAGGCTACGAAGTTATTCAAGCAGAAGATGGACAGACAGGTTTAGAATTGGCCTTGAATAATCAACTAGACTTCATCATTCTTGATTTGATGTTGCCAAAAATAGACGGGATGGACGTTTGTAAAAACTTACGCCAAAACAAGGTGAATACACCGATTTTGATGCTAACAGCAAAAGATGATGAATTAGAAAAAATTATTGGTTTGGAACTGGGTGCTGATGATTACATGACCAAACCATTTAGTCCGCGTGAAGTATTGGCCCGTATGAAGGCCATCTTACGTCGTGCGACATATTCTGTGTCTTCAGTGGATGTGGAAAATGGCGTGGAAGAAAAGCATAAAATCACCCTAACGAAAGATTCAGTAGGGAATTTTAAAGATGAAGATGTTGAAATCATTAAAGCTGGCGATATCGAAATTCATGTGAATGATTATGTAGTATACGTGCGTGGAGAGTCGATTGAAATGACGCCTAAAGAATTCGAGTTATTAACTTATATGGCTCGTCGTGTGAACCGGACATTGTCTCGTGAGCAACTATTACAAAAATTATGGCGCTTTGATTATGCAGGTGAAACCCGTATTGTGGATGTGCATGTGAGTCATTTACGTGAAAAAATCGAATTAGACACCAAAAATCCTGAATATATCATTACCGTTCGTGGCTTTGGGTATAAATTCGAGGTGCCGAACTGATGCAAAAATTGATTCAAAGTATAACAACAGTGTTTGCACTGTTGTTTATTTTATATAGTGTGATATTTGCCTTTACAGTCAATCGTTTTGTGTCGGACACCGTAAACGATGAAGTACAAAATACTTTGATTAATGTGGTATCTACTATTCGACCAAGTTTCAGGTCCTTAGATCCAGTTGATATCACCGATAATACAGCTGAATTCCGGAACGTTAAACGAACCATTCAACCTATGGTCAATTTAAATGACCGGATATTAATTTATGACGCTGACGGCAACAAAGTTTATTCTGTAGGGAATGACCAGTTGTTAAATGATGCTGCCTTTAGAGACTATGAAGAAAATATGGATAATAGGTTTAGACAGGAAGAAACAGAAAAGAATACGATTATTTACTCTTACTCTGAAAGAATTTCTAACTCAAAAGGAGATGTACTCGGGTATATTCAAGTATTGAGAAATTTCCCTCTGAATAGTCCAATTGAAGAAAACATTATCTTTATTGCCGTGGTAATGGCTCTGGGAGCGGTTATTTTATTGGTGGGCTTTTTTGTACACTTTAACCGCAGAATACACTTGCCTATTTTGGCCATCAATCGCCAATTAAATCATATAGCAAATAATGACTACGCGACGAAGTATACACCAGTGGACATTGAAGAATTTGATGAAATAGGTGAAAATATTAATGACCTATCCAATGAACTGGCACTTCAAGAATTGCAAATTACAAATCAAACACAACGAATGAACAAATTGGTGGATGCCATGATGTTAGGCGTTGTGATGGTAGATAAAGACCATATTGTACGTTTAGCTAACCCAGCTATTTATGAAATTTTAGGGCTAGAGGAACAGATAGAAGGTCGTCGATTTGAAGAAGTATTACAAAGTTATCGTTTGATTCAAATGTTAAACCAAGCTTCTAAAACAAAAAAGAAGATTAATGAAGAAATTTATTTATATTATCCAAGAGAAGTTATTTTGGATGTGAATATTATTCATTTAAGCTATGAAGAAATGGATGCATACTTTGATGCTGAATCCAATGAAGAACTCACAAAACCAAATGATTCGGAACAAATCATTCTTTTGATTTATGATATTACAGGCATACGTCATTTGGAAAAAGTCCGCAGTGATTTTATCTCTAATGCTTCTCATGAGCTAAAAACACCAGTCACCGCTTTACAAGGCTTTACTGAGACATTATTAGATGGAGCCATTGAAGATCATGATACAGCGGTAGAATTTGTTAAAATTATGCAAAAAGAAAGCAATAGACTAGGCGCTTTAATTAAGGATATTTTAGATTTGGCAAAAATTGAACAGGATCAAGTACAACAAACTAGTGAATTGTTAGAGGCTGACGAGCTAGTGGAAGATGTATTCCAACATTTAAGTGGACGGTCACAAGAGAAACATATTGATTTAGTGAAAGATGATACATCTCAGCCGGGTATATCTTTTAGAGGAGATCGGGGTAGGGTGTTACAGGTGCTTACGAATCTTATTCATAATGCTATTATTTATAACAATTCCTATGGTTTTGTTAAGGTATCAATTGCTGAATCAGAAAGTTTCATTCAATTTAAGATCTCAGATAATGGTATCGGCATACCACAAGAAGACCTCCCAAGAATTTTTGAACGTTTCTATCGAGTAAGCAAAGACCGGTCTACTGCATCTGGTGGTACAGGTTTAGGTTTATCTATTGTTCGAAATATATTAGAACACATGGGCGGTACGATTGAAGTAGATAGTGTATTTGGTAGAGGAACAAGTTTTACCGTCTATATACCTAAGCTAGAACCGTTGGAATTAGATGAAGAGGACGAAATTGAAGAATAATAAAGTCATACTAAATTTAGCCGCTAAGGGACATTAAATGAGAATTAACCAATGGAATTTACACAATCTTTACAATATATTTACACAACTAGCGGTAATTTACATTTTATCGACTTAGATATTTACAATCATTTTATATAATAATGCTGTAATCGTTTGGTATATGGTTATATGGATTAAGAAAAAGAAAAGGTGGAAAGTATAAATGACTTTTAGCAAGCTTTCAAAATTAGTTTTAGCGTTAGGTGCTTCAGCTGCTTTAGCTGCATGTGGAAACAGTGACTCTAGTAATGACTCAACGGATACAAGTTCTGATTCGACAACAGAAGCGACAGCAATTACTGGGCCTATTTCAGTTATCTCTCGTGAAGAAGGTTCTGGTACGCGTGATGCCTTCGTTGAGGCTACAGGCGTTATGGCTGATGATATTGATAACACTACTGCTGCAGCTACCATCATGAATGGTACAGACCAAGTAATGACTACTGTTGCTGATGATCCAAATGCAATCGGATATATTTCTTTAGGTTCATTAAACGATACAGTCACTGCTGTTTCTATTGATGGGGTTGAACCTACGGAAGAAAACGTCGCATCAAGTGATTACGCCATTTCTCGTCCATTTAACATCGTATATCAAGGCGAATTAGAAGGTGTAGTAGCTGACTTCCACGACTTCATCTTCTCTGAAGAAGGTCAAGCAATCGTTTTAGAAGAAGGTTACGTACAAGCTAAAGCTGATGCGGAAGCTTATGCAGGTGACGGCTCTCAATCAGGAACTATCAACATTGTCGGTTCTACTTCAGTTTCTCCAGTAATGGAAAAATTAGCGGAAGCTTATGAAGAATTAAACTCAGGTGTTCAAATTAATATTACTTCTAATGGTTCATCTGCAGGTGTTAAGGCTGCTACTGATGGAACTGCAGACTTAGGTATGGCTTCTCGTGCTTTAGCGGACGATGAAACTGATGTAACTGCTGAAGCAATTGCTATTGATGGTGTTGCGGTAATCGTTAACCCTGAGAATGGCGTTTCTGACTTAAGCTTAGATACAGTCGCAAGTATCTTTACTGGCGAAACTACTAACTGGGAAGACACTGCTCAATAATTCTGACTAGTTAAGTAACAACTAAGGGTTTATCTTATTAGAGTTGCTACTCCTATATAGTAGCAACTCCTTTTATATTTTGAGGGTATTTTGAATTATTCAAAGGTCGACTAACCAATTGTGAATTTATGGGTTTTTAAAACCGGATAGATAAGTTATAATTTCCCTTGGACACATTTTTATAGTGAATTTGAATTTAATAAGGAGAACATATGAAACAAAATAATATGTTGGAAACGGTAATGAAGTACGTTTTCATGTTAGCTGCTTTCACTTCAATTCTTGCCTTGTTAGCAATTTGTTACTTTATATTTGCAAGAGGATTACCTTTTATGGCCGATTATGGCTTTGGTCAATTCTTATTTGGTAGCAAATGGCAACCATCTCAAGAAATTTTTGGGTTAGCACCAATGTTAGTAGGTTCACTATACGTAACCTTAATCGCATTCGTGTTGGGCGTACCAACAGGTGTATTTACTGCGATGTTTATGGCATTTTATTGCCCTCCCAAATTACATAAAATTTTGAAACCAGCGATGAACTTAATGTCTGGTATTCCTTCTATTGTATTTGGTTATTTTGGTTTACAAGTATTGGTTCCGGGAGTTCGAACTTTTTCAAGATCTTTAGGAATTGCATCAAATGGTATGAGTATCATGACAGCGGGTATTGTTTTAGCAATTATGATTTTACCTACTATTATTACCATGTCTGAATCTTCGTTACGTGCAGTGCCAAAAACTTACTATAATGCGTCAGTTGGATTAGGCGCTGATCATGATAGAACGTCTTATGTTATCATGATGCCGGCTGCTAGATCAGGGATTTTCTCTTCTATCATATTAGGTATTGGGCGAGCTGTTGGTGAAACAATGGCAGTTATCATGGTTGCTGGGAACCAAGCAATTTTCCCACGCGGCTTATTCCAAGGTGCGCGTACAATGACCGCTAATATCATCTTAGAGATGGCTTATGCAACTGGATCTCACCAAAGTGCCTTAGTTGCAACAGGTGCGGTGTTATTTGTAATTATTTTGATTATCAATGGTATCTTCGCGTATGTTAAGAGAACGGGGGTAAACAACTAATGTCTAAAGTATTACGTGGATTCACATATTTCTTTGCTGCAGTTACATTTGCGGCCTTAGTATGGATTATCGGTTACGTATTAGTTTCAGGTGTCCCTCACTTAACAGCTGACTTATTCTCATGGAAGTACTCAACAGATAACGTTTCAATGATGCCTTCAATTATCACAACAATCTATGTAATTGGCGGTTCATTACTTCTTGCTATTCCATTAGGTGTATTTGCTGGTTTCTACCTAGTAGAGTATGCTGGCAAAAATAACAAATGGGTTGAAGGTATCCGTATTGCAACTGATACCTTAACAGGGGTTCCATCAATCGTATTCGGTTTGTTTGGTATGCTAGCCTTTGTATCCGCAGCAGGATTCCAATATTCATTAATTTCAGGTATTCTTACAACGGCAATTATGGTATTACCATTGATTATCCGTAATACTGAAGAAGCCTTAATGTCGGTTAAAGACAATCTACGACAAGCAAGTTTCGGTTTAGGTGCTGGTAAATTACGTACTATCTTTAGAATCGTATTACCAATCGCTATGCCTGGTATCTTGTCAGGTATCATCCTTGCTATCGGACGTATCGTTGGTGAGACAGCAGCCTTGATGTATACATTAGGTACATCCACATCACTCCCTAATTCAATCTTCTCATCTGGTCGTACATTAGCATTACATATGTATGTATTATCAAGTGAAGGTTTACACCGTGATCAAGCGAATGCTACTGGTGTAATACTATTGTTAGTTGTATTAGTGGTCAACGGCTTATCTACATGGTTATCACAACGATTTACAAAAGGAGGACAAAATTAATCATGGTTGAAAACAACAATCTTAAAATTAAAATGCAAGCAGAAAACATGGACCTTTACTACGGTAACTTTAAAGCCTTAGAAGGTATCAACATGCCAATTTACGAAAAACAAGTAACAGCATTAATTGGTCCTTCTGGATCAGGTAAATCTACTTTCTTGAAAACATTAAATCGTATGAATGATCTAGTTGAAGGTTGTCGTATCGAAGGTAAAATTACTTTAGACGGTAAAAGCATCTTCGATCGTGACATGAACTTAAACATGTTACGTAAAAATGTTGGTATGGTTTTCCAACAACCGAATCCATTCCCAATGTCAATCTATGACAACGTCGCTTATGGTCCGCGTACACACGGTGTCCGTGACAAAAATGAATTAGACGAAATCGTTGAAACATCATTACGTGGTGCAGCGATTTGGGACGAAGTGAAAGATGACTTAAACAAAAATGGTATGTCTATTTCTGGTGGGCAACAACAACGTGTATGTATCGCACGTGCCTTAGCAGTTAAACCTGACGTATTGTTAATGGATGAGCCAACTTCAGCCTTGGACCCAATCTCTACTTTAAAAGTTGAAGAGTTAGTACAACAATTACGTGATGACTATACAATCGCGATCGTAACGCACAACATGCAACAAGCTGCGCGTGTATCTGATTACACAGGCTTCTTCTACGCTGACCCAGAAACTGGCCCAGGTAGATCACATATCATTGAATTTGGTGAAACTGACCAAATCTTCAACAACCCAACAAACACACAAACAGCAGACTACGTTGCTGGACGTTTTGGTTAATCCAAACCCCAAACAAAATAACCTTTTCAAGCCATCGGCATTTATTTGTCGGTGGCTTTTCTTTATGCACAAATCAAATAGCTAGTGGAGGGTAGGGACGTTTCTTAGCGGCTTGGTCCTCTACAAACAGGATATTTTTGTCGATATCTTAGGGTGAATATTGTACAACGAACATACGTTTGTGTTAAAATAGAAGCGTATTTAAGTCAAATTATTCGCAACAAATGCGAACTATGTCATAATAGATGAGAAGATATAAGTGATAAGGTATAATTATTATTTGCTGAACATCAATTGAGGTTTAGTAATGAGGTATAACAATAAGGAGTGGCATGATTGAGAGATTTAATTAAAGTAAGGGGCGCTCGTTCCCATAATCTAAAAAATATTGATATTGATATTCCCCGCGATCAAATGGTCGTTGTAACTGGTTTATCAGGATCCGGGAAAAGTACTTTAGCCTTTGATACCTTATATGCAGAAGGTCAAAGACGATATGTGGAAAGTCTATCGGCCTTTGCGCGTCAATTCTTAGGTAATACAGAAAAGCCAGATGTAGATTCTATTGAAGGTTTAAGTCCAGCCATCTCAATTGACCAAAAGACTACTTCAAGAAACCCACGTTCAACAGTAGGGACTATTACTGAAGTGAATGACTATCTTCGTTTATTATATGCCCGTGTTGGTCAACCCATCTGTCCAAATGATGGGACAGAAATTACAAGTGAATCATTAGACCAAATGTTAGACCGGATTTTAAGTTTACCTGAACGAACTAAAGTGCAAATTCTATCTCCAGTTGTATATGGTAAAAAAGGTCAACATAAAAAGATCATTGACGGTATCCGTAAACAGGGGTATGTTCGTGTGCGTATTGATGGTGAAATCTATGACATTGATGATGTACCTGAATTAGAAAAAAATAAAAAACACCAAATCGACATTGTGATCGACCGTTTGGTGATTAAAGAAGATATTAGAGGGCGTCTAGCAGACTCTTTAGAAGCAGCCTTGAGATTGGCCGATGGGTATGCAGTGTGTGATTTAATAGATGGGGACGAAATTCTCTTTTCAGAGCATTATTCATGTCCCCACTGTGGATTTACAGTAGGGGAGTTAGAACCCCGTCTATTCTCATTTAATGCGCCTTATGGGGCTTGTGAGGAGTGCACTGGTTTAGGCTCAAAAATTGAAGCTGATCCTAATTTAATTGTGCCAGATAAAAATAAAACATTAAAAGAAGGGGCAATTGTTCCTTGGGATTCAAAAGGTTCTGCTTTCTACCCAACCATGTTGGCACAAGCAGCTACTGCCTTCAAGATACCAATGGATGTACCTTTTAAAGAACTTACACAAGAACAACAAGACCTAATTTTATATGGGTCTGGCGAAGAAGAATTCCATTTCTATTATCAAAATGAGTTCGGATCTGTCCAAGATAAAATGCGGGTATTTGAGGGTGTAATTCCTAATGTACGTCGCCGTCATCAATCTAGTCAATCTAAGGCTATGCGGGAAGCTATGGGTCAATATATGACTGAATTAGAGTGTCCTGTATGTCACGGTAAACGGTTAAATCGTCAAGCCTTATCAGTTAAAATTGGTGGACAAGATATTGCTGAAGTAACCCATAAAGCGATTGTGGATACCATTGAATTCTTCGAGAGGTTAGATTTATCTGAACAAAATACGACAATTGCTCAACCGATTATGCGTGAAATTGCATCACGGTTAAACTTCCTAGAAGAAGTGGGCTTAAACTACCTAACTTTAGACCGTTCTGCAGGTACGTTGTCAGGTGGGGAAGCGCAGCGTATTCGTCTAGCTACTCAAATTGGATCAAACCTTTCTGGCATCATGTATGTCTTGGATGAACCTTCAATTGGATTACATCAAAGAGACAATGACCGTCTGATAAAATCATTGAAACGCATGCGTGATTTAGGGAACACCTTGATTGTCGTTGAACATGATGAAGAAACTATGCGTGAAGCAGATTATCTAATTGATATGGGACCTGGTGCTGGTCAATATGGTGGCGAAGTCGTGGCTGCAGGTACACCGGATGAAGTGGCAAAAAATGAAGACTCTATCACAGGGCAATACCTAAAAGGTGCCCGTAAAATTGACTTACCAGAAAAAAGACGTAAAGAGGATAGAGGGGCCATTCATATTAAGGGCGCTAGTGAAAACAACCTTAAAAATGTAGATGTGGATATCCCAATTGGTCGTTTGAACGTTATATCAGGAGTTTCAGGATCGGGTAAGTCTTCATTAGTTAATGAGGTCATGAAAAAGTATCTGATACGTGAACTAAATAGAGCAAAGATGCCTTATGGAAAAGTAGATGAAATTTCAGGTTTTGAATCGTTAGATAAGGTTATTGATATTGATCAAAGCCCGATTGGTCGTACGCCACGATCTAACCCAGCAACATATACTTCTGTATTTGATGATATTCGTGATCTTTTTGCGCAAACTAATGAAGCCAAACTACGTGGATACGGTAAAGGACGTTTTTCATTTAATGTTAAAGGGGGCCGTTGTGAAGCATGTAAGGGTGACGGGATTTTGAAGGTAGAAATGCATTTCTTACCTGATGTATATGTACCATGTGAAGTTTGTCATGGTACCCGTTATAATTCAGAAACTTTACAAGTAAAATATAAAGGTAAAAATATCGCGGAAGTTTTAGATATGCGTATTGAAGAAGCTTTAGAATTCTTTGCGGCAGTACCAAAAATTCGACGTAAATTACAAGCCATCGTCGATGTAGGTCTTGGCTATGTGACATTAGGTCAACCAGCGCCAACCCTATCAGGTGGGGAAGCGCAACGAATGAAATTGGCCTCTGAGTTACAACGTGTAGCAACTGGTAACACCTTATATGTTTTAGATGAGCCAACTACGGGTCTACATACTGAAGATATCAAGCGATTAATTGGCGTTTTACAACGTCTAGTAGATGCTGGTAACACCATTGTCGTGATTGAGCATAATTTAGATGTGATTAAAACAGCAGACTATATTGTGGATATTGGCCCTGAAGGTGGTGCTCAAGGTGGTACGATCGTTGCTACTGGTACACCTGAAGAGGTTGCTAAAGTGAAAGGCTCATACACAGGTAAATACTTAAAACCATTATTGAAAAAATAGAATAAAGTAGAAAAACACTATGTTGACGATAAATATTACATTCATCTTGAAGCATAGTGTTTTTCTTTAAAATGAAAGATTATGAGAAGGAAGTGGGATAGTAGTGAAAATTGTACATACAGCGGATTGGCATATTGGAAAAGTGGTCAATAACCACTCTCTAATAGAAGACCAACAGGCCATATTAGATGACTGGCTAGCGCAAACCGTCGCTTTAAAGCCTGATTTGGTGATTATGGCAGGCGATTTATATGACCGGACTTTACCTAGTGGTGAAACGGTTCAGTTAGTCAATGAAACGTTAACGAAAATGTCACAAGAACTTGCTTGTCCCATTTGTATTATTGCTGGAAACCATGATTCAGGTGAACGTGTAGGTTATGTTGCAGGTTTACTATCAGGACAAGGCTTACACATGGTTGGTGTCTCTAGCACCGAGATTCAGAAGGTTGAAGTTGGGGACGCAGATGTGTATCTATTACCATTTAGCGATCATCTAACGGTTAAACACCTATATCCTGAAGAAACTATCCATAGTATTGAGGATGCAACTAAGGTACAGGTAGGTCGAATTAAGGACAAGTGGGATCCTAGTCGAGTCAACATCCTCCTTTACCATGGTTATGTAACAGCCGGGTCCATTGAAGGGCCAGGGGAAGACTTAGAAAAATCCGATTCAGAACGTCCCTTATCCATTGGAACCAGTGAATATGTCCCTCATACTGTCTTTGATGGTTTTGATTATGTGGCGCTTGGTCATTTACACGGACCGCAACAAGTAGGTAGTCCGCGAATTCGCTATTCAGGTTCACCATTGAAGTTTTCTAAGTCAGAAGTCCATCATCATAAGGGCTTTTTAGAGATTGACTTAGATAAAAAAGCAGACACCATAGATGTTGTGAAGCATGAATTAAAACCTGATAAGGATATGCGGGTTATCCGTGGCCAATTTGAAGAATTGTTACAAGGGCAATCAGATGACTATATTTTCTTTGAACTAACGGATGCATACGCTCAGCATGAAGCTATGAATCGCTTGAAGAAACGGTACCCAAATGCCATGAGCTTAGAGTATGTAGCTTTAGAAAATAAACAGCGACAAGACTTGAAAACCAAACGTCACGAAGTGCAAGCAACACCTGTATGGGACCAATTTGCCCAGTTTTATCAAAATAATACGGACCAAGAATTATCAGCCTTCCAAGCGGAAATTGTCCGTGATATTTTCCAATCAACCCTAAAGGAGGATAAGGTATAGTGAGACCTATTAAACTTGAATTGCAGGCTTTTGGACCCTATAAAGAAAAAACGAGCCTAGACTTTACAGACTTAGGCGACCAGAACTTATTCTTGATTTCAGGGTCTACTGGTGCTGGTAAAACGACCATTTTTGATGCCATTGTTTACGCCTTATACGGAAAGACTTCTGGTTCATCGCGTGATATTAATGAATTAAAGTCGCAGTTAGCTGAAGAAGAAAGTATTGCTTATGTACAGCTAACCTTTATGATACACGGGAAAACCTATACGGTGAAACGGATTCCCAAGCAAAAACGGCCGACTAAAAGGGGCTTAATTCGAGAGCAAAATGCGGAAGTAACCTTAGAAGGGGAAGATTTCTCCCTAAGTAAAACCCAAGAAGTGGATAATAAGTTAGTTGAAGTTCTTGGTTTGTCAGCAGATCAATTTAGACAAATTGTCATGTTGCCACAAGGTGAGTTTAAAAAACTCTTGGAAGCTAGTTCGGGCGAAAAGGAAGCCATTTTACGGACCATATTCCACACTGATTATTTAGACCGGTTCCAACAAGCCATAGCCGAACGGTTTAAACAGGCCAACCAAGAAGTGGGCACCTTGAAGAAACAAGTAGACCAACACAGCCAATCATTCGTTACCTTTGTGCATAATAAGACTGAGCAAGCGAAAGAACAAGATGGTAATCAAAGTGAAAATCAAACCGGGGTTTCTGAAAATGCCCTAACAGAAAAAGACCGCGTTCAAAATTGGGTGGACCAAGAAGACTATCAGGCGCTGTCTGAATGGGCAGGGCATAAATCTAGTGAAATGAATCAAGAGACTGCACAATTAAGCCAAGAAATCACAGCAGCAGAAGCTAGGATTCAAAAGCTAGAAGGGTACATACAATTGCTCACTAGACAAGATGAATTGGCTCAACAAGAAGCTTCTATTAAAGAACGAGAGGCAGCAATTGTTGGTAAACGTCAGGAGTTAAACCAATATCGAACCACTCAAGACGCTTATCGGTTAATCCAACAGATTGAAAAGTTGACGGATAGACAAGAGCAATTACAGGTCTTGATGAATGAGAAAACGAACTTATTACAAGAAGCAGATGGTCGTTTACAAACTATCAAAGCTGAACAAGTTGACTGGCAAGACCGGATTGACCAAGTAGATAGTCTGCGGGCAGAATTGCAAGAGCTGGCTATCCAAGAAAATAAATGGGATAACTATTTAATGCAAGAAGGTAGACTCATAAAGCAAGTGGCTCATGGCCAAAGTTTGACTGAACAGGCAAAAAAATTAACCAGCCAGATTCAAGACCAGGAAAAAGTGATAGAAGCTGGGGAAATATCACTGAAAAAACTACAAGCAGAATTAGACCAAGTAGGGGATGTTAGCCAGCAACAAGCCTCAATGGATAATAAAAGCTATCAATATAACTTGTTAGTGAAAAGTTATCAAGACATGGTTAAAACCAACCAAGAGATTGCAGACCTCTCTACTCAAGTTCAAGCAAACCAAAAAAACTATCAAGCAAAAGTAGACGACCGAAACCGTTTGGAATTGGCTTATAGCCAAAACTTAGCGGGCGAATTAGCTAGCCAATTGGTTGAAGGACAACCTTGTTTAGTTTGTGGTTCTATTCATCATCCAGCACCCGCAGTGCAGCAAGAGGGGGCAGTGACCAAAGAAATGGTCGAGGCAGGGGTGGACGCTACTCAAGCAGCTTTCCAGCAATATTCAAGTAAAGCAGAGCGTCTATCTGCTATTCAAGAGACTTTTGACCAAATGGTTTCAGACCAAAATATTAAAGGATTAGCGGCAGAGACGACAAGTAATGAAGAAAAACTTGCTACATGGCAGACCCAACTCGATAAAGAAGCAGCAGATATTCAACAAGTCAAAGCACATTTAGACAAGTTAAGCCAAACCAAACAAGACTTGGACAAGCAAATTAATGAGACTAGTAAGCAAGTGGATGATGCCAAGAAAGCTTTAAATAATAAGCAAATCGAGGCGTCTACCCTTAAAGGACAATCAGAATCTAATCAAAGTGCGGTAGAAGAGTTACGCACTGAGATTGACCAATTAAAAGGGCGATTGGTGGGGGATTCTAAAGCTGTTGTCACAGCTGAATACCAAGCGAAAAACAAGACCTTAGCAGAAATTACAGCTAAAGACCAAGAGTTGCAGTCTCAATTAGATAAGTACCATCAAGAAGTTGCCCAGCTAACCACACAGATTGCAGGATATAAAGATCAAATTAAGCAAGGGCAAGTAGAATTAAAAGCTGATCAAACTGCTTTGGATGAGGCGATGGCCGACCGTCAAGAAAGTCAGGAAGATATCCGTCAAATCCATGAAAACCAAGAAGATTGGCAGGGTATTGAAAGTGAAATTCAGCGATTTGACAATGAGGTTTATGCCTTTAAAGAAAATAAGACAGCAAACCAAAATCAAATTGCAGCAGCTGGTTTGGATAAAAAAGTGGATACTTATCAGATGGATATTGAGCAAGAACGCCTTAAATTAAATAAATTGAAAGACGCAAAAGATCAAATTATTTCGGTCAAAGCCCAATTAGACCATGCAATTTACTTATTTAAGGATAGTTTTGCAGCTTACCAAGAGAAAGGTCGTCACTTTGGGGAACTATCTCTATTAAATAAGGTAGCCAACGGGAAAGAGAAGGCGTATGGCTATATTTCTTTTGAGCGTTATATTTTAGGTTTGTATTTTGATGAAATCCTTCAATATGCAAACGAACGTTTGATGGCCATGACTCAAATGCGGTATGAATTTAGACGGATTGTCGAAGGTCAGTCTGGTGCAGGGGCTAAAGGACTTGACCTGGCTGTCTTTGACTACCAAGCTGGTGGGGAGCGGTCGGTCCAATCCCTATCTGGTGGAGAAGGTTTTAAAGCTTCCTTAGCCTTGGCCCTTGGTCTGTCTGATGTGATTCAAAACGATGCTGGTGGTATTGAAATTGGCACGCTCTTTATTGACGAAGGTTTTGGTACCTTAGACCAAGAATCCTTACAACAAGCGATTGAAACCTTGACTGATTTGCAACAAGCGAGCGGCCGTATTGTTGGGATTATTTCTCACGTAGCTGAATTGAAACAACAAATTTCAGTCCACTTACAAGTGTCCGCCAGCAACGACGGGTCCAAAGCTTTTTTTACAGGGGTTCAATAGGGCTAAAATCAAACAATTGTGAAATTAGGTCCATAGACCTATGACATTTACCTCCAAAGTTGGCAGAATATAGATAACAAAGGAAAGCTAAACAACTAGGAGGTTGTCACAATGGCGAATCATAAAGAACGTATTTTAAACTTAGTTAAAGAAGGCATTTTAACAAACGAAGAAGCGATTATCTTATTAGAAAATAGAGCGAAACAAGCTGAATCAAACCCTACAACACAAACGCAAGTTGAGGAAGAGAAAGATATCTTAGATGACTTTTATGCTGATTGGGAAAATGATCAAGCGGTAAATCAAGATGATATTACTGGCCGTACACAAAAAGTGGCTATTCAAAAAGACTTGGAAGCGTCACTTGCAAGCAAGTTGACTGAGCGTCAAAATTTGGTTAACCAAGAAGAAAAATCTGAAGTGACCCATATTGAAATTGACCGTTTGACTGAAGAAATCAACCAATTGACGGAGCAAATCCATCAATTGAAAGAAGATATTATTCAAATCGATGCGGCAAATCCAAGGCCATCCAGAGCGACGGCACAAGCAGATTCAAAAGTTGACGAAAGCGAATCGACTGAGGAAGAAGCTGAAGCAAATGCATACGACTACAAAAATATCGTTGGCGACTTCTTCACTAAAACACGGTCAGTTTTAGACCAAGTGCAAGATAAGGTATCAAAAACAGTGAAATTTGAAAAAGGTAGCGGATCAATTCCAATGCCTAAATTGATTACCCATGATTTTGAAGCAACCTATGAATACACTGAACCATTATCAATGGTGGATATTCAAATCGCGGCTGGTCAGATCGAGTTAACCTCTTGGGACCAACCAACTACGAAATTAACAGTCGTTGGTAAGTTATACGGCGATTTCGAGGAAGAAGATGCGCAAACTGCTTTTGAAAAAAGAGCAAACCTAGAATTTGTTGACGGGGCCTTAAACTTGAATATGATTTCACGTTTCATCAAGACAGATATTGTGATACAAGTGCCAAAAAACCGCCTAGACTTTATTAAAGCGAGAACAATTTCTGGCCCTGTAACGGTTGAACATATGGATACGAATGATATCTATATTCAAACAGTTGACGGCGCGATTAATGTCGAAGACTTTACAGCTTCAATGATTGAAGTGGATACGAAAAATGGTCAATTAACCTTAAACGATGTGGAAGCTTTAGATTTAGTGGTGAAATCATTGAATGGTAGCCAACGATTAAAAGGTCACGTAGAAAATGTATTGATGGAAACCTTAAATGGGGACATCGTGATTACGATGAACGCAAAACCGTTAGTTCGTGCTCAAGTAGAAACAAAAAATGGCGATATTAAATTGAATATGCCAGCAGGTACAGCAGTTGATGGGTTAGCCCACACCAACCAAGGTGAAATTATGTTCCGATCAGATTTAATTAAGAGTCAATCACAAGTCAACGATCAATTTAACAAACAAAAAGCATTTTACTATGATGTAGCTGAAGAAAAGGCTTATCGAGTGAAATTGAAGACAATGCGTGGTAATATTCGCGTGAAAGATGATGCTGATATACGTAGAGGAGAGGTTTAATTATGTCAGGGAGATTAATGAAGTCAAGAAAAGATAGATACTTATTTGGGGTATGTGGTGGTATTGGTGAATACTTCGGTATTTCTGGGAATTTAGTCCGTATCATCGCAGTATTATTAAGTTTGACACAGTTTCCAGTTTGGCTAATCTACATTATTTTAATATTTGTATTGCCAAATAGAAGCCACTAAGAAGGTAGGAGTGAATAGAATGGCTAAGAAATTAACAAAATCACGTAATGACGTAAAATTAGATGGTGTTTGTGCTGGAATCGCCGAATACTTTGAAATTGATCCGACGATTGTCCGTGTAATCTTTGTCTTCGTCACACTTTCTGGCGGAGCTGGGATACTGATCTATCTATTGTTGGCATTGATTTTGCCTAGGGATGAAGGGCGTACACGTGTAGATAGTGATGACCGTGGCGAATACCGTCAAACTAAATCATTTGATGGTGAAGATCAGGACGACTATAATGAATCTGGTTATTATAAAGATTCAAAAGATAATCCTGATGAGGAAGAAAGTTGGCGTGATTTTTAATTATGAGACGTTTTATTTTAGCAACACTGATTGATGCTTTGGGCTTGATGGCTATTTCATGGATTCTTGCCCCTAATGTATATGTGGCAGACTTTTGGTCAGCAATCTTAGTAGCTATCGTATTGAGTATTGTGAACTCAATTATCCGTCCTATCGTAAACTTGTTGGCGTTACCTTTAAATATCCTAACATTCGGCTTGTTTAGATTAGTCGTAAATGGCTTTATGTTTATTATCGTAGGATTGTTCTTCCCAACATCCTTCGTATTCGCAAACTTCTTTTACGCAATGGCCGCAGCCTTCTTGTTCTCAATGTACCATTGGTTTTTTGAGAAATTTACCGAAGCCGGGAAATAATGAAGAGCGCGAACCCGACAAGGGTGCTAGAGCCGACGCAGTCAAATCTATATTTTAAATCCTAATCCGCTTGTTGATCTGAATGCCAGATTGACGGGCGGATTTTTCTTTTTCACAAATTACAGCTTAACCAACTGTCCATATGGGTCTAGTATGGTAAAATAGGGGCAAAGTGACTTGTTAAGAAAGGAAACCGTATATGACAAAGGTAACCGTGAAAGACTTAGTCGAAAAATTTGATTTTGAGGTTCTTTGTGGTGCAGATTATCTAGACCGCGAGATCATTACCAGTGATATTTCGAGACCTGGTTTGGAAATTACCGGCTATTTTAACTACTATCCATCTGAGCGTGTGCAGTTGTTTGGACGTGCAGAGCATACATATTTGTCTAGAATGACTTCGGATGAGCGTCTATTAATTATGCGCCGTCTGTCAAGGGAGGACACCCCGTTCTTCATCTTCTCACGAGGATTGCAACCTGAATATGAAGTGATTCAAGCAGCTAAAGAAAACCATATTCCCGTATTGAGTTCCACAACGACAACAACTCGTCTATCCAGCAATTTGACTGAGATGTTGCATGCTCACTTAGCTGAACGGGTCTCTAAACACGGGGTATTCGTGGATGTATATGGGCTAGGTATTATGATTACTGGCCATTCTGGTGTAGGTAAATCAGAAACCGCTTTAGAACTTGTAAAAGGTGGTCACCGCCTGGTTGCTGACGACCGGGTTGACTTCTATCAGCGCGACGATACCACCATCATGGGCGAAGCCCCTGAAATTCTACGGAATGTCATGGAAATTCGTGGCCTTGGGATTATTGACGTGATGACTCTTTACGGGGCAGGTGCAGTCCGTAAAGAACAACAGCTAAACCTGATTATCGACTTGAAAGAATTGAAGAAGGGCGCGAAGTTTGACCGCCTGGGTACTGCGGAAGAGCGTGAACAAATTTTAGAAGTGGCAATTCCTAAAATTACCATTCCTGTCCAAACTGGGCGGAACATTTCAAGTATTATCGAGGTAGCAGCTATCAACTTTAGAGCCAAATCAATGGGCTTTGACGCTGCACAAATGTTTAATGACCGTTTAACGACACTTATCGATAAAAACAAATTATAAAAGCCCTATACTGTGACAATAAACGGTAAACGGGATGAACAACTGCCATTAACAATAGGAGAGAAACAACAAAATGATGAATATAGCTGCAATAGATCCAGTCGCTTTTGACATATTCGGCTGGCCAATCCGTTGGTACGGGATTTTTATCGGGGCTGCTATTTTACTAGCCCTTACATTTGCTTCAAGAGATTTTCGTCGTAAGGGTTGGGATGAAGAATTTATTTTAGACTCAGCTGTATGGACCATTCTAATCGGTTTTATCGGCGCGCGCGTCTACTACGTCCTATTTGAATTGGACTACTACCTACAAAATCCAGGCGAAATCCTACAAATTTGGAACGGTGGGATTGCCATTTATGGTGGTGTCATCGCCGGAGGTTTAACCTTATACTTCTACGCTAAATCGAAGAAAATGGACGCTTTATTTGTAACGGATACCGTAGCACCTTACCTATTACTAGCGCAAGCCATTGGTCGTTGGGGTAATTTCGTTAACCAAGAAGCCCATGGTGGGGAAGTGACCTTAGAATTCCTACAAGATACCTTGCATTTACCACAATTTATTGTAGACGGTATGCACATCGATGGGGCTTACTACCATCCAACTTTCCTGTACGAATCAGTCTGGAATATCCTTGGGGTTGCTGTCCTATTATTCGTCCGTTCACGTAATAAAACCTTGCGTATTGGGGACACCACCTTACTTTATCTGATCTGGTATTCATTTGGCCGCTTCTTTATCGAAGGGTTGCGGACAGACAGCTTGTGGTGGGGTCCATTCCGTGTCAGCCAAGTATTAGCCGCTGTCTTATTCATCGGCGCATTATTGATCTTTGCCGCACGCCGCATCAACGACAAATATTATGAATACTACTCTGAACACAATGGTCCGGCTTACAAATCAAGTAAATAGAAAATATGCCCATAGAATGGAGAAGTGATGATGTGATGTCCAAAAATATTGCCGTACTAGGCGCTGGTTCATGGGGCACAGCACTTGCCATGGTCCTTGCAGAAAATGGCCATCAGGTGACCTTATGGACCCATAATTCAGAACAGGCTCGGAAGATTCAAACCACTGGGAAAAATGACCATTATCTACCTGATCTAGTGTTGCCGAAGAATATCATTGCAACAAATGATATGGCCAAAGCCTTGGACCAGGCAGACTTAATCAACTTCGTCGTGCCCACCAAGGCCATACGGCAGGTAGCAAGCCAGGTGGTTGCTACTTTGCAGGAAAAAAATGTGCACGAATTACCGGTCATTATGCACGCGGCTAAGGGATTAGAGCAGGGCACCCACTTGCGGATTTCTGAGATTTTAACGGAAGTCTTCCAGCCAATCGGCCAAGCGCGTGTGGTGGTTTTATCCGGACCAAGTCACGCAGAAGAGGTGGTCAAACATGATATTACGGCCATAACAGCGGCTTCAATTGATGACGAAGCCTGCCACTTAGTCCAAGAAGTATTCATGAATGACTACTTTAGGGTTTATACTAATCCGGATATCATCGGGGTTGAATTGGCAGGATCATTGAAAAATATTATCGCCTTAGGTGCCGGTGCCTTAGTAGGTGCAGGTTATGGGGACAATGCCAAGGCGGCTTTAATCAGCCGAGGGCTTGCTGAAATTACCCGGTTAGGAGTGGCCATGGGGGCTGATCCACTAACCTTTATGGGCCTTTCAGCAGTCGGTGACTTGATCGTTACTGCCACCAGTGTCCACTCGAGAAACTGGCGTGCGGGCCAACAAGTTGGTCAAGGTCAAGCGGTTAAAGATGTTGAAGACCATATGGGTATGGTTGTTGAAGGGTTTGCGACAGCTGTTTCAGCCTATGAATTGGCACAAGATGAGGGCGTTGATATGCCGATTACCCAAGCAATTTACAAGGTGATTCAAGGTGAGTCTACTATTCAAGATGTGATTGCCACTTTAATGGCTAGAGAACGCAAAGGTGAATTGCAATTTGAAGATGACTTGAAGGATATTTTTTAAGGGCAATCTGAGTTATAATGAAGTTAGAAAATTTAGTAGATAAATGGAGGATTCATTCATGGCGAAAGTAAGAAAAGCGATTATTCCTGCAGCAGGGCTAGGTACACGGTTCTTACCTGCAACAAAGGCAATGGCGAAAGAGATGTTGCCGATTGTTAATAAACCAACGATTCAATTTATCGTAGAAGAGGCCTTGGCTTCTGGAATTGAAGATATTCTAATTGTTACTGGAAAAAGTAAACGACCAATCGAAGACCACTTTGACTCAAATGTAGAGTTAGAGTCTAACTTGGCAGATAAGGGCCGCGATGACTTGCTTGAAATCATCGGGGAAACTGTCGGGTTAAACCTATTCTTCAAACGTCAATCTTATCCAAAAGGGTTAGGAGACGCGGTATTACAAGCAAAAGCTTTTGTTGGTGACGAGCCTTTTGTCGTAATGCTTGGGGATGACTTGATGGTTGACGAAGTGCCATTAACGAAACAATTGATTGACGCTTATGATGTCACAAAAGCGTCTAACATTGCGGTAATGCCTGTACCACATGAAGATACAGATAAATACGGGGTAATCGATCCTGAAGCACAATTCTCTGAAAAAATCTACAATGTAAAACAATTCGTTGAAAAACCAAAACCAGAAGATGCGCCATCAAACTTGGCTATTATCGGTCGTTACTTGTTAACACCAGAAATTTTTGACTTGTTGGAAACACAAGGTGAGGGTGCTGGTAACGAAATCCAATTAACAGATGCCATTGACCGTTTAAACAAAACGCAACGCGTGTTTGCGTATGAGTTTACTGGTCGTCGTTATGATGTTGGGAATAAATTGGGCTACATGCAAACAAGCATTGAATACGGTCTTGAACAAGACGATATCAAAGAAGGTTTGAAAGAGTACTTACTATCCATTGAAGATGAACTTTAATTCATTAGAGAATTTTTGTGAAAGGTTGTAATTAGCTTGAGCTAGTTACAACCTTTTTCCCTTAAATCGTGTTAGAATGGTAAGCGATGTTAAGAAAAGCAATTGATTATAAAAATGAAAAATTACAAGAAAGGATGTGTACAATTTGGCAGAAGAAATTCAAAAATTTGATGTAGTTGTAGTTGGTGCAGGACCAGCGGGTATGACTGCTGCCTTATACGCATCACGGGCTAACTTGTCTGTAGCATTATTAGAACGTGGAATCCCTGGGGGCGAATTGGTCAATACAGCGGATGTCGAAAACTATCCGGGCTTTAAAAACATTCAAGGACCAGACTTGGCCAATGAAATGTACGAAGGGGCAATGCAATTTGGTGTGGTCCACGAATTTGGGACAGTGACAAAAGTTACCCCAAATGAAGGTGCTCATTTACTGGAAACAGATATGGGTAAAACTTACCAAGCTAAAGCGATCATTATCGCAACTGGTTCTGTTCACCGCAAATTGGGTGTACCAGGTGAGGATAAATACTCAGGCCGCGGTGTATCTTACTGTGCGGTTTGTGATGGGGCTTTCTTCCGTGACAAAGACCTTCGTGTAATCGGTGGGGGCGACTCAGCCGTTGAAGAAGGGACTTACTTAACACAATTTGGTAAAAACGTGAATATTGTTCACCGTCGTGACGAGTTACGTGCTCAAAAAATTTTACAAGACCGTGCTATGTCTAACGATAAGGTTGATTTCACATGGGACACAGTTGTCAAAGAAATCAAAGGAGACGACATGAAAGTCACTGGCTTGGCCGTTGAAAACGTGAAAACTGGTGAAGTCACTGACGTGGCTGCAGATGGTGTCTTCATTTATGTTGGTTTGATTCCAAATACCGAAGCATTTGCTGATTTAAACATCACAGATGAAGAAGGTTGGGTTATCACAGATGAAGATATGCAAACCGATATTCCTGGTATCTTTGCCATTGGTGATGTTCGTCAAAAGAAATTGCGCCAAATTTCAACAGCAGTCGGTGATGGTGCCATTGGTGGTCAAGAAGCCTTCAATTACATTGAAACACTAAACGACTAGTTCTAAACATTATATGAAATAGCTAAAGCAAGTTGAATGTGCGTTAGTTTGAAGGGGGTAGGCTTTGGTCTACCTCCTTTTTAATTGAAAAAGGCCCCATCTTTGCTTAAGCTAGCGCCCTATATGAAATTGCCAGTCAGCTTGTCTTTGATATATCTTTTTTCATAAAATTTGATACAATAAGATTAAGATGTTATCGCTTTTAAAACTAGGGAGGCTATATGATGAACTGGAAAGAAACTTACTTACAATGGCGTAATTTTGAGAACTTAGATGGTGCTTTGAAAGAGGATTTGGCGTCTATTGAAGCTGACGAAAAATTGCTTGAGGATGCTTTCTATCAACCATTGAGTTTTGGTACAGCTGGTATGCGCGGGATTTTAGGTGCCGGCATTAACCGGATGAATATTTATACCATTCGTCAAGCGACTGAAGGATTGGCTAACTTACTAGAAGATTATGGTCAAGATGCGAAGGACCGTGGGGTTGCGATTGCTTACGATTCTCGTCATATGTCACCTGAATTTGCTATGGAATCGGCGAAAACTTTGGGGGCACATGGAATTAAATCTTACGTATTTGAATCATTACGCCCAACGCCTGAATTGTCATTTGCAGTCCGTGAATTAAATGCCTTTGCGGGGATTATGATTACAGCTTCTCACAACCCGGCTGACTACAACGGTTACAAGGTTTACGGGGAAGATGGTGGACAAATGCCACCAGTGGACGCGGATGCTGTAACAGCTAACGTACGTGCGGTTGAAAACCCATTAACTGTTGAAGTGGGCGATGAAGCAGCGCTTAAAGCTGACGGGACAATTACCATTATTGGTGAAGAAATCGACCAAAAATACTTAGACAATATGAAGTCTGTTGTAGTAGACCAAGCTGTAATCGACGAGATGGCTGACCAAGTATCTATCGTTTATACACCGCTACATGGTACTGGCCAAATGTTGGTGGAGCGGACTTTAGCAGATGCTGGTTTTACCAATGTTACCTATGTGGCTGAGCAAAAAGAACCGGATGCTGATTTTTCAACGGTTAAATCACCAAACCCTGAAGAAGCCGGTGCCTTTGAAGTGGCTGAAAAGTACGGTAAGGACAACGATGCAGATATCTTAATCGCGACTGACCCGGATGCTGACCGCATGGGTGCAGCTGTGAAATTGCCAAACGGTGACTACCAAGTGATTACTGGTAATCAAATTGCTGCTTTAATGACGCATTATATTTTAACCGCTAAGAAAAATACTGGTACATTACCTGATAACGGTGTGATTTTAAATTCAATTGTATCAAGTAAAATGCCAACAACGATTGCCAAATCATTTGGTGTTGAAACAGTTGAAGTATTAACTGGATTCAAATTTATTGCGGAAAAAATCAAAAACTATGAAGCTGACGGCAGCAAGACTTTCCTATTTGGTTTCGAAGAAAGTTACGGATACTTAGTGAAAGCCTTCGTTCGTGATAAAGATGCTGTTCAAGCGACTTTACTATTAGCTGAAGTAGCCGCCTTCTATAAGAAACACGGTAAAACAGCTTACGACGGCTTACAAGACTTGTTTGCTGAATATGGTACCTACCAAGAAAAAACAATTTCTGTAAGCTTACCAGGTCAAGAAGGTGCAGCGAAAATTGAAGCCATCCTAAATAATTTGCGTGGGGAAGGCTTAAGCGAAATTGCTGGCCAAGCAGTTGTTGAAACTGAAGACTACCTAAAGAACACGCGCCAATTTGCTGATGGCACAACTGAAGCCTTAGGCATGGACAAATCGAATGTATTGAAATACTATCTAGCAGATGAAACATGGATTGCCGTTAGACCATCAGGTACTGAACCAAAAATTAAGTTCTATATTGGGGTGGTCGCTGATTCACTGGAAGCAACTCAAGCAAAAGTTAAGGCATATGAGGCAGCCTTAAACGACTTAACGGCTTAAGCGTTAGCTGTATGGCAGCTTTATCGACAAAAGGGCAACCTTGCATCTCCCCTTTAAGGAGGAAAAAACAAATTGAATGATCAACTAAAATTAGTCATTATCACAGGTATGAGCGGTGCCGGTAAAACGGTCGCCCTACAAAGTTTTGAAGATATGGGTTACTACTGCGTGGATAATATGCCACCGTCACTATTACCTAAATTCTGGGAATTAATCAAAGAAACAGGTAAAATCAGTAAAATCTGTTTAGTGATTGATTTACGGTCACGTTCATTCTTTGATGAGTTATTAACAGAGATTAATGGCATGGATAACACGAATACCATTGAAATGTCCGTATTATTCCTAGAAGCGGATGATCAGACTTTAGTGGCTCGTTATAAAGAAACACGTCGTGCCCACCCACTTCAAAAAGATGGGGTGTCTGTCTTAGAAGCGATTCAAAAAGAAAAAATCTTATTAAATGATATTCGTAAGGAATCTACAGTGATTGATACGACTAACTTAACACCTCGTAAATTCCGCGAGTTATTGTTGACCGAATTCCAATCTGAAGATGAGGGAACTTTCACTGTTAACGTTATGTCATTTGGATTCAAATATGGTTTGCCCATTGATTCAGATATCGTGATGGACGTCCGTTTCTTACCAAATCCGCATTATATCGATGAACTACGCCCAATGACAGGGCTAGATACACCAGTTTATGACTACGTCATGTCTCAACCAGAAACAGAGACTTTCTACCGTAAGTTTACTGATTTATTAGATTTTGAATTACCTTTATATGAAAAAGAAGGGAAGTCTAGTCTGACGATCACTATCGGTTGTACAGGCGGTCAGCATCGGTCAATTGCCTTGACTGAACGTGTTGCCCACCATATCCAAGACCTAGGTTACAAGGTCAACATCATCCACCGTGATCGCACAAAAAGAAAAGAGTCGATGAACCTATCGTGATAAATAAGAATCCACGTCCGGGTAGACGACCAAAGGTTGCGGTCATCGGAGGCGGAACGGGTCTTCCTATCTTGTTGGAAGGGCTTAAGAACGCTGATTGTAATGTCACAGCCATCGTCACAGTGGCTGATGATGGTGGGTCGAGTGGCTCTTTACGTAATGCAGTCAGTACAATTCCTCCAGGAGATATCCGTAATTGCCTAGTTGCACTATCGGACATGAAGAAAATATATAAGGATGTATTCCAATACCGTTTTAGTGAAAAAGATAAAGAATTTTCTGGTCACGCGATTGGCAACTTAATCATTGCAGCCATTGCTGAAATGCGGGGTGATACCTTTGCCGCTATGCGTCTACTTTCTTATATGATGGAGGTAGACGGCAAGGTCTTGCCAGCTTGTGAGGAGGCGCTTGTTTTACAAGGGCACTTTGCAGATGGGACTATGATTGAAGGGGAAACAGCTGTTGTAGCCCACCCTGACCAAATTCAAGAAGTGACTGTTCGCTTGGCCAATGACCGACCGCAAGTGGATGAGTTGGGTAATCCAATCACCAGTCCGCGTGCTGGGCGCGAAGTGGTGTCAGAAATTATGCAGGCCGATATGGTCATTCTGGGACCAGGTTCTTTATACACGTCTATTTTGCCGAACGTGGCAATTGAGGAAATTCGTAACGCAATTGTTGACACGCCCGCCAAAGTTGTCTATATTTGTAATATCATGACACAACTTGGCGAGACTGAGCATTTCTCAGATGCAGACCATGTACGTGTAATTAACGAACACTTAGGGGCTAAAGCTATTGATACGGTTTTATTGAATAAAACACCGGTACCCTTTGAATATTTGGAGGGTGCCAGTGAGAAAGACTATCTCGTTCAAATCACGCAAGACCGTCAAGGCTTGGCAGACCAAAAATGTCAGGTGGTTGGCTGTGACTTTTTAAATCTTGAAAAGAGTGGGGTCTACCATAACCAAGATAAATTAGTGGGCGCTATTATGGATGTCATGAATGATCGCATAAAATAAAGTGAATAAGAAAGAGGTGAGCTGGTGGCTTCATTTGCAGGAGATGTAAAGAAAGAACTCACTCAGCTAACAGTGGACTATGAGCACGCGCGTTCAGAGCTAGCAGCCATTTTGCGTATGAATGGATCAATTTCTATTATGGATGGAAATTTAATCTTAAATGTACAGACAGAAAATGCCGCAATTGCACGACGAATCTACTCACTGTTGAAGGAATTTTTTCATACCCACGGTGAGTTGGTTGTTCGGAAGAAAATGAAATTAAAAAAGAATAATATCTATATTGTGCGGGTGAAAGACCGGGTTGAGGAGATTTTGAAGGATTTAGAAATTCTAGATAATTTGGTCATCAATCCAAATATTTCAGCCGAGATGATGGAGAATGAACAACGGAGTAGGTCATACTTGCGTGGGGCATTCTTGGCTGGTGGGTCAGTGAATAATCCTGAAAAATCAGCTTATCATTTAGAAATTTACTCAGTATATGAAGAGCATTGCGAAGACTTGGTGACGATGATGAACCAGTTTAATTTAAATGCGCGGTCAGTCGAACGTCGGTCTGGCTATATCGCCTATTTAAAAGGGTCAGAACAGATTGCTGACTTCTTAGCCCTAATTGGGGCCACTTCTTCTATGCTGAAGTTTGAAGATATTCGGATTGTTCGCGACATGCGCAATTCTGTAAATCGGATTGTCAATTGTGAGAATGCTAACTTGAATAAGACGGTGACGGCAGCCTCCAAACAAGTTGAAAATATCGAATTAATTCAATCAACCGTTGGGATCGGTGAATTGCCTGAAAAATTACAAGAGATTGCCTTACTGCGGTTGGAAAACCCAGAGGCCTCTATTAAAGAATTAGGGGAACTGGTTGACGGTGAACCGATTTCTAAATCAGGTGTCAACCACCGACTACGTAAGATTAACCAATACGCTGAGCAATTAAGAAATACAGCAATGACACAATAGAATAAATTTAGAAGAATAGATAGAATGAAGCGATTTGACAGTGGGTGACTGCTTGAAAATCGCTTTTTTTGTTTGCAATTTACGTGTATACAATCAGTTGGTAAAGTAGGGGTCAAAATTCAGTATGGATCATTTTTTTTGTATTACATAATATCGGCTAATCATTCAGCCAGAGGATTGCTCAGGAGAAACGTTTAAAAAAATTCACGATAAAAGCCTTGTGGGTGAAGAGTATCTTCAGCCACAAGGCTTTTTCTATAGCTGATGCATGTGCAGGTGACCAGCTGGTACTAGAAATGGTTTAGTGAATAATTAGTTGGTGGTATCTCTAATTATTAGATGATGGCTAGGGCTAAGGCGACTAGGGCAGACCCAGTTCTCACATGGTTCCACCTAGACCATTGTTGGACAAAGTCAGTCCAATCGATTCGGATTTTCCTGTTAGCTAGTTGGCGGTTCAGTGGCATATTGTAGGCGATAGTTACACCGATGACACCGACAAAATAAATCACAAAGCTCAGATACATTTGCCAGCCAATGGGGTTGCCTAGCAAAATCATCGCAATGAATAAAAATATCGGTGCAAAAAAACTGCCTAGAAATCGGTCGTTTTCAACCTGTTTGTTGATGTCTTGCATGATTCTTCGGCCAACGTTACCGGCTTGTTTGCCAAGCACGGGCATGATGGTGTTGGAGAAAGAAAAATAGAAGCCTAGTTGGATGGCCAGGCAAAAGACATAAACAATTTGAAAAATAGACATACTCGCTTTCCCCCTAACCAAAAACTAGTTACAATAGTTTCCTAATAGCTATTTTGAATAGCCTGTCGTTAAGTCTATTGTACTAGAACAAGTTTCTACTGGAAAGTGGGCGCTCGCTAAATCAAGATGG
The DNA here is from genome assembly GCF_042741995.1 of Aerococcus sp. NPDC058936. Taxonomy (NCBI): domain Bacteria; kingdom Bacillati; phylum Bacillota; class Bacilli; order Lactobacillales; family Aerococcaceae; genus Aerococcus; species Aerococcus sp. NPDC058936. The sequence continues at coordinate 81,767 of NZ_JBHYKZ010000002.1, read as the reverse complement.
GGACCAAATTTAAGTTGAGTTGGTCTAATATGCTACTTGATTAATCTAAAATCAGAGTTTCGATATTGGTCATTAATTGTTCGTCAGGGTTTTGCGGTTGATCAACGCTAATTTTTTTACGGAGGAAAGTCACTTCAGATACTTGAACCTCAATTGTTGAAACGTTTTGACCTTGTTTGTTTTCAAACTGACGCATACGTAATTGACCAACAACCGCTAATTCATCGCCTTTTTGCATGTAGGCATCAATGAGTTTAGCTGTCCCGTTCCATGCGGTAATAGGAATAAAGTCGACATAGTCAGCCCCATCTTTCCCTTTGCGGTTAATGGCTACTGCATTATTGACCACTTTTCGGTTGTTTGAAATTTCAGTTAGGGTGACATCTCTGGCTAGACGTCCGATTAATTGCACTTGATTCATTTTTCATCCTCCTAATATTTCTGGCTCAATAGAGGTTACCCCTCCAATCTATTACATACGTATTTATTCGCCAATTCCCCCCAAAAAGTTCACAAATTTTTGATATTTTATAAAATTAGGGCAAAAGATAGGTAAAGATAGCCGGTCATAATGGATTTTAGGGTACAATATAAGAGAATAGAAATGCTGCCCTAAACCACCCAATAGTAGCGCCGGACTAAATATTAAAGGAATAATTTGACTTATAAGGAGGACGAAAGCATGAACATCTTGATGATTGAAGATAACGAAAGTGTTGCAGAGATGATGAGTATGTTTTTTGAACAACAAAAAGACTGGGAAGCGACCTTTATCCAAGATGGTGAAGAAGGATGGCAACACTATTTAGCCAACGAGGAAACCATTGAAATGGTGATTTTGGATTTAAACTTACCAAGTAAAGATGGGATCCAAATCTGTCGTGACATCCGTCAACAAAATAAACAAGTGCCGATTATCATGTTGACTGCCCGTGATGCAGAAAGTGAGCAAGTCCTTGGTTTAGGCCTTGGTGCAGACGATTACGTGACCAAACCCTTTGACCCAATCACCTTTATGGCCCGGATGCGTGCATTATACCGCCGTAGCCAATTAACTGAATCTTCAGTTGAAGCCACAGAGGAAAAGGGCAAGGCGGACCAATTTGATATCCAAACAGAGTTTATCCGGATCAACAGCCAAAACCGTGAAGCCTTCTATAACGACCAATTAATTCAACACTTAACGCCAAAAGAATTTGAAATCTTACAATTATTGGCTGGTCGTCCAAAACAAGTATTTACCCGGGAACACTTACTGACGACGCTATGGGAAGATCCATTCTACGGGGATGAGCGTACGGTAGATGCCCACATTAAAAAGCTACGTCAAAAGATGGAAGAGTATGGGCCACAACTTATTCAAACAGTCTGGGGAGTAGGCTATAAATTCGACGAAACTGGTGTTTAACAATGAAATTGAACTTCTTTTACCAACAAATCCTCAGCTTTCTAGTGGTTATTGGAATGACCATAGTAGCCATGGGGGTGACTTTGTTTTCTTTTTCTAGGGACCAAGTGCTCCTACGGCAAGAACAACAATTGAATGACATTGCCCAATTTATTTCAGGGCAGACCATTTCAACGGAATTCTTAACTTCAATGGAACCCTTACTCCAGTCGTCCAATATGAAATTATTCTACTTCAATGCGGACAATGAATTGATTTATCCACTCGATGAAGCGAAGACTATTCCAAACAATCAGTTGACTGATGAAGAATTGAAGACCCTTGAAAATGGTCACGATTTGAATTTACGGACCTTTGAAATGGGCTTTACGGAAAAAGATGGAGATGCTTTAGCGATCTTCATGCCACTGACCAATGCGGAAGACCAGACCTTTGCGGGTTACTTAGTCATTGGGGTGCCTTCTAGCAAATCCGATGCGATCATTGATAATCTGGTGCAAAATGTGGTCAAAGGCATTATGATTGCCTTGATTATAGCGGTCATTTTTTCAGTCATTATTGCGGGCTATCAAAATAAACGGATTCGCCGGATCCAAGAGGCCACTCAAAAAATTGCCCAAGGTGATTATTCCGTTCGTTTAGAGGTTAATAATATTGATGAATTTGACGATTTAGCCAAAGACTTTAACCAAATGGCGGTTGCCTTAGGGGAGGCTGAAGTGGAAATCGACCGGCAAGAAAACATCCGCCGTCAATTGATGATGGATGTGGCCCACGAAATCCGGACCCCACTAACGACTATGATTGGTTTATTGGAAGGGTTAAGACAAAAAGTTTTGCCAGAAAATAAAATCGACCGGTCTGTGGACTTGATGTACAAGGAAGCTAATCGCTTAAATCGTCTAGTCAACGAAAACTTGGACATTGAAAAAATCCGGTCTAATGAAATCGTATTGAAGAAATCAAAATTCAATGTGGCCGAAGTTTTAAAAGATATTGCCCTGCAACTATCTGAAACAGCTAAAGCTAAGCACACCAAATTTGAATTGGATATGCCAGACGAGGTGCCGATTTACGCTGATTATGACCGATTCCACCAAATTATCTTCAATATCACCCAAAATGCGGTACAATTTACCGATTATGGCGAAATTTTTATGTCCAGCGCCTTTCAAGATGGGGAAACTTATATTAAAATAAAAGATTCAGGTATGGGCATGACGAAAGAACAAGTCGAAAATATCTGGGAGCGATTCTATAAAGCGGATATATCCCGGAAAAATAACGAATTCGGTGAATCTGGCTTAGGTTTATCGATTGTCAAACAACTCGTTGAACTACATCAAGCCACTATCCATGTGGAAAGTGAAGCTGGGGTTGGGACAATATTTACCCTAGTATTTTACGACCGTGAAACACTAGCAGAAAAAAATAAGGTCGACTAGGATTTAACCTATCCGACTGGTAACAAAAGGATTGAAACAAGATGTATTTTTTAGGGCCGTTACTTACATGGCTAGAAGACATTTCTGCAGGAAGAATTTTAAATTTCCATTTAGTAGAGTTGTCATTGTTTAGTTTGGATAAAACCATTCTATATATGATTGCGTTACTGATTATTCAAGCAGGAATCATTTTCTATAAACGGTCTAAGAATACAGATTATTCGATTGACTGGTTTAGAGAAGTAATCAAATTTATCTTCGCCACATATTTAATATTGTTGGTACATTTAACCGTACTACGTTATGATTGGCAATGGTGGCAGGCGTCCTTTAACTTTCAACGGTCGTCGAGTGAATTAAATTGGGTACCACTGGTTGATACTATTAAGTTAAGAAATGGGTCCGCATTTTCCTTCTGGTATAACTTCTTTGGAAATGTTGTTTGGTTCTTTCCATTTGGAATGATGTTCCCCTATATTTTTAAGATGAAGCGTGCCTTCTTCATCACTTTACTTTGGGGATTGTTATTTTCTGTATCAATTGAAACCATGCAATTTTATTTAGAAACAGGCGTAAGTCATATAGATGACGTCATCTTTAATGGCGCAGGGGTAATTATCGGTTATCTGATCTATGACATTGTGAAAATCAGCAACAGGTACATAAAAGGGAGAAGAAATACAAATGGCTAAAAAAAACACACAATTACCAAAAAAGGAACTACGTAAATGGGCAACAGTCCAAGTGAAAAAAGGACAAATCCTTTTAACTGAAAAAGACTTCGTTAATCCACCATCATTTACTGAAGGTGAATTAGTTGAAATCATCGGTATCGACCATGAATTCCTAGGCTATGGCTACATGGCCAAACAACATAAAGGTGTGGGTTGGATCCTAACAACTGACCAAAACGCTGACACAGGCTTACTTGGTGACCTTGATTTCGTACAAGCGAAATTACAAGAAGCCAAGAACCAACGCCAGGCCCTATTAATCGACGACATGACTACTGCCTTCCGTATTTTCAACGGCGAAGGTGACGGTATCGGCGGTTTCACAATCGACTGGTACGCTGGTTACGCCCTGATTCAATGGTATTCAGAAGGGATTTACCGCTATAAAGACATTATCCTTGAAGCCCTAAACAACGTATTCCCAGAACTTAAAGGCATTGTTGGGAAAAACAGATTCAACTTAGACGGTACAGGCAGCGCCAAGCAATCAGAAGTTTTAGCAGGCGACATTCCTGAAACCTTAACCATCCAAGAAAACGGCGTAAATTACATCGTTCGCCTTGATGATGGTTGGATGACAGGGATTTTCTTAGACCAACGTAACGTTCGTAACTACATTCAAACTGAAATTGCACCAGGCAAATCATTGCTGAACTTGTTCTCATACACAGGGGCCTTCTCTGTCGCTGCAGCACTAGGTGGGGCAGCTGAAACGATGAGTGTTGATGTGGCAAAACGAAGCCTACAATTAACTCAAGAGCAGTTCCAAGCCAACGGTTTAGAAATCGGTGACCAACATAAAGTCCGCGTGATGGATGTATTCAACTACTTAGATTATGCAAAAACACATGATCTACGTTTTGACATCGTGGTTCTTGACCCACCTTCATTCTCACGTACGAAAAAACACACTTTCCAAGCCAGCAAAGACTACCGGGACTTAGTTGCTTCAGCTTTAACTATCTTAAATACTGGTGGTTACCTTGTCAGTTCAACAAATGCCGCAAACATGACCAAAGAAGATTTCATTAAACAAATTGGTGAAGGTTCAGATGACGCACGCGTGGACATCATGCCAGTAGCTGACTTTGGCTTACCAGTAGACTTCCCGGCACCAAAAGGTAACCCGGAAAGTGACTACCTAAAAGTAGAAATCTTCCAAAAATTATAATAAGCATTCAGTCATTGCTAGATTTGTAATCAGAACGTAGGGAATATGGATGTCTATGCGTTTGAAGAGAGCTCAACTAGTAGTGGGACCGCCCTCAGAAAAAATTTCTGAGGGCTTTTCTGACGACTCATTCTGGACGTCGGCTCTCGCACCTTGGAGTCTTCACTGTTAAGGCATGCTAGGAAAGCTTCATCCTTTGGCTAGAAAGACACTATCATTTGATTAAGCTTGAAGGTAAAATTACTCATAAAAGTTTCAATTAAAATATAATTTGTAGAAAATTACCTGCTCAAAAATTTTGAAGCGTGTTTTGGCTTGCGAACTTTTGTGCATCATTAGAAAGTACCGAGTAAAATTCATGGCCTGAGATTGTTGTCGGTAAAATGACTCAATTCTTGACCAGTTTCAATTCTCGTAAAAATGAATTATCAGCTTCCAATTCGGAAGTCTTTTTGCCAAAAAATGAGATAGTGATATAAATGTCAGTATTGTGCTAGAAATGGTAGTATGTAATTATAACAATATAAATAACTGAAAAAACACAACAGAAAGTAGGAATTTGAGTGAAAAGTAGAGCTGCTGTTGCATTTAATCCAGGTGAACCGCTGGAGATTGTTGAAATTGATGTTGAAGAACCAAAGGCGAAAGAGGTATTGGTGAAGATTTTATATACTTCTGTTTGCCATACGGATGCTTTTACCTTATCGGGTGATGACCCAGAGGGTGTATTCCCTGCTGTACTAGGCCATGAGGGTGCTGGTGTGGTTGTTGCTGTAGGTGATGAAGTGACGTCTGTTGAGGTGGGGGACCACGTGATTCCGCTATACACGGCTGAATGTGGAGAGTGTAAATTCTGTCGTTCTGGTAAAACAAACTTATGTAGTGCTGTCCGTGAAACGCAAGGTAAAGGATTAATGCCTGATGGCACTACGCGGTTCTCTTATAATGGCAAGCCTATTTACCATTACATGGGGACAAGTACTTTTAGTGAGTATACAGTCGTTCCTGAGATTTCATTAGCGAAAATTGATAAGGAAGCGCCACTTGATAAAGTCGGTCTATTTGGTTGTGGTGTCACAACTGGGATCGGTGCAGTCCATAACACCGCTAAAGTAGAAGAAGGCGCTGTGACGGCTGTATTTGGTTTAGGTGCTATTGGATTAGCGGCTATTCAAGGTTTGGTGCAAGCGAAAGCAAGTCGTATTATTGTAATCGACTTAAACGAAGATAAGTTTGAATTAGCTGAAAAAATGGGTGCTACTGACTTCCTAAATCCATCTAAATTCGACCAACCAATCCAAGATGTCATCATTGAAATGACAGACGGTGGGGTAGATTACAGTTTCGAGTGTATCGGAAACGTTGACGTGATGCGTTCAGCCCTAGAAGCTTGTCATAAAGGTTGGGGTGAAAGCGTCATTATCGGAGTTGCCGGTGCAGGTAAAGAAATCCGCACACGTCCTTTCCAATTAGTAACAGGTCGTGTATGGCGCGGGTCTGCCTTTGGTGGCGTGAAAGGTAGAACGCAACTACCAGGTATGGTTCAAGATTACATGAACGGTGAGATTGATATCGATTCGTTTATCACCCATAACCTTGATTTCACAGACATCAATGAGGCGTTTGACCTGCTGCATAAAGGTGAATCTATCCGTACCATGTTGACTTACGGGGAGTGATGAAAATTGACTTTAGAAATGATTGCTAGCAATCGTGCCTTTGGCGGTGAACACCGTAAATACCGCCATTTCTCAAATACCTTACAATGCGACATGACTTTTAGTCTATTCTTGCCCTCTAATGAAAAGGGGCAAGAAATCCCACTCGTTTGGTTTTTATCTGGTTTAACTTGTACGGACGATAACTTTAGTCAAAAAAGTGGTTTCCAAAGATTAGCTGAAAAAGAGCAAGTAGCTGTTTTGATTCCAGATACATCACCACGCGGAGACGATGTTGCCGATGACGACGCTTATGACCTTGGTCAAGGGGCAGGATTCTATTTGAACGCCACACAAGAACCATGGGCCAACCATTACAAGATGTATGATTATCTTGTGGATGAATTGGGGCTAATCGCAGCCGATTTAATCCCTCATTATTCGGGTCAAGAAAGTATCATGGGCCATTCAATGGGTGGACACGGTGCCTTAGTTATTGGCTTGAAAAACGCCGACCGCTTTAAAGCGATCTCTGCCTTTGCACCAATTCTAAGCCCAAGCCAAGTGCCGTGGGGAATCAAAGCCTTCACGACTTATCTTGGTGAAAATCAAGACGCTTGGAAAGAATGGGACGCTACAGAACTGATTAAAGACGTTGACGCGCCATCAATTCTAATCACCCAAGGTAGCCAAGATGAATTCTATCCAGAACAATTAGACGAAAGCCATTTCCTCAAAAACGCCGAGGAAAATGGTCAAGTAGTCAATTACCAAAAAGTAGCAGGCTATGACCATAGCTATTACTTCATCGCAACATTCTTAGAAGAACACTTCGCCTTCCACAAACAACATTTAAAATAACATAACAATGACGTCCCTTGAAGTAGACTTGAACAAGCTACTTTAGGGGCGTTTTTTGATTGGGAAAAAGAGGGGCTAGCTCAAATCGGACGGATGAATCATCGTTAAACAGAAAGAATCAATATGATAAGACAACCTCAAAACGCATCCCAACCGGCAAACCACCCCGGGGATTGAACGAAATATTTAATTTAAAAATCATAAAATTCATGAGATCGTATTTTTTGATAACTTAAATTAAATGTTTCGATTCTTTGATTTTGCCTGACCAAATAGTATATGATTAAAAGGAATTGGGCGAAAAGACGAAGAATTAGGGTAATTTAAAAAGGAAAGTATGGTGTTGTATAGTGGCTTACATTCACTTAAAGGATGTTGTAAAACAATACGGAACAGGGAATACCGCAATTTTAGCCAATGACCACGTAAATTTAGAAATTGAAGAAGGGGAATTTGTTGTCATTCTAGGCCCTTCTGGTGCTGGGAAATCAACGCTTTTAAATATTCTAGGTGGGATGGATGCAGTCACTTCGGGTGAAGTTTTAGTAGCGGATAAAAACATCGCTTCATATGACGAGAAAGGGTTAACCGAATACCGGCGTGACGAAGTGGGCTTCATTTTCCAAAACTATAACTTAATCCCTAACTTAACGGCTATTGAAAATGTAGAGGTGTCTGAAGAAATTTCGGATAATTCATTAGCGGCCAAGGATGCATTGCAAGGAGTTGGCTTATACCACCGCAAGGACAATTTCCCCTCACAATTATCAGGTGGGGAACAGCAACGTGTATCGATCGCCCGTGCGATTGCGAAAAATCCAAAGTTATTACTATGTGATGAACCAACGGGTGCTTTAGATTATGAAACTGGGAAAAAGGTGTTAGGATTCTTACAAGATTTAACCAATGAACAGGGGACAACTGTTGTTGTCATCACCCATAACCAGGCGATTGCACCGATGGCTGACCGTGTCATCAAAATCAATGATGGCACTGTCTCGTCACAGGAATTAAATGCACAACCAATGCCAATTCAAGATATTGAATGGTAGGTGGTGCTTGATGAAAATGAAGAATCGAAAAATATGGTTAGACGGCTTTCGCGAGATTAAGAATACTCTGGGGCGTTTTTTAGCGCTCTTGCTGATTATCGCCTTGGGAACAGGCTTCTTCGTGGGTATCCGTGCTGCTGCACCAGATATGATTGCAATAGCGGATAAGTATTTTAACAAAACCAACTTAGAAGATATGTCTATTCAGTCAACCATGGGGCTAGACGAGGATGATTTAGCCTTATTGGAAGATGTGGAAGATATTGAATATCAACCGTATGCCTATGTTGACCGTCAGATTGCTACGAGTCATGATTTAATCCGTTTCTATCCAAACTTCAATGAAACATCAGATATCAACCAATTTGATGTCCAAGAAGGACGGTTACCTGAAGCGACCGATGAAATCGCCATTGATAACCAATTAGCCAATGAGGAAGACTACCAAATTGGTCAAGAGATCAGTTTAACTGCTTTAGGCGTTGATTCAGAAGATGATGAAAGTGGTGCGCCAGCTCTTTCAGGTGAGACTTTTACCATTGTTGGATATGTGAACTCACCACTGCAAATTTCAAATGTTAGCCGCGGTGCGACAGCGCTTGGAGACGGGCAATTAAACGGTTTTGCGGTGGTTGCACCTGAAGCGATTAATGGGGATATTTATACCAGTATCGCTATTGACGTGACCTCTGTAGATGATTTAGAGGCCTATTCAGACGAGTACAATCAAGTCATCGCAGACAAGCAATCAGAAATTGAAGACGTATTCGCCGACCGACCAAGTGAAATCTATAACCAGACTGTATCTGAAGCAGAATCAGAAATCTCTTCTGGACAAGCGGAAATTGACTCAGCTAGATCAGAATTAGCGTCTGGCGAAAGTGAATTAAACCGAGCACAATCAGAAATTGATGACAACCAAAGTCAACTAGACCAACAGAAAAGTCAAGTTGAGTCGCAACTAGCAGAAGGCGTATCCTTAGAACAAGCAGGTATGTCTAGTGTGGCCGCTCAATTAGAAGCTGGTCAAGCAAGTCTTGATTCAGCTCAAAGTGAGTTAAACCAAGCAAGAAATGAATATGAAAGTGAACGTCAGGAAGCTGAAGAATCCTTGTCTAGCGCTGAAGCAGATATTGCGGACGCTAAATCAACAGTGGCTGATTTAGATAAACCGACATATACGATTAACGACCGTTCTGCCGTCTCAGGCTACACCGCTTGGGAAAATAATGCAGATAACATGGCGACAATTGGCCAAGCCTTCCCAATTATTTTCTTCCTGATTGCAGCCTTAGTTTCCTTTACCAATATGCAACGGATGGTAACGGAGCAACGGGTTCAAATTGGGACATATAAAGCCTTAGGTTATAGCCCACAAACCATTCAAACCAAGTATATTATGTATGCGGGAGTGGCTGCTATTTTAGGGATGGTCATCGGTATTTCAATCGGTAACTATCTATTCCCGAATATCATTGTGACTGCCTTCTCCAATACCGTCGCCTTACCTGGCATGATGTACACTTGGCAAATTATGGACATCTCAATCGCAGTAGGGATTTCCTTGTTGACGACTGTTGTACCAGCTTGGTTAACCACTAGAACGACTCTGAACGAGAAGACCGCCCGCTTATTGCAACCTATTACTGGTAAGAATGGCCAACACATTTTCCTAGAAAGATTTAAAGGGTTCTGGTCGCGCTTGAGTTTCCAAGGTAAGATCACTTGGCGGAATATCTTCCTCTATAAAGGGCGTAACTTGATGACCATTATCGGGGTTGCCGGATGTGCCATGTTGATTGTCACTGGATTCGGTCTATCTGACTCTATTTCAGGTCTACCGGACGAACAATTTAGCCAAGTGAAAATGTATGACGGGAGCCTTTCACTTAATATGGATGCCAGTCAAGAAGATCGCGACCAAGTAGTGACCGATTTAACAGCTAATGACGACGTAGAGAACGTTTTACCACTGACCCGTGATGTACTGATGACCGATGACGATTCAATCACCCAACAAATTGTAAGTGTTATGGCCTTTGAATCAGACAGCAACTACCATGACTACTTCCAATTGCAAGAATTAGACACCGAAAATCAAATGTCCTTACCTGAAGAAGGTATCCTTATCACCGCTAAGCTAGCCTCATTGTTAGGCGTGCAACCAGGAGATACAGTGACCTTAGTGGATACCAATAGCGATCCTTATGAATTTTCTATAAAAGGCGTTATTACCAACTATCTAGGTCATGAAATCTACATGACAGACGCTTACTATCAAGAGGTATTCGATGAAGTAAATGAAGACAACACAGCCCTTGTTCAATTTGATAGTGGCTTATCTACTAGCGACCAATCCGCAATCTTTGACCAAGTCAAAGAAGAAGTTGGCGTCATTGGGACAAGTTTAAATGCTAGTCAAATCACGGACTTTGAAGAAACCCTATCAGCCCTTGATTTGGTTACCGTCGTCTTGATTATTTCTGCGGGAGGCCTGGCCTTTATCGTCCTTTACTCATTAACCAATATTAATGTGTCAGAACGGATGCACGAATTAGCGACAGTTAAGGTGCTAGGATTCCGGTCACTTGAAGTCAGCATGTATGTTTATCGAGAAACCTTATTCTTAACCATGGTTGGGATTATCATTGGGAATTTCTTAGGTTACGGCTTACTAGGCTATATCTTAAATACAGTGGCAATCGATCAAGTATTCTTCCCGATTGTGATACAATGGCAATCTTACCTATACGCAAGTCTGATTACCTTAGCATTTTCCCTTGTGGTCATGATCTTCATGCACTACAAATTGAAGAAAGTGGAAATGGTATCAGCACTAAAAGAAGAAGATTAATAAAAGTAGGACCGGGTTTAACTCTGGTCCTACTTTTTTCATGGGCAAAATCATCAAATTCACCAAAAATTATACAATATTGTTTTAAGTGAATCCCTATTAGTGGGCTTTTGTGTCTCATCTTCTCATTTAATTCCTTAAAAAATAAAGGATTTTCTAGACATGGCTTGAGTTTTTAGTAAAATGAGAGTAACAAAAGATGATAGCGCTTACAAATTCTAGTGTTTAAGGAGAGATAAACAATGAATTTGGACTGGATTAAAACGCGCGCAATTACTTCCCCTGAAAAGGTGGCGGTGATTGATCCATTGAAACACACGGAATTTACCTATCAAGATTTAAATCAACGAGCGGAAATTTTAGCTCGGCACTTGGTAGAGGATGCAGGCATCAAAAAGGGAGACCGGATTGCCACTTTTGCTCCTAACGATATTGCTATTATTGATATGTTGTTAGCTGCAATTAAGATTGGTGCAGTCTTCGTTCCACTCAACTGGCGGTTAAAACCAGTAGAAATTGCCCGAGTGGTAGAAGATGCAGGTATTGAATATATTTTATATGCAACTAACCATTTAGGCCGTCTATCAGAAGTACCTGACGCTTACATCAAGTACAATGTGGATGAGGCTGAATACAATCAAATGATGGATTTAAGTAACCATCAACCTTTTGAGAGTGTGTCTGTTGATTGGCAAGATCCGATTTTATTAATTTATACCTCAGGTTCAACCGGTCGACCAAAAGGGGTCATTCATACCCATGAAAGTTATCTAAATAACGTTTTCAATCAAATCATATCTTGGAGAATGAGTGAGGACTGGGTAACAATTGGCTCAACCCCAATGTTCCATATTTTAGGTTTTATTGATATTGCGATACCAATGTTAGTTGTAGGCGGTCAATTAGTCTTAGAACGCTACTTCAACTATGAAACCATTAACGATTGGATCCGTACATACAAACCAAATGTACTGGTCATGATTCCAACCATGTACTACGGTATTATCGCTTCACCTGACTTTAAACCAGAAAACTTAATGAGCGTAGACTTATTAGTCGCAGGGGGGTCACCACCATTACCCGCTGTGCAAAAAGTTTTCCAACAAATGGGTAAAATGATTATTAACGCCTACGGCTTAACCGAAGCGCCTTTATTAACGTTTAATACTAGTCAACGCGCTAATGAGCGCCCAGCTACAATTGGTTCTCCTCTTTTATTTGATGAAATGATCGTTGTAGATGATGAGATGCACCCATTACCGCAAGGTGAAATTGGTGAATTGTTGGTGAAAGGGAAGAACGTAACACCTGGTTATTGGAAGCTGCCTGAAGAAAATGCCAAAGCTTTCCACGATGGCTATTTTAGAACTGGGGATTTAGCTTACTTAAACGAATATGGTGAAATGACTTTAGTCAATCGTTTGAAAGAATTGATTATTACTGGTGGGGAAAATGTCCTACCATCTGAAGTTGAGGCTGTATTAACCCAACATCCATTGGTTAAATCAGCTATTGTACTTGGATTTGAACATCCAAAATTTGGTGAATCTGTTTCAGCAGCGATTATGGTCAATAAAGATGTTGAAGGCGCAGACAAATTCCAAGAAGTACTAGATCAATTCTGCTTAGAAAAACTTGCCGGTTATAAGACGCCAAAACTTTACATGGAAATTGATGAAATCCCAGTTAACTCAGTTGGTAAACCAGACCGTCTAGAACTTAGCCGTATGATGGCAGCGCACGCTAAAGAAAATTTGACAGCAAGCGCAGGTAGTTAAAATTAAGATTCATTTAGGCACTAGGAGGCTTATTTTCCTAGTGCTTTTTTTATTTGTTTTTAAATTTACCTAATAATAATTGCTTGTAAAAACCAACTATATAGAGGATTTTGTATTCCATTTTTTAATAATAGGTATTAGTTCAACTTATAGTTATTGTTAATAACGCCTTTTAAGAAAGCGTTTACAATAACTATTAGTATTGCTCATAGTCCGTATTAATGAGGCTTATTTTTCTTTATAGCTTATTGGTATTAATATGACCTTGTAAGCGATATCATCTTTGTTAGTTTTACTAGAAAATATTCAATTAAGCAAAACCAGCGTGACAATTGATCTATATATAAATAATAAGGAGTGTTTACCTCATGGAAAATAGAGAAGCAGTATTAAAAGCGTTATTCCCAGAAGATATCTTAAAGATTTCAAGTGGTTTAACTGATGGAGAAATTGAAATTTTAAGACAGTTGGTTGAATTATTAGAAAGTAAATACCGTAGTGGATTAAATGAGGCATGGGTAAGTGAAACGGAACCAAAAGGATTCTTTGAAGATATGGGGAAATTAAGATATTTTGATAACCCGCTGTTATTTGAAGGTCGTGAAGGTAAAAAGACAACTAGTCAATTATTCCAATTCTTCTTCGCTTTTACCCTATCACGCTTTGATGTTTCCTTGAATACCTTATTGGGTGTACATACTGGTTTAGGTTTTAATACCTTCCTATTTGGTGGGAGCCCAGAGCAAGTCCAAAAATACATTCCACAATTAGCTAGCCACCAATTACGTACTTGCTTCGCTTTAACCGAACCAAACCACGGTTCTGACGTAGCCTGGGGTCTAGAAACGAGTGCTAGACGTGAAGGAGATAAGTGGATCATTAATGGTGAGAAACGTTGGATTGGGGGGGCATCCGTTGCTGATGTGATTCCAGTATTTGCCCGTGATGAAGAAACTGGAAAACCCAAATGCTTTATTGTTAAGGCGGGACAAGCTGGTTTAGATATTGACGTCATTCAAAATAAAATTGCTTTAAAAATTGTGCCAAATGCCAATATCCACTTGAAGGATGTCGAAGTAGCTGAAAGCGATCGACTACAAAATATCAATTCATTTAAAGATATTGCGAAAGTTTTATATTCAACACGTGCAGGAGTTGCCAACATGGCCACCGGTGCAATGGCAGGTGCTTTACAAGCTAGCTTAAAATACGTTTCTCAAAGGAAACAATTTGGTAAAGAAATTTCGAATTATCAATTAGTTCAAGAGAAATTAGCCATGATGCAAGGAAATCTAACCGCTGCAATGGCCTTATGTTCACAAATTGCACGCCAACAAGAAGAAGGTGACTACAACGAAGTAGTAACTTCAGTTGGTAAAATGATGAATGCCTTAAGACTTCGTGAAACAGTGGCTATGGGTCGCGGCATCTGTGGTGGTAACGGGATTGTAGTAGACAATGACATTGCTCGCTTCTTTGCAGATGCAGAAGCAGTTTATACCTATGAAGGAACGCATGAAGTAAATGCGCTAGTTATTGGTCGTGCTTTAACTGGACAAGCAGCTTTTAACTAACAATTAAATGGGGATTTATAACCATAAAAGAAAACCAAAATAAAATGAAAATAGAACCTTATAAGCGAAGCGGACGGACGTTGCAGGTGTTCTGCCCAACCGCTTTTAGATAGTTTCAATGACCAAAGATGGAGGGAAATAAGATGACAATTACAAAAGCGACCGTTCTCGGAGCTGGTGTCATGGGTAGTCAGATTGCCGCCTTGCTAGTAAATGCAGGGTTGAAAGTGCAATTGCTAGATGTCGTGATTGACGAAAACGAACCGAATAAACTGTCAAAATCTGGTTATGACCGAATTACTGACCGGAAGAAACCCATGTTATATCAAAGCCAATTCCAAGGAAACCTAACCTACGGAAACTTTGATGACGATTTAACCACGCCTTCAGACGCCGATATTTTTATTGAAGCGGTAAAAGAAGATATCAAGATTAAACATAGTATCTGGGAGAAAATTGCCGCAGTGGCTAAGCCAGAGGCAATTCTTGCCACCAATACTTCAGGAATTCCTATTCATGCTATCGCCAAAGTCTTTAAAGGCGACGAGCGGCAACGTTTTCTTGGGATGCATTTCTTTAACCCGCCTCGCTATATGAAGTTGGTGGAATTGATCCCAACAGCAGATACTTCTGAAGAAACAATTGCCCAATTAAAAGTCTTTACTGAGAAAAAGTTAGGTAAAGGGGTTGTTGTCGCTAACGATGTATCAGCCTTTATTGCCAATAGAACGGGCACCCACTCTATGAGTGATATTATGTATCGAGCAGAACGTGACGGCTTATCAATCACGGAAGTAGATGCCTTAACAGGAAAAGTACTTGGGCGACCACGCACTGGGACTTATGGTTTATCCGACTTAGTAGGGAATGATGTGGCTACTTTTGTAGTTGGAGGCCTGATGCAAGATCCAAGCGAACAGCCATATTTCAATCAATCTACTTTAATTGGCAAATTGGTTGAAGCAGGGGCTTTAGGTAATAAGGTTGGTCATGGTTTTTATAAAAAAGAAGGACGCCAGCGTTTAGTGGTAGATCCAGAAACCCTAGAATATGTACCTGCTGAGAAGCCGAATTTACCTATTCTAGCTGAATTTTCAAGCAATTTGAGAAAGAATATGGATGTCATCTTTAATGCCACAGATACAGCTGGTAAGTTCCTTTGGGAAACTTTAGCGAGTACTTTCTATTACGCGGCGAATAATATTCCTAAAGCGGCAGTAGATTATAAAGATATTGATCGTGCCATGGTTTGGGGCTTCAATTGGAAAGTCGGTCCCTTCCAACTTTGGGATTTAATGGGCTTTGAACGGGTAAAAGATCGTATTGAAAAAGAGATAGGACCTTTACCAGAATGGGTAGCAAATCGAAGTGAACCATTTTACAAAGAAGGGGAGATTCTTGAGAATCTAACACCAATCAGTGAAAAAGTAGATGCAAATATTTGGGAAACAGAGGCATCAACCTTAAGTGTGATCAATGATAATCAGTTATTATTTAATTTCCATACGCCAAATAACACAATCACAGGCGAGTTATCAGCTGAATTGATTAAAGCTGTGGATGAGTTAGAGTCTGATGACTATGTGGGGATGGTGATTTATTCAAATGGGCCGAATTTCAGTCCTGGTGCGAATTTGAATATGATGAAAGAAGCCATTGAGTCTGACGGGGTTGATGCGTTAATTGGTCAAACAATCAGTGAACTACATGAAGCGGTTAACCGGGTTCGCTACACAGCAAAACCAATTGTTACAGCCGTTCGGGGTCGTGCACTTGGTGGTGGGGCTGAATTAGTTTTAGCATCACCTTATATTGTCGCTTCAGCGGAATCTTATATCGGGTTAGTTGAAGTGGGTGTTGGTCTAGTCCCAGGTGGCGGTGGTTTGGCGGAATTAACGGAACGTGTAATGAATATGCCAATCCAAAAAGATGCAAAAATGCGTATTCTAGGAGATGTCATTACGCGTGTAGCTTCTGGTGACGTATCGATGTCAGCTTATGAAGCCAGAGATAAATACTATCTAAGAGAGTCTGACGATATTGTGGCAGCTAGTGATAGTGTAGTGGAGATTGCCTTAGACAAGTTAACTTACTTATCTAAGACGAACTTTATTCCGCGGACTAAGATGAACTTCCCGATTCTAGGTACTAGCTTCAAAGCGGTTGTGGAAGGTCAATTAGATGCGATGCGACTAGGTCATTTTATCAGTGACTATGATATGGAATTAGGGTTAACCGTTGCAGAAATTATGACAGGTGGAGACTTGCCTGAGGGAACACTTGTTAACCAAGATTGGTTACAACATCTAGAAAAATTGCATTTCCTTAGATTGGCGAACAACCAAAAAACATATGAACGGATTGCCTATATGTTAGAAACACGTAAACCATTACGAAACTAGTGGATGAAATTAGGAAGGAATGAACGAATGATGCAAGATGCTTATATCGTTTCTTATGGACGATCAGCGATTGGTAAAGGGCGGCCGAATGGTGCCCTAGCCAATGATCGTCCAGATGATGTTGCTGCTGAAGTATTAAAAGGGGTCATTGACCGTATTGAAGGTGACTTTGATCCAGCTTTAATTGAGGATGTCATTGTCGGATCAGCCTTTCCAGAAGGTGTGCAAGGGATGAACTTTGCCCGTACAATTGCCTTACGGGCGGGGTTACCTTATACAGTTGCTGGTCAAACAGTGAACCGCTATTGTTCATCGGGATTGCAAACAATTGCTATAGCAGCTAATGCTATTATGGCTGGTCAATCAGATGTTTTAGTAGCTGGTGGTGTTGAGTTTATGAGTGCAGTTCCGATGGGTGGGAATGAACCAACAAATAACCCAACCTTACAAAAAGATGATTCGGGAGTATCTTACCCAATGGGGTTAACTGCTGAAAATGTAGCAAGTAAATACAAGGTTAGTCGCGAAGACCAGGATGCCTTTGGTGTAGAAAGTCATCGCCGGGCCCACAAAGCACAAACTTCTGGTCGTTTTGAGGATGAGATTATACCGGTTACTACCCATAAAGTGCGCTATACCGAACATGGCCCACAGGTAGAAGAAAAAATCTTTGATCAAGATGAAGGGATTCGACCAGAGTCTTCAATGGAAACTTTAGGAAAATTACGGACAATCTTTAAGGCAGATGGCACTGTGACAGCAGGAACAGCTTCACAAATTTCTGATGGTGCAAGTTTTGTTGTCTTAATGTCCGGCGATAAGGTCAAAGAATTAGGGGTTAAACCAATTGCTCGTTTTGTTGGCTTTAAGGCTGTTGGCGTTGATCCGAAATATATGGGGATTGGCCCAGCCTATGCCATTCCAGAGGTCTTAGAACTTACTGGCTTAACCTTAGATGATTTGGATTTAATCGAGTTAAATGAGGCCTTTGCCTCTCAAGCTTTAGCGTCAATTCGTGAATTAGGTATTGATCAATCCATCACCAATGTGAATGGTGGAGCGATTGCCCTAGGACATCCTTTAGGGGCAACAGGTGCGATTTTAACATCAAGGTTGCTAGCTGAAATGGGCAAGCGTGAAGGTAGTAAGTACGGCATGGTGTCTATGTGTATAGGTGCTGGTATGGGGGCTGCGGGTATATTTGAGTATATTCGCTAAACAAGATGTTGGCAGTGATTAGCTAAATTATCCGAAATCTATAGGCTTAGCTAGTCACTTGCCCATTTTGCAAAGGAGTAAATCAATGTTTGAAACAATTTTATTTACCATTGAAAACCACATTGCAAGGATTACCTTTAATCGTGAAGCCTCCGGTAATGCCTTTTCTGAAACAACTTATCAGGAAGTGATTGATGCTGTAGCATCGGTTGAAGAGAATCCAGATGTAAAAGCGATTGTAATTACTGGGGCTGGAAAATACTTCTGTGCTGGTGGAGACATTCGTCAATTCAAAGACTTAGTGGCATCAGGTGGAGGGATTCCTGAATCAGGGGTGATTAAAACAGGGGAAATGGTTGCAGCTGTTCGTGGGTCATCTAAACCCGTCATTGCAGCCGTAAATGGTGTGGCAGCTGGTGCTGGATTAGGTTTAGCTTTGGCTTGTGATTTTATATTAATGGGGGAAGGGGCACAATTAGTGACGGCCTTCATTCAGATGGCTTTTCCAGGTGATACTAGCTTGCTCTTTAATTTGAGTCAATCAATTGGCGTTTACCGGACCAACCGTCATGTCATGCTAAATGAACCCATTACCGCTGACTTAGCCGAAGACTATGGACTTACTTACCAAGTAGTAGCGGATGAAGCATTACTAGTAGCCGCGTTAGACTTAGCTAGTCGTTTTGTTACTAGCCCGTCTGTAGCTATCGCTTACCAAAAGACGATTATGTATGATTTACAATATCCAAAGGCTTTAGAGAATAACCAATTAGAAGCGAAATATATGCGCAGGGCTTCTTTAACTGAAGATCATCGCGAGGCAGTAACTGCTTTCTTAGAAAAGAGAAAGCCTCAATTCCAAGGAAAATAGCCTGGTATGTTAAACTATTGGCAAGAAGAAACGTAAAGGAGCCAATAAATATGGACATCAACCAAATGCAGTATTTCGTGGAGATTGTAAAATCAAATGGGAATTTAACAGTTGCCGCAGAAAATCTTTTTGTCTCACAGTCAGCTTTAAGTCAATTTATTAAAAATTTTGAAAAACAACAGGGTGTGTCGCTTTTCAACCGAAAGAACGGCAGAATTGTAAGCGTTTCCGAATCTGGGATGCGGGTGTATGGTTCAGCCTTAAAGGTATTGAACCAATATAACAATTTAGAACAAGTGATTGAAAAAGAATCGCTCGTCCATAAAGGGCGTATCAAGATTGGGATTCATCCAACTTACTTAAGATTCTTCTTCAACAAATTTATTCCTCAATTCCTTATTGAAAATCCAGATGCCCATATTGAAATTGTAGAGGCGGGTACCAATGATTTATATCGGATGCTACAAGATAATATGATTCATATGGCCGTTTTAGTGCCACCTGAAATACTCGATGAAGATAAATATGAATCCCATCAATTGGTACGAACAGAAATTGTGGCTTTTATGGGACCAGATCATCCCTTAGTGACGAAACGCTTGCTTAGATGGTCACACTTAGATGACTATCATTATGTTACTTATAACAAGGAAGATGTCGTACATGATTTGGTGACGGAGAAATTGCATACCCATGATTCTAAGGCGATTCAATTATTTACTTCAGGCTCTTGGGACTACATGATTGAAACGGTCCTCTATAATCAGTTGGTGGCGTTATTACCAACAGTATATTTTAGTTTATTTATTGCCAAATTAAATCAGATGGGGATTGTTGAGAAAAGATTTGAAGACCCTATTCCCTATACGCCAACCTTAGTACGTGAGAAAAAAGCAGGGTATTCAAAAGTTGAAAATTTTGTATACCAATCTATTTTAGAGAATTTTTATTTAGAAAATCAAAGCCTTAAATATGATTTTCTAGATGAGGAATAATGAATGGTTATCAAATATTGATGGTGCGGATAATGAACTTTCATCATAAGCGCAGGCCTATTTGATAACCTCTAATCGTTAATATGAGAAGGAGCGATCCAATATGCAAACGCGTGTCACTGAAATGCTCAACATTCAATATCCAATTATTCAAGGGGGAATGCAGTATATGTCGCTGGCTGAACTTGCTTCAGCTGTGTCAAATGCTGGTGGACTTGGTATAGTACCGTCCATGGCTTTCCCGGATGTAGATAGCTTAAGAGCTGAAGTCAAAAAAATGAAAACTTTAACGGATAAACCCTTTGGCTTCAATATTTCATTAGTGCCTGAAGTAGCTATGCCAGAAGTGATTATGGATTATATTCAAGTCTTGGTTGAAGAGGGGGTACCAGTCGTTGAAACTTCTGGTCAACGGCCAAGAAACTTTATCCAACCATTGAAAGATGCTGGTATTAAAGTGATTCATAAAGTTACTTCTATCCGCCATGGGTTAGCGGCACAGGAAGATGGTGCGGATATCATTGCCTTTGTTGGTGCTGAAGGTGGTGGCCATCCGGGAGTAGATCTTGTTTCTGGTCCAGTACTTTGGGCTAAAGCGGTAGAGAAAATGTCTGTACCTGTATTGGCTGCTGGTGGGATTGTGGATAGTAAAAGCCTATATGCCGCTATGGCTTTAGGTGTAGATGGCGTCTTAATGTCCACTAGATTTCTGGCAACACCAGAAGTGAATGCTTCTGATACATATCGGCAAGCCTTATTACAGATACCAGAAAATGGAACTGTTTTAACAATGACTTCTTTAAGAAATGCTATGCGTGTGGCGAATAATGAAATGGCTCAAGAAATTCTTCAAGCAGAAAAAGACGGCGCGACGCTAGAAACACTGATGCCTTTGATTTCAGGGCGTAGGTCTTATGAAGCGATGCAAAATGGTGATGTCCAACATGCGCAACTCAGCATGGGCCAAGGTGTGGGGCGGATTAACGAGATTATGACAGTTGATGAAATATTTGAGGAGCTGATTAATGGTTTCCAAGAACGACATGCCTATATGACTAACCTTTCAGCTGTATTTAAGTAGGAGGGTAGGTATATGGATAAACAGCAGATACTTTCAGATTTATATCCTGAGGACGTATACGGATTCAGCCAAAAATTAACTGAAATAGAAGTTGAATTGTTAAGTAAATTGCGTCAAGTATTAGAAAGCCAAATAGCGCCTACTTTAAAACAGCACTGGAAACAAGAGACTTTTCCTTTTGAGGGCTTTAAAGCGGTCGGCGACCTAGGTTTAATGAACCATCCTGATTTATTCAAAGAAGGTCAGCGCCCATATAAAGTGAGCGAATATTTTAATCTTTTCCGTTATTATGAATTGGCCAGGACGGATATGTCCTTAGCCACCTTTATGACTGTCCATGCGGGGCTAGGCTTTACTACCTTACTACTAGGCGGAAGTCAGAAACAAATTGATTATTTTGCACCAAAATTTACTAGTTTTGAATGGCAGACTTGTTTTGCCCTAACAGAGCCCGACCATGGATCTGATATTGCTGGTGGTATGGCGACAACAGCAGTAAGAGATGGCGATAACTGGCTATTAAATGGTGAGAAACGGTGGATTGGCGGCGCAGGTTCAGCTGATTTCATACCAGTGTTTGCCCGTAACCCAGAAAATAATGATATCCTTTGCTTCATGGTATCAACTGCAACCGAAGGGCTTACTGTAGAGAAGATTGATGGGAAAATAGCCCTAAGACTGGTACAAAATGGCCATATTTATTTAAAAAATGTTCAGGTAGCTGAGGCCTTTAGACTACCTAAAATTCAATCCTTCAAAGACGTTTCGCGTATCCTTTACGCAACGCGTGCAGACGTTTCCCATATTACGGCAGGTGGGCATGCGGGTGCCTTAAGAGCGGCTTTGAGATACACGGGACAGCGAGAACAGTTCGGTAAAAAAGTTAGTCAATTCCAAATTACCCAGGAAAAATTAGCGAGGATGCAAGCGAATGCTGCAACTGGCTTATCCTTATCTTATCGCTTAGCTGAACTTCAAACTGAGGGGAAATATGCTGAAGTACCAGCTTCAATTGCTAAAATGCAAAATGCGCGCTTATTAAGGGAAACTGTCGCATTGGGTAGAGAAATTTGCGGAGGAAATGGTATTACTGTTGATACGGAAGTCGCAAGATATTTTGGCGATGCAGAAGCTATTTATTCCTATGAAGGGACACATGAAGTGAATAGTTTGATTATAGGGCGACATTTAACAGGGTTTAGCGCCTTTGTATAGTTTGTTTAAAAGTCTTTTGGCGGACCGGGTGCGAAAACTTAGTCCGCTATTTTTATTGAAGCATTAAAAAGAATTTAGAGGTGGACTATGAAAAGTAAGGTACGTTCAGTAACAGAAATTGTCACCTTAGTGAAAGATGAGGCACGCATTGCTTTTACAACTAGTGGTATTGGCGGTTTGGCGGAGGAATTTTTTGGTGCCTTACGTTATCAATATGAGCAAACCAGTCATCCAAAAGACATTACGGTGATATCAGTTGCAGGACTCAGTCGCGGTGAGGGAACGGGCATTGACTTATTGCTGGCGCCTGGATTACTCAAACGCTATATCGGGTCACATATCCACGGCGCCCCATTAACTGGGCAAGCTGCTTTGGACAATCAAATTGAACTATTTATTATACCACAAGGCACGATTGGCTTACTTTATCGAAATGCCGCAGAGAAAGGACCAGGTGTGTGGACGAAAGTAGGACTTGATACCTATGTGGACCCCCGTCAATCTGGCGGAAAAATGTCTGATAAAGCTCGTCAGCAAGAAGACTTAATGACAGTTGAAACATTACAAGGAGAAGAATGGTTATTTTATAAAAACATTGGGATTGATGTGGCCGTTATCAAAGCAACTTATGCTGATGAGAACGGGAACTTGGCCTTTAACCATGAGCCCATGAATCTACAGGCTTTAACAATGGCTATTGCTGCCAAGAATTCTGGTGGAATTGTTATTGCTCAAGTTGAACAAGTAGTTAAAAAAGATAGTTTACAGGCTAAATCCGTTCTTGTACCAGGAATTTTAGTGGATTATGTGTATAAAGGGACAGCTGAGTATCATCAACAAACTTTTGCTACCAGCTATAATCCGTTACTTTCAAATGAAATTCGTAGCCATCATTTACCAATAAAACCAGCACCGTTGTCCCCTAAATTGGTGATTGCGCGTAGGGCAGCTTTGGAATTGAAACGGCATTCGATTATTAATATAGGCGTTGGACTTCCTTGTATGGTATCTAATTTATTTTATGAAGCCAATTTACTGGATCAATATCATTTCACCACAGATTTAGGGGCTGTTGGTGGGGTGCCTGCTCCCGGTTTTGACTATGGACCAAATTATAATGCAGAGGCAGTCATTAACTCTGGTGACATGTTCGACCTATACCATGGTGGCGGTCTAGAGACAACAGTACTTGGATTTGGTGAAATAAACCAAAATGGCAATGTGAATACGACTTTATTGGGTAATCGTATTATGGGGCCTGGTGGTATGATGGACATTGCGGAAGGGGCAAAGCAAATTATTTTTGTAGGTCCTTTTATGGTGAAAGATAAAAGTCATATTGAAAATAACCAACTAGTAATTGATGACCAAGGAAGTAAAAGTAAATTTACGGACGCCCTATCTTATATTACTTTCAATGGGTTAAAAGCAGTTAAGGCGGGTAAGAAAATAACCATTGTAACCGATAGAGCGGTGTTTGAATTGGATAAGGAAGCGAAATTGGTTTTAACTGAATTGGCACCAGGTCTAGACTTGCAAAAGGACATTCTCGACCATATATCGTTTAACCCAGAAATTGCCGAAAATTTAAAAGAAATAGACAGCCAATTATATAATGAAGAATGGGTTTTAAGTTATCATCAAGTACAATAATATGTTTATTTTGAAAAAACGATGAGAAAGTGCAACTTGGCAATATTTGACATGACTTACTAAAGAATATAAAATAAGTGTGACAAATGGCTGTATTTATATATTTAGGAGATAGTAATGTTGATGAATAGGGTAGCAATTGTCGTTGAACCAGTGACAAAAGATCAATCTGGCGAAATTCGCGTCTTAGTGGATCAAATGGTTTATAAGGCAAAAAGCGCAATTCCTGACGGTGAATTCGTTCAAAACGAATTGGTTAAGATTTGCCGCATTGAAGACGATATCGCATACTGCCAACGTGGTATGTTAGATAATCAATATGATCAAGATATCAAAGTTTCTTTTGGTAGCTAAAATAGTAATATTTTTTGCAATATTTACAGTGAAGCAGATCTCCTTTTTCGGAAATCTGCTTTTTTTATCGAAAAAATAACGTTTACATAAAATTTACACCATTCAAATACGAATATTAACATGTGGTCGGTATGATATGATTAGTGAGTCACTTATTGGGTTTTATATGAGGAGGAGAAAATGTCAAAACGTTATTTTATTTCTACTAGTCGTATTGTGTTATCAATCACAGCAGCAGGTGTCGTTGGTTTAGCAGCTACACCTCAAGCTGAAGCAGCAGAAGTAACCGCTGTCGCAGAAACACCCGCCGCAAATGCCACAAGTACTGAAGCTACAAGTTCTGAAGTGGTTGCTGAAGAAGTGCCAGCAACTGAAGAGACAGTAGCAAGTGAAACAGCAGAATCTTCAGCAGTAACTGAAACAACAGAAGAAATAGCTACTGAACCTGGCGTTGAAGAATCAACACTTGTAGATCCAGTTGTTGAAGACGTGATTACTGAAGACTTAACAGTGTCAGAAGTAGCCGTTGAAACACCTGTAACGACTGCAGCAAGCGACGCAGATACTGATGGCGACGGTCGTGTGGATGAAATTACCATTGCCCATACAAATGACATTCACGGTCGTGCTGAACAAGGTAACGGTGTAATTGGTATCGCAAATGCAGCCCAATACTTTGAAGAAGTTGGCGCAGATGTGATTGTAGATGCTGGGGATGCTTTCCAAGGGTTACCTTTATCTAACCATGATGAAGGTGCAGCGATGGCTGAAGCGATGAATGAGGCTGGCTATGACGCAATGGCAGTGGGTAACCACGAATTTGACTTCGGTCAAGATGTTGCAACTGGTTATCAAGATGAAACTGGTTTCCCTGTATTATCTGTAAACACTGTATATGCAGATAGCCAAGAGTTGGTATTTGAACCTTCTACAAACGTTGCGACACAAGGGTATAACTTAGGCGTCGTTGGGGTATCAACACCAGAAACAGCGACTAAAACACATCCAAATAACGTTCAAAACATTGAATTCTTATCTCCAATTGATACAACAATTAATGAAATTAACCGTTTAATTGAAGACCAAACAACAATTGAAGACGCCTTTATCATCTTATCTCACTTAGGTGTAGATGCAACAACGAATGAGGAATGGCGTGCTACTGCTTTAGCAGTGGCTTTAGATGACGTTGCAGCATTCGATGCTTACCAAATTATCATTTTAGATGGTCACTCTCATACAGCTTTTGCCAATGAACGTTATGGTAATGTTTTACTGCAACAAACTGGTACTGCTTTAAACAACATTGGTTTAGTGACATTGAACTTTGTTGATCCTTCATTAACAGAGGGTCAATTAGTAGATGCACAAACTGTCTTAGAAACAATTGGTTATGAATTTGACGAAGAGGGCAACCAAGTAACTGCCGGCCGCACAAATGAAACAGTTCAAGCGATTGTTGATGAAGCTTCTGCGGCTTTTGAAGAAGAAACGGGTCGTGTGATCGTTGAAGAAAATCCAATCTGGTTTAACGGTGTTCGTGAGTACGCGCGTTCACACGAAACAAACGCAGGTACTTACGTTACTGACGCAATGGTTGAATATGGCCGTAACGGTGGGTTCAACAACCCAACTGATTTCGCTATGATCAACGGTGGTGGTATTCGTGACCAAATCGTTCAAGGTGAACCAATCACTGAAGGCGACGTGATTGCTGTTTTACCATTTGGTAACATTATCTCTCAAATCCAAGTAACTGGTGAAACAATTTACGACATGTTTGAATTGGCTTACTCAGCAACGACTGTGACTGAATCTTATTCATCTTCTGATGGTCAATTCACTGTAGAAGCAATCGATGAAGATTCAAACTTACCAAGCTTAGCGGCTTTAGGTGGTTTCTTACAAGTATCTTCTGACATCAAAATCTACTTCGACCCAACATTAGAAGCAGGTCAACGTGTCTTAGGTGTTTATATCTTAAACCGTGAAACAGGTGAATTTGAATTAGTGGCTGATGACGCAAGTGGTAGTTATTTCATGGCAACTAACGACTTCTTAGCACAAGGCGGGGACGGCTATACAATGCTATCTGGTGAACGTGAAGAAGGACCTTCATTAGACCGTGTGGTGATGGATGCAATGGCAACGGGCGTTGTAAACTTAGCAGACTACGCTGACGCATTACCACAAAACCAAATCATCCCAATCTTAACTGCTGACTACGAAGCTTTACTAGCTGAAGCTGGTGAAACACTAGGTGAAGAAGTACCAGGTGAAGAAGTACCAGGAGAAGAAACGCCTGCAGAGGAAACGCCGGCAGAAGAAACCAATGGCGGTGAGGCAGAAGAAGCGACTTCAGGTAAAACTGATGGACAATCAGGTTCAACTGAAGCTAGTTCAACAGGTAAAACAACAGAAAAAGCAGCAGATAAAGTTGATTCCAAAACACCAGGTAAATCATCTAAAGCTGAGGAAAAAGAAGCAGCTGTAGCGGCTGCGGCTACATTGCCAAAAGCTGGATTCACAGCAGGTGGCTTTGGATTTGCCTTCTCAGCAATCGTTGCTGGATTAGGTTTAGCCTTACCAGGAAGCAAACGTAAATAATCGATACGAATATATTGATACCAGTATAAGAAGCAAAAAGAGGGCTGTTTCCTTTAATCGAGACAGCCCTTTTTAATTTGTAAAGTAAGCCAAACCAAACCTAAGGTGTTAATCAGTATGGAAGAGTTGCAACTGAGACAAAAGTTGAAAGGAAGACATCATTTGCCGAGATGGTAACCTCTCCTTTGTAGAGTGGGAATTAGGATGTTGGACTGATGGACTGGGTGTTGAAATAGTGACGATCAATGTCGAAGGCATTAGTTGGTTGGCAATGAAATTTCGGAAATACAATGATAAAATGATTAAAATAAAGCTTTATTATTAGAATTTAATTTGTTATATTATAGATAACTCAGAAAAACGAAAAGGAGCGAGGTACTATGACTGACATGAACGAAAAATCATCGATAGCTATTTGGGCCTCAAACCCGTTTAGTATTTCTCACGCATCTTTATTACTTTTATTAGCTTAGTTAGGGTTCTACAACATGATGTAGGGTCCTTTTTTCCATGAAATATGGGCCTAGCTAATTAGCCGGTGGCTCGTATCTCACGAAGTGCCGGCTTTTTTATTGGAAACAGTTAGCTAATAAGAGTGAAGGGAATGAAGGGGAAAGTTTTGAGTGAAGGAATGCCCTTTTTCAAAAAGGGGATTAGCAATTATATTAAAAATAAAATATATAGTGGAGATATAGGAGGATTTATGATGAATATTAAAGGGATTAAACGTTTCTCAGTCATGTTGCTGTCAACAATGGTGATTGCGGGTTGTGGAAATTTGACGCAGACTTCTAGTTCGAATTCAAATACGAGTGAGGACACGATTAAAATTGGTGGGAACTTTGAGTTAACGGGTTCTGCTGCTGGTTATGGGAACGATATTAATAATGGCGCGAAGCTAGCGGTTGAAGAGATCAATGAAGCTGGTGGGATCGACGGCAAGCAAATTGAGTATGTTGAAGCGGATAATAAGTCGGATGCCAATGAATCAGCGTCAGCGGCGGCGCGTTTGATTGATGAAGAGGGCGTATCAGCGATTGTCGGGCCGTCATTGACCGCTAACTTCCAAGCGCAAATTAATGCAGCTACACAAGCGCAAGTGCCATTCATTGGGCCAGCGGTAACAAGCGATGGGGCGACCTTGGATTCAAATGGCGAAGCTTATGAATATGGGTTCTCAGTAGCCTTCCTAAACTCTTTCCAAGGCGGCGCGATTGCACGTTTTTCAAATAACCAAGGCTATGAAACGGCAGCGGTTATGCAAGATAACTCTTCAGATTACGGACAAATTCTATCAGACGAATTTACAGGCGCTTTTGAAGGGGACGTTGTGGCAACTGAATCCTATGTAGCAGGCGATACAGATTTCTCTTCTATCTTAACGAATATTAAATCTAAAAATCCGGATGTCGTCTTCATTGCCGGTTACTATACTGAAGCGGGAACAATCATCAAACAAGCCCGTGAAATGGGTATTGAAGCGGCGATTGTTGGACCAGATGGTTTGGCCTCAGAAGAGTTAAGCTCACTTGCGGGTGAAGAAAACATGAATGACATCTATTATGTGTCTCATTTCGCTTCAGATGAAGATGCTTCTCAAGCCTCTCAAGAATTCTCAGCAGCCTTTGAAGAAGCTTACGGTAAAGCGCCGGATGAGTTTGCAGCCTTAGGTTATGACGCAGTTTACCTATACGCAAATGCGGTAGAAGAAGTGGGTTCTGAAGACAATCAGGCCATTGCTGAAGCGATCGCGAATACCACTGATTTCCAAGGGGTAACTGGTGCGATTACAATGAAAGAAGACCATACACCAAATAAAACAGCCTACATCCAAGAGATTCAAAATAATGAAGTGGTTGGATCAACTGCAGTAGCGCCAGAATAGGATTTAGTACTTTTATACTTTAAAAAAGATTCTCCGGATTTTCTAGCAAATTTCTAATAAAAGGCTTGTAACCCTTTTAAAACTTTGCTATATTAATAGCAACTCATTAAGAACAAATTAGAAAGGGGGTGAAACAAGATGAAAACAGCTGTAAAACAATCACACAATGCCAGTAATCTTGTTTCACCAACCTTTGCTAACATTATTATTATTAACTAAGGGGATTCTACGAATGTGTAGGGTCCTATTTCTCGTTAAAGAGGGCCTTGGTTAGAACGACGGTCCTGAAGCGGCTGTCGTTTTTTTTATGGCAAATAATGATGTAGCGCTTGGGTTTGAACATGAGGCAAAATTAAAATCAATTACGTTCTGGGGAGGACATATAGATGAAATTTAAAAAATTAGCTTTAACTTTACTATCTACCGTCACTTTAGCTGCTTGTGGGGCTGCGACTTCTACTAGCAATTCAGGCGCTTCAAACACTACAGACAACGAAACTTTCAATGTTGGTGGTAACTTTGGTTTATCAGGTGCCTTTTCTGCTTACGGTACTGCGATCAATGATGGTGCAGCCTTAGCCTTCAAAGAAATCAACGAAGATGGTGGTGTCTTAGGTAAAGATGTGAACTACATCTCTGTAGACAACAAGTCAGATGCAACTGAGTCAACTACGCAAACTGCGCGTTTAATTGATGAAGAAAACATCTCCGTTTTAGTGGGTTCTGATACAACAGGTTCAACTGAAGCACAAATCCAAACAGCGACTGACGCAAGTGTGCCAATTGTTGCACCAGCAGCGACAGGTGACTCATTAACATTAGATAGCTCTGGCAATGTTTTAGAATACGTATTCCGTGTGCCGTTCCAAGATGCTTTCCAAGGTTCTGTATTAGCGGAATTTGCTAACCAAGAAGGTTACGAAACTGCGGCGATCATCCAAGATAACTCTTCTGACTATGGTCAAAACTTAGCAGCTGAGTTCGATGACATCTTTGAAGGTGAAGTAGTCGGAACTGAATCTTACGTTTCAGGTGATACTGATTTCAACTCAATTTTAAATAACATCGCTTCTAAGAACCCAGACGTCATCTTTATCGCTGGGTACTATACTGAAGGGGGTTCAATTGTGAAACAAGCCCGTGAAATGGGTATTGAATCAGCAATCTTAGCACCAGATGGTTTTGGGGCTGAAGAATTCGTTGAATTAGCTGGTGCTGAAAACGTGAATAACTTCTACTACACTGCTCACTACACAACTGGTGAAGGTGCAACAGATAAAACAACTGCATTCGTTAAAGCCTTTGAAGCAGAATATGGTTCAAAACCAAATATGTTTGATGCTTTAGGTTATGACGCAGCTTACCTAGTAGCAGATGCAGCTGAACGTGCTGGCGAGGATGACCGTCAAGCGATCACAGATGCCTTAGCTGAAACAACTGACTTTGAAGGAGTAACTGGTACATTCTCATTTGACGAAAACCACAACCCAGTGAAAACTGCTTACATCATCGAAATGGAAAATGGTGAAGAAGTAGGTTCTTCAGCAGTAAGTCCAGAAGATGTTGCCAACTAATCTTGCTTATTAGATCTAATCTACAAAAAAACATTAAAATAAAATTAAAAATCAATTGCTTTTTAGAAAGAACCAACTTATACTAATAGTAGTCTTATCTTTATTGTTCCAAATATAAAATTTTGGAGGAATTTATGATGAAAATGAAAAAAATGCTTTTAACAATGGGTTCTTTAATGATGTTGGCGGCCTGTGGTTCAGTGACGCAAACATCCAACAACGCAAGTTCAACTAGCGAGAGTAGTGGAGATACTATCAAGATTGGTGGTAACTGGGACTTATCTGGTGCTGGTGCAGCCTATGGTGGCCCGGCAAATGAAGGGGTTAAATTGGCTTTTAAACTGGCGAATGATGCCGGGGGCATTAACGGTCAAACGATCGAATATGTTGAAGCTGACAACCGTACTGATCCAAATGAGTCTGCCAATACAGCAACACGCTTAATTGATGAAGAGAATGTACAAATGATTATCGGGCCAGCAACAACCGGTGCATTTGAAGCACAAATTCCAACTGGAACGAATGCTGAAATCCCAATGATTGCCCCAGCTGCGACAGGTGATACCCTAACAGTTGATAGTTCTGGTAATACATTAGCGTACGTTTTCCGTGTAGCATTCCAAGATGCTTTCCAAGGTTCGGCACTTGCAAGTTTTGCTAATGGTGAAGGTTATGAAACTGCCGCAATTATCCAAGACAATTCAACTGATTACGGACAGAACTTATCTGCTACGTTTGAAGAAGAGTTCCAAGGAAATATTGTTGCAAATGAGTCATATATTGCAGGTGATTCTGACTTCAATTCAATCCTAAATAACATTGCTTCTGACGATCCGGATGTAATCTTTATAGCTGGTTACTATTCAGAGGGTGGTCCAATCGTTAAACAAGCACGTGAAAAGGGAATTGACGCAGTTATTCTGGCGCCAGATGGTTTTGGTAGCCAAGAGTTTATTGATTTAGCAGGTGCGGAAAATGTTACCGACTTCTACTACACTTCTCACTATACAACTGGTGAAGGGTCAACAGAAGCTACGGCAGAATTTATTGAAACATATGAAGCTGAATACGGTAAAACACCAGACATGTTTGCTGCTTTAGGATACGATGCTGCCAACTTAGCCATTGACGCTATTGAACGTGCAGGGGCAAGTGATCCAGCTGCAGTAACAGCTGCAATTGAAGAAACAGAAGAATTTGCAGGTGCGACCGGTACATTCTCATTCGATGACCAACATAATCCAATCAAGACAGCTTACATTCTAGAAATGCAAGAAGGTGAAGTTGTAGGTTCAACTACAATCTCGCCAGACGACATCGTGAGTGAATAGTAGTCTGACCATTTAATAAAAACAAATTTGGGAAGTTCTAGATGAAATGCAAACTTTGTACACGTTTGTCTTCTAAATACTAGGACTTCCCTTATTTTATGTTGAAAAATGAAGAAATAAAGCGTTAACATTGTCAAAAATATTACGGCTTTAAAACAAAATTAGAAAATTATTAAAAAAGATTGCATAAGAATTGGCATATTCTTATAATAAAACCAGTCTTATTCTTATGGTATTTGCGGTAACGAGGTCAACTTCTGCTATGGCAGGCACGACCAAAATTTGAAAAGATTAAATGTTACATGAGTAAATACATACTTTATTAATAATGATCAACAAATATAATGTTCGATTATATTTGCCGTGGGGCCACTCACAAGTATTCAAAAAAAGAAAAGGAAGTGAAATAAATGGAGATGTTTTTGCAACAGCTTGTAAACGGACTCTCTTTGGGTAGTATTTATGCCCTTATGGCATTAGGTTATACAATGGTATATGGGATTATCGGCCTGATTAACTTTGCGCACGGTGATATCTATATGGTTGGGGCCTTTTTTGGTTTCTGGTTGATTACAGGGTTAGGGTTGAATATCGTTCCTGCACTTATTTTAACAATGATTTTTACAGCAATTTTAGGGGTAATTATTGAGCGTGTGGCATACAAACCCTTACGTAAATCA
The DNA here is from genome assembly GCF_042741995.1 of Aerococcus sp. NPDC058936. NCBI lineage: Bacteria > Bacillati > Bacillota > Bacilli > Lactobacillales > Aerococcaceae > Aerococcus > Aerococcus sp. NPDC058936. Next base: position 49,366 of record NZ_JBHYKZ010000002.1, on the reverse strand, counting down.
ACACGTATTGCAGCCTTAATTACGGCAATAGGGGTATCTTACCTATTACAAAACTTTATGATCTACTATGTAGGACCAGAAGTACGTGCGTTCCCTACATCATTACCAAACTTATCACTGGATTTAGGTTTATTTACGATTTCAACACAACAAGTAGTGATCTTCATTGTAACGATTATCTTGATGATTGCCTTACAATACACTGTTCGTCAAACGAAAATGGGACAAGGGATGCGTGCAGTATCTGTGGATGCTGATGCAGCGCGTTTAATGGGGATTTCAGTAGATAATGTCATTTCCTTTACGTTCGCTATTGGATCGGCTTTAGCTGGTGCTGGCGGGGTCTTAGTAGGTATCTACTATAACTCTATTTCACCAACAATGGGGTTAACACCTGGTATTAAAGCTTTCGTAGCCGCTGTTTTAGGTGGTATCGGATCAATTCCTGGTGCCATGTTAGGTGGTATTTTAATCGGTGTGGTTGAATCAATGGTATCTATGATTGGTTTATCTACTTGGCGTGACGCTGCGGTTTACTTCATTTTGATTATCATTTTAGTCTTCAAACCTAGCGGATTGTTAGGTAAAGGCACACAAGAGAAAGTATAGGAGGGTGTATGATGAAAAAAGAATCATGGGCAAAAAACTTCTTTACTAAATCAACAATTACTTGGATTTGTGTGATTTTGGGACTATTCTTCTTAATCATGGCAGCCTATTTAATGGGATTAGTAACGTCGTTCTATCAAAATATTATGGTGACAATTGGGATTAATATGATCCTAGCTGTTGGCTTGAACTTAGTAGTAGGCTATGCGGGACAATTCTCGCTTGGTCACGCAGGGTTTATGGCGATTGGTGCCTACGTTGGTGCCATCCTTTCAACGCAAATTCCAGGACCAATCGGTTTCTATGCTGGTATGGCTGCTGGGGCTGTTTTAGCAGCTATCGTCGCTTTAATCGTAGGGGTTCCTACCTTACGTTTGAAAGGTGACTACTTAGCGATTGCAACTTTAGGGGCCTCTGAAATTATCCGTATCATCATCCAAAACTTGGAAATCACTAACGGTGCCGCTGGTATCTCAGGTATTCCAATGAACGTAACTTGGATTACTTTATTTATCTTCATCGTTTTAACAACATTATTAATTGTAAACTATATCCACTCTAGTCCAGGACGTGCTACTATTGCCGTTCGGGAAAATGAAATAGCTGCCGAATCTGTTGGGGTAAAAACAACTAAATATAAAATCATTGCCTTTGTAATCGGTGCTGTAACAGCTTCAATTGCAGGTACTTTATACGCAGGTTACTTCTCAGTAATCAACCCATCACAATTTACTTTCCAACGTTCAATCGATATTCTAATTATCGTTGTATTCGGTGGTATCGGATCAGTAACAGGTTCATTCGTTGCGGCAATTGCCTTAGGACTACTAAACTCAGTTTTAGCCCCTTTAGGTCAATTACGTATGGTTGTATATGGTATCGCGATTATCGCCATCATGGTATTCAAGCCATCAGGTTTGATGGGTGATTTTGAATTACAATTCAGTAAATTATTCAACCGCAAGAAAAAAGATTCTGATAAAGAGGAGGCATAACCATGTCATTATTGACGATTAAAGATTTAAATAAAAATTTTGGCGGGTTAGCCGCTGTATCGAATGTAAATATTGATTTAGAAAAGAATGAATTAGTTGGACTTATTGGCCCTAATGGTGCAGGTAAAACAACCTTATTCAACTTGCTGACTGGTGTTTATGAGCCAAGTTCAGGTGAAGTAAAATTATCAACTGACGAAGGTGACGTGGTTTTAAATGGTAAAGAGCCAAGTGAAATCAACCGCTATGGTTTAGCAAGAACCTTTCAAAATATCCGTTTATTTGGTCAGTTGACTGTTTTAGACAACGTGCTAGTAGCTTTACATACTAAACACGGCGCTAGCTTCTTGTCTAGTGTTTTACGTACACCAGCTTTCTACAAAAACCGTGAAGAATTAAAAGAACGCGCAATCGAATTGTTAAGTATTTTTAACCTTCAAGATTTAATATATGAAAAAGCGAAAAACTTGCCGTATGGTCAACAACGTCGTCTAGAAATTGTTCGTGCCTTAGCGACCGAACCAAAGATTTTATTCTTGGATGAACCAGCTGCAGGGATGAACCCAAATGAAACAGCTAACTTAACTGAATTGATCCGTCAAATTCAAAAAGATTTCGACATTACAGTTGTCCTTATCGAACATGATATGTCTCTTGTAATGAATGTATGTGAACGTATCTACGTATTGGAATACGGTAAATTGATCGCCCACGGTACACCAAGCGAAATCCAAAGTAATCCAGCTGTTATCAAAGCGTACTTAGGAGGCGAGTAAAATATGACAATGTTAGAAGTAAAAGATTTGAAAGTCTCATACGGTATGATTGAAGCGATTAAAGGCATCAGCTTTGAGGTGAATCAAGGTGAGATTGTTTCCCTAATCGGTTCCAATGGTGCGGGTAAATCAACAACATTACGTACGATTTCAGGTATCAAACCAGCCAAAAGCGGACAAATCCTTTATGAAGGACAAGATATCTTGAAATCAAACGCAATGAAAATTGTAAAAGCTGGGATTTCTCAAGTACCTGAAGGTCGTCATGTATTTAAAGGGATGTCTGTTAAAGAGAACCTTTTAATGGGTGCTTACACCCGTAAAGACCGCGATGGCTTAAAAGAAGACATGGAAAAATCATTTGAATACTTCCCCATCATCAAAGAGCGTTTAAACCAAGACGCGGCCACTTTATCTGGTGGGGAACAACAAATGGTGGCTATGGCAAGAGCCTTGATGGCTAAGCCAAAATTATTATTGTTAGATGAGCCTTCAATGGGGTTAGCGCCATTGTTCATCCAACAAATCTTCAACATCATTGAAGAAATCAATGCGGCTGGTACAACTGTTCTATTGATTGAACAAAATGCCAAGCAAGCATTAAGCATCTCTGACCGTGCTTACGTAATGGAAACGGGTAAGATTTTATTATCAGGATCTGGTCAAGAATTGTTAACCTCTGAGAAAGTACAAGAAGCTTATCTTGGTGGGGCAATGTTATAGATTTAAAGAATCTTAATATAAGCGTTGAGTAATCGTAATGGTTTACTCAACGCTTTTTATGTATAATGCAAGGGAAAATGGACCAATTATGACCAAAACGAGCTGTATGCAAGGAGGTGACAATATTTTGGTAAATAAAAAGAAGCAAAAGAAACGCAAAATAAACGGTTGGCAAGGTTGGTTGAAAGGGTATCAACAGGTATTTAGGCTAATTTTCAAAAAAAGAAAATATAAAAAAATACGATATCCTTCAAAGAAGAAACGTGGGCAACGTCGTAAACAGATATGGTTAGGAACACTTGCAATTCTTGGATTAATCCTATTTTTCCTTTCCCAAGACTATCAAGGCGTACCCACGTCAAGTGAGACCTCCAGTGAAGAAGTTGAAATGGTGTATACAGACCAAGAATTTGTGGATTTAATCGGCCAATATGCAGTAACGGAATACCCTGAATCTCAAGTATTGCCAAGTATTGTCACTGCCCAAGCAGTACTGGAATCTAATTTTGGTAGAAGTCAATTATCTAGTGAGTATTTTAATTTATTTGGCCGTAAATCATATAGCCCAAACGATCCAAGTGTAGATTTACCCACACAAGAATTTGTGAATGGCCGATATATTACGGTGGATGAGCCTTTCCGGATCTATACATCTTGGGAAGAATCAGTAGCTGATCACGGAAGATTGCTTGCAAACGGCACTTCATGGAATGAAACACATTATAGTGGTGTTTTGAATGCAAGCTCGTATAAAGAAGCGGCCTATGCCTTGCAAGAAGCTGGGTATGCTACAGATCCTAATTATGCAGAATCTTTGATAGATGTGATAGAAAGATACGAATTAACTCGGTTTGATAACCAGGTTCAATAGGATTAGTGAAAGAAAATTCATTTGCAATGGTTGCTATTCAAGTGTATTATAAAAGATGAACAATATTTCGGTATATTGTACTTTTTATAGGGGGTAAAACCGTGGCAAAGACTAAGAGCTATAAGGACATTGCATATCAATACCTAAAGGAACAAATCGATAGTAATTTGCTATTACCAGATACACACTTAAAAGAAGTGGAAATTGCAGAAACGCTAGGCATGAGTCGTACGCCGGTTCGAAAAGCCATGGCACAACTTGCTGAAGAAGATTATATTCGTATTGAACAATACAAGGGTGCAGTAGTAGCGAAAAATGCACTAAACGCACGAGCAATTGTGGAACGTCTACAATTTATTGAATTATTAACGATGAATCTCTTCCAGCAAATGCAAAATAAAGATGTCCAAGTAGACACCGAACGCGTTGAAGAATTGAAACAAAATATTTCTGAATCACTTGCAGCATATGACTTGGAAACTTACTTCGATACTGAGTTCAAAATGTTTACCTATTTGGTATCCTTCTATCCGAATTCGTACTTTAGACAGGTTACCTTGAATACAATTCAACCCCTACATGAATTGTACATAAAAGAAGCCAAGGAAGACCACTCAGCCTTCAAACGTGAAGCGAACGATTTAAAAGAAATCTATCCAACGATGCTGAAAGCTTTAGTACATAAAGATTATGCGATGGCGCGTAAACAAGCCCGCATCTGGATAAACCAATTAATTCTTTATCAAATCAACAAATAAGTGACAGAGACGAATCTTAAAAGGTTCGTCTTTTTATGCCTTTAACCTTCGGCTGGAAAAAAGGCGCTTTACTAAACATTCACAGATTAGGATTAATGATCATACAGCCATTGTAAGTGATCGATGTAACCATAATAAAATTGAAACATTCCATGCTGAATATTGAGTGTCAATCGTAACTAATTAAACAAAGTGGCAGGCGAAGAATGGCCGACTTTGCACTATAATCAGACTCTCTTGACCAGCTTTAGTCCACTTGAGATTAGACTGCAATCGACTACGTCAGTCACTAGACTAACCTTCCAGTGTTTTTGGGCTGAGCGGTCTCGCTCAGACCTTGTTTTCGTTGAACAGGTGTTCTATTAATGGTATCCTTAACAGTGAAACTATACGGGGAAGGTGGCCTAATGATGGCATTGAATCAATTTACTAAGGGGCTTAATGATCGACAAAAGGAAGCTGTTGAGCATACCGAAGGGCCGCTATTAATTATGGCTGGTGCGGGTAGTGGGAAGACGCGTGTTTTGACCCACCGCATGGCATATATTTTAAGTGAGAAAGATGTAAATCCTTGGAATATTTTAGCAATTACCTTTACCAACAAGGCCGCTAAAGAGATGAAAGAACGGGTGTCTGCCCTTGTAGGACCTGACGCAAACGATATGTGGGTATCTACATTCCACGCTATGTGTGTACGAATTTTAAGACGAGAAGCGGAAGCGATTGGCTTTACGCGGTCATTTACCATTGCGGATCCATCTGAACAACAAACCCTAATCAAACGTATTATTAAGGAATTGAACTTAGACAAGGACAAGTTTTCTTATAAAATGTTGTTAGGGCGTATTTCTGATGCGAAAAATAACTTAATGCTGCCTGACGACTACCGTCAAAATTATTCTGGCTACATCGAAGACGTGGTGGCAGATGTATATGAACGCTACCAAAGAGGGCTACAAGCAGCGCAATCTTTCGATTTCGATGATTTAATCATGTATACCGTTAAATTATTCGACCAACAACCAGATATCTTGAAGTACTACCAACAAAAGTTCCACTATATCCACGTGGACGAGTACCAAGATACCAATGAAGCCCAATATAAATTGGTAAAACAATTAGGTGACTACTTCCACAACGTTTGTGTGGTAGGGGACGCGGACCAGTCTATTTATGGTTGGCGAGGTGCCAATATGGAAAATATCTTGAACTTCGAAAAGGATTATCCAAAATCAACCACTATCCTATTGGAACAAAATTACCGGTCTACTAAAAATATCTTGCAGGCGGCCAATAATGTCATCAATAAAAACACCTATCGTAAGGATAAGACCCTTTGGACAGATAATGACCAAGGTGAATTGATTTCTTATTATCGGGCGCAAAATGAGCGTGACGAGTCCAACTATGTCATCGGTAAAATTAAAGATGCTATCAAAGGACAAAGCAAGCGTTACGGAGACATTGCCATCCTGTATAGAACCAATGCCCAGTCCCGTGTAATGGAGGAGAATTTGGTCAAGGCCAACATGCCTTACCGGATCGTAGGCGGACTAAAATTCTACGATCGTAAGGAAATTAAAGACATTCTAGCTTACCTGCGTCTACTGGCCAATCCGTCTGATAACCTATCATTTACGCGGATTATCAACGTGCCTAAACGTGGTATTGGACCAGGAACCCTAGATAAATTAAACACATTCGCCAGCCAGCAAGGGATTTCCCTTTTACAGGCGGCAACCCTAGTCGACCATTCACCAATCACTGGTAAAGGTGCTACGAATTTAAAGGCTTTCGGCAAGATGATGGCCAATCTCCAAGCACAACGCGAATTCTTAGCCATCCAAGACTTAGTCGAGGAAATTTTAGCGCAAACCGGCTACTTAAAAGACTTGGAAAATCAAAAAACACTTGAAGCTGATGCCCGCATCGACAACATTCACGAGTTTATTTCGGTAACTCAAGAGTTTGACAAACGTTGGGAAGCTGAGCGAGAAGACCGGGAACAAGCAGCGCAAATTGCGGCCCAAGAAGAAGCGGACCGGCCGACAGAATTACAAGCAGCCAACCTCAACCAAAGCGACAACAATCCGGAAAATAACCCACTCAATCCAGATGGTAGCTTCAATTTATTCGACCTTGAAGGGATTCAAGCAGAACTTGATGGTGTGATTGACAACAATCCGGCTGAAGATGATGCCTTGATGGGCTTTATCACGGACTTGTCATTGGTATCAGATTTAGACAACCAAGAAATTGACCAACAAGGGGAATTGACCTTGATGACCTTGCATGCAGCTAAGGGACTTGAGTTCCCAATTGTTTTTATTATTGGGATGGAGGAGGGCATGTTCCCACTAGCCCGTGCTGCTAAAGAAGAGTCTGAACTTGAAGAGGAACGCCGACTTGCTTATGTAGGCATTACCCGAGCGGAAGAGAAATTATACTTAACCAATTCATTGTCACGGTTGCTTTACGGGAAATACCAATCCAACCCAGTGTCGCGATTCATCGCAGAAATTGATGACGAATTATTAGATGACAGCGAAAATGAGCGGTCTGTTTTCCAACCATCTGGTGGTAGTCAATCAGACTTGCCATTTGGCTCAGGCTCAACGTTTGCGGCGGATTATGCTAGCAAACGTAAACGGGCGTCCAACACCTATGAAAGAGCCAATGCCCAGTCCTACTATGAACGGAAGAAAGAAGCGAAACGGTCAGTATTTGACCCAGTTACCGCTAATAAAGATATTAAAACAGTGGACGGTCCAGTAACTTGGTCTATCGGTGATAAAGCCGTCCACAAAAAATGGGGTGTTGGGACAGTTGTCAAGGTTTCAGGAACTGGCAACGACCAAGAGTTAGATATCGCTTTCCCTAATCAAGGAATTAAGCGTCTATTATCTGCCTTCGCCCCAATTGAGAAACAAGCTTAAATTATCCATCACGGAATAAAAGGAGATTGAACGATGACAAAGGATGACCAACAAAGTACTGATGTTGCCCGTATTGAAGCCTTAACCCATCTTTTGAATGACTATGCCTACCAATACTACGCCTTAGATAATCCAACGATTTCAGATACCGAATATGACAAACTTTACCGTGAGTTGCAGGATTTAGAAGCCAAGTACCCGACCTTTATTCAAGCTGAATCACCAACGCAACGGGTGGGGGACGTTGTAAGTGAAGCCTTTACCAAGGTAACCCATTCACAACCTATGATGTCTCTAAGTAATGCCTTCAATTTTGACGAAGTGGCCAAGTTCGTTGAAGATGTCAAAAAGAATGTCAATGGTCAAGTGCGCTTTGTCTGTGAATTAAAAATCGACGGTTTGTCCGTAGCCATTCAATATGAGAACGGTCGTTACGTCCGGGCAGCCACTCGGGGTGACGGGGTCGTTGGTGAAGATATTACCAACAATGTTCGTACCATTAAATCCGTCCCAATGAAACTCCGCCAAGACATTGATATCGAGGTGCGCGGCGAAATCTATATGCCTAAGGATGCCTTTTTGGCTTTAAATGAAAAACGTGAAGAAGCGGGCTTGCCAACTTTCGCTAACCCAAGGAATTCAGCGGCTGGATCCATCCGTCAATTGGATTCAAAAGTCACAGCCAGTCGTAATTTGAATATTTTCTTATACTCAGGGGTCTTTTCTGACCAATTACCCATCAAGAGCCAACAAGACTTGTTCCAACATTTCCCAGAATATGGCTTGCGCGTAAACCCGCTAACCAGAGTGTGTGAAACGTTTGAAGAAATACAAGCCTACATTGAAGAAATGACTGCTAAACGTCACGAATTGTCTTATGGGATTGATGGGATTGTCATCAAAGTAGATGATTTCAGCGACCAAGAAAGCTTAGGCTACACGGTTAAGGCGCCGAAATGGGCCATCGCCTACAAATTTCAAGCCGAAGAAGTGGAAACAACTATCCATGATATCGAATGGACGGTTGGGCGTACTGGTGTAGTGACCCCAACTGCCATTATGGAACCAGTTTTATTAGACGGGTCAACTGTTCAACGGGCTAGTCTCCACAATATGGACTTGATTGAAGCCAAAGATATCCGCCTAAATGATACAGTGGTCATCCATAAGGCGGGGGATATCATTCCAGAAGTGGTGACGGTTGTATTAGACAAGCGACCGGAAGATTCAACGCCGTATCCAAAACCAACGACTTGTCCGGTTTGCCATAGCGAGCTAGTCCATTTAGAGGATGAAGTGGCCTTGAGATGTGTGAACCCAGCTTGTCCAGCTCAAGCAAAAGAGAAGTTGTATCATTTCGTATCTCGAAACGCTATGAATATTACCGGTGTTGGCCCATCTGTCCTAGAACAAATGTATGACAAGGCCAATGTCCATAGTCCTGCTGATTTATACCAAGTCAAGAAAGACCAATTGATGGCCTTAGACAAGGTTGGAGACAAGGCGTCGGATAAGATTATCCAAGCAATAGAAGATTCTAAAGAAAATTCCCTAGAGCGCTTATTATTTGGTTTAGGCATTCGTCATGTTGGTGCTAAAGCAGCTCGTCAGATCGCTGAAGTGTACCCAAGCATGCAAGAAATTATGACCAAGGAAATCGCCGATTTAACCAGTATTGAAGGGATTGGTGAAACTATCGCGGATTCCATAGTTGCCTTTTTTGCCACAGACGGCGCGCGCGAAACCATTGACGCCCTAGTAGAAAATGGCGTCAACATGCAGTATAAGGGACCGGTTAAAGCAGAAGTTGAAGCCATTGATTCCTTCTGGGCCGGCAAAACAGTTGTCCTAACTGGTAAATTATCTCAGTACACAAGACCGGAAGCTAAGAAAGCTATCGAAGCCTTAGGTGGTAACGTTACAGGGTCTGTTTCTAAGAAGACGGATATCCTAGTTGCCGGGGAAGATGCAGGGTCAAAATTAACCAAAGCAGAAAACTTAGGTGTTACTGTATTTTCTGAACAAGACATGGTCGACAAGTTATAATATAATAGACCAATAGAAAGAAGAAAATGCGGACTTGTGATTGGGGAGAATACCAAGTTAAGAAAGGGAATGTCGTGTTGAAAATCAAAAAATTCAAAACATTATCCATATTATTGGTGGCGACCTTGGCCCTAACAGCCTGTCAAAATGACCAAGCAGATTCAACCGAATCAGCAGGTTCAGCCAGCCAAACTTCATCTAGTAATGAGGAACAACAAACACAAACAAGCCAACTGTCGACAGAATACTACTCGTCATACATTAGTGACGGCACTTACCAAACCAATTCTGCTTCAGGAATTACAGCGGGGGTATCTTCACAAGCCAATGCGGAGAATTTAGAGCGCGGCTTGTATGATTTAGCCAAGAATATTTTCGCCACTGAAGACTACTCGCTCCAAGAAGGACAAGTCATCGGCGAGGACCAGACCTTGACTTATTTAACAGCCCAATCGGACGAAAATCCAGATGGCCTAAATCCGTCCGGTTATGAATCGACCACTATAGACGGGTTTGAGCCCCGCTATTTAAACACCATTATGGAATACGATTTCGTTGATCGGGACGGGAATATCGCAGGGATTTCAATCGGTTTAGGAATGAACTATTCAGATATTTTCAAGTCTGATTCAGACAGTGAAGAAGTGGAAATTACCTCTGAAGAGCGTATCGAACATGGGAAGCAGATGGCTGAAACCATCGTCGCTGACATTCGTGAAAACGGAGCTTACGCGGACACACCGATCCATGTAGCCATCTTTGAAAACGAAGCATCTGGTGATTTAGGTGGCGGAACCTTCTCAACAGATGCCGTTTCATCAAGTGGGAACTCATTTGGTGACTGGTCAACCTACAACCAAGACTTCGTCGTTTACGGCGTCGATGACGCACCAAACGAAGAGGACACAGTAGCCTTCACCCGCTTCCGTGACCAAATTCAAAGCTTCTATCCGCAACTATCCGGTCTATCAGGGGTAGGTTACTACCAGGATAACGAGCAACAAAACATCAACATCGTCATCAACAGTCAATTCGATGGCTATAGCGAAATCATCGCTTTATCACAGCAAGCCATTTCAACCGCAAGCTCAGTATTCAACAGCAATATTGAGATTCAAATTCAAGTGGTAACCGCTGACGGCGTTCGGGCCCTATTGACTAGAAGTAAAGACGCAGACACCTTCAACTATGTACTCGTAGATTAAAGGATGTAATATTTTATAACATACTTTCCTCTTTTTCTGAACTGAAAAAGGGGTAGGCGGCTTATTTCTGGCTCACAGCCATAAAACGAATAGTCATCTTGATAGGCAAGTTTTAGTAAAAAAGCTTGTCTATTCGCATTTATAAGTTATTTTCCAATGGTGAAGATTAAAATTGTAAAAAAATACTCATGTAACCTTAATTAACATTGTTGACTTGAGCCGTTTGTGCTAAAATAAAACAGGTAAAATAAGGCGAAAACTAAGCTGAAGAATGAAGGAGGAACCCGTTATGTCAATTTCTGAAGAAGAAGTTAAACGGATTGCTAAATTAGCTAAATTCAAGGTTGAAGATGAAGATGTCGTTCACTTTACTGAAGAATTTGGGAATATTTTAAATATGATTGAAGAATTACAAGAAATCGATACTACCGATGTAGCACCTATGTTTTGGGCAGTCGATTTTGAAAACGTGATGCGCGAAGATAAAGTTGTGAAAATGCAAACGCGTGATGAATTATTTATCAACGCCAAAACAACAGTCGATGGTTTTATCGAAGTGCCATCAATTATTGATACAGATGGAGGCGACGCTTAATGGAAAAATTTACAGATACAATTCGCTCATTAAATGAGAAATTAGTAGCAGGCCAAGTGACATCTGTTGAATTAGTGGAAGAAGCTATCCGCCGTATTAAAGCAGAAAATGACACAATCAACGCGGTCATCACTTTAGACGAAGAGAATGCTTTAGCAAAAGCCAAAGCATCTGACGAAAAAGGTTACTCCTCTGACCGACCATTACAAGGGATTCCGATTGGATTAAAAGACAATATTTTAACAAACGGTGTCACAACTACAGCAGCATCTAAAATGCTAGCTGACTTTGTACCGATTTATGACGCAACAGTTACTGAAAAATTAGCTGAAGCAGGCGCGATTAATATTGCCAAATTAAACATGGACGAGTTTGCTATGGGTGGTTCTAATGAAACTTCTCATTTTGGTCCAGTCCGCAATCCATTTGATACAGACCGTGTACCAGGTGGTTCTTCAGGTGGTTCAGCCGCCGCAGTTTCAGCTGGTCAAGTGATGGCAACATTAGGTACCGATACAGGTGGTTCAATCCGTCAACCGGCGGCTTACAACGGTATTGTGGGGATGAAACCTACTTATGGTCGTGTATCACGTTGGGGCGTTATTTCTTTTGCTTCTTCATTAGACCAAGTTGGGCCAATGACCCGTACAGTTGAAGATAACGCGATTATGTTAGAAGCAATTGCTGGTTATGATGACCATGATTCAACTTCAGCAAATGTTGAAGTGCCTAACTATGTAGCTTCTATGAAAGATGGGGTTCAAGGTTTAACTGTTGGTGTACCGGTAGAGTTCTTTGGTGATTCAGTTGATGATCAAGTGAAAGAACAAGTACGCGCATCAATCAAGCAATTAGAAAATGCTGGTGCAACTGTTAAAGAAATCAGCTTCGAAAACTTAAAATACGGTATTCCTGTTTACTATATCATCGCCTCTGCAGAAGCATCTTCAAACTTACAACGCTACGATGGTATCCGTTACGGTTACCGTGCAGAAAACTTCAACGACCTAGAAGAATTGTATGTCAATACAAGAACTGAAGGTTTCGGTGACGAGGTTAAACGTCGTTTAATGACAGGTACATTCTCAATTGCCTCTGAAAACTTCGACGAATACTTCATGAAAGCTGCTAAAGTACGTATGTTAATTAAAGAAGCCTTCGACAACATCTTCTCTGAAGTTGATTTAATCGTCTCGCCAGTAACTACTGGTACAGCCTTTAAATTAGGTGAGAAGAATGATGATCCAATCGAAATGTACATGGCTGACTTATTAACAGTTCCTGTAAACTTAGCTGGATTACCAGGGTTATCAATGCCTGTTGGGTTTGACGATAAAGGTCTACCAATCGGTTTACAAATCATCGGTAACCGTTTCGAGGAAGAGAAAATTTACCGTGCAGCATACGCTGTTGAACAAGTAAACGACGCTTATACAAAACATCCAGCAGAGTAAGAGGGAGGAAATCGCATGAATTACGAAACAGTCATTGGACTTGAAGTCCATGTCGAATTAAAGACAGAATCAAAAATGTTCTCTCCATCTGCCGCTCACTTTGGAGCAGAACCTAACACAAACACAAACGTTATTGACTTCGGTTACCCTGGTGTCTTACCAAAAATGAACCGTCGCGGTATTGAATTCGCCATTAAAGCCGCTTTAGCTTTAAACTGTGAAATCAACCCAGTACAACACTTCGACCGTAAAAACTACTTCTACCCAGATAATCCAAAAGCTTACCAAACAACTCAATTATGGCGACCAATTGGCGAAAATGGTTGGATTGAAATTGAAGTTAACGGTGAAACGAAAAAAATCCGTATCGAACGTCTTCACTTAGAAGAGGATGCTGGTAAAAATATTCACGGTGCTGGTGACTCATTAGTTGATTTGAACCGTCAAGGTACGCCACTATTAGAAATCGTATCTGAAGCAGATATGCGTTCACCAGAAGAAGCTTATGCTTACTTGGAAAAAATCCGTGAAATCATCCGTTTCACAGGCGTTTCTGATGTGAAAATGGAAGAAGGGTCAATGCGTTGTGACGCCAACATTTCTTTACGTCCTTATGGCCAAAAAGAATTTGGTACTAAAAACGAATTGAAAAACTTGAACTCATTCAACTATGTTCGTAAAGGTTTAGCTTACGAAGAAAAACGTCAAGCACAAGTCTTAAACGCAGGTGGTGTGATTGAACAAGCAACTCGTCGTTACGATGAAAACACTGGTAAAACACAATTAATGCGTGTAAAAGAAGGGGCTGCCGACTACCGTTACTTCCCAGAACCAGACCTACCGCCATTTACAGTATCTGATGCTTGGTTAGAGGAAATTCAAGCCAGCTTACCAGAAATGCCGGCTGATCGTCGTAAACGTTATGTAGAGACTTTCGAATTACCAGAATATGACGCTCAAATTTTGACGCAAACCTTAGAAATGTCTGACTTCTTTGATGCTACAGTGAAAGCTGGCGCTGATCCGAAACAAGCTTCTAACTGGTTAATGGGTGAAGTGAATGCTTACATGAACGATAATGAGAAAGACTTAGACCAAATTGGTTTAACGCCAGAATCATTAGCAGAAATGATTGCCTTGATTGAAGATGGTACTATCTCAAGCAAGCAAGCGAAGAAAGTATTCAAAGTCTTAGCAGATAAAGGTGGTTCAGCTAAAGAGGTTGTTGAAGCTGAGGGATTAGTACAATTATCTGATCCAGCACAATTGTTACCATTAATTACTGAAATTCTTGATAATAACCAACAATCAATTGACGACTATAAAGCTGGTAAGAAGAAAGCGACTGGTTTCTTAGTTGGCCAAATTATGAAAGCTACTAAGGGTCAAGCGAACCCACAAGTTGTTAATCAATTATTAACCGAAGAATTGGATAAACGTTGATATCATGAATAATTGATTTCTTGCTACATTTGAATATTCAGACAATATGAAGGCTCTCCTAGGTGTTACTGAATGGTAATACTGTAGGGGAGCTTTTTTCTTTGGCATGGGTGTTTCATGCGGAATTTGGTGGGCACTCATATTTGATAAAAATGGATGAGAAATCAAATATGAAACCCTATATTTGAAATAAAATCGTAAAAATTCAAGTATGAGCATTCATTCTTGAGAATGAATGTATAGATAACACCTCCTATACACTAACATGAATCACTCAAAATATTTTTGTTATGAAAATATCGATGAATGCTTACTAATACTATATTTCAAGAAAGATTGATAAAATAATAAAGAAACCCCTTTCAAAAAAGCTTGACTTTGTGTTTTTGAAATATATAATAAAAATATGAAACGTTTCAAGTATAGGAGGTTGAAAGATGTTATATGGTGCAATCGAGGCAGGTGGAACTAAATTTGTCTGTTCTGTGGGAGATACAGAATATAATACATTAGATAAAATTAGTATCAAGACCACTAGCCCTGAAGAAACTTTTAAAGAATTACTTCAGTTTTTTGATCAATACAAAGACAAGTTGATAAGCTTTGGTATTGGATCATTTGGACCAATTGAAGTCGATATCAATTCTGATAAATATGGTTTTATCACAAATACACCCAAAAATTTGTGGAAAAACTTTGATTTTATAGGTACATTAAAGAATGAATTCGATATACCAATGTATTGGACCACGGATGTGAATGCTTCCGCGTATGGCGAGTATCATTTTGGTAATGGTGAACACGCATCTAACTTAGTATATGTAACTATCGGCACAGGTATTGGTGGTGGCGCTATTCAAAATGGTGAATTTATTGGTGGTATATCCCACCCGGAGATGGGTCATATGATTGTAAAACCATATGGTGATTCTTTAAAAAAAGGAAACTGCCCATTTCATGATTACTGTTTAGAAGGTTTTGCAAGTGGACCGTCCATTCAACATAGGACGGGGGTAAGAGCAGAGTTATTAGATGAAAATAGCATTGAATGGGATATAGAAGCTTATTATATTGCACAAGCGGTATTGAATATTACATATACGATTAGACCAGAACTTATTATTCTAGGTGGTGGCGTGATGAATAAAGATAATTTGATTCAAAAAGTACATGAAAATTATCTGAAAGTAGCAGGTAATTACTTAGAAATTAATGATATTGCGCAATATATTGTATTACCTAAACTAGGAAGCGAAGCAGCCATTAAAGGATGTTATAAATTAGCTGAAAAAGCTTTGAGTAACTAGATATGAAAGAGGGATAACAGATGGCGACGATGAAGGATGTAGCAAAATTAGCAGGCGTGAGTGTGGGGAGCGTAAGTAACGTATTTAATGGTATCAAAGTAAAACAAGATACTTATGATAAGGTTACTGCTGCAGCAAAAGAGTTAAATTTTGAAACAAATAATTTAGCAAGAAGTTTTAAACTAAACCATACAAATACAATTGCTTTGATAGTACCTACTATATGGCATCCATTCTTTTCATCGATTGCGTTTTATTTAGAAGAAATAGCAGAAAAAAAAGGTTACCATGTTTTTCTATGTAACTCTAATGACAATGAAACTACTGAGCTAAAATATATTAAAATGTTGAGAAAAAACAAAGTGGATGGTATCATCGCAATCACGTATAAAGATATTGATGCGTATATGGAAAGCTCTCTACCATTTGTCAGTATTGACAGACATTTTAATAAAGGCGTCAGCATAGTTTCTAGTGACAACTACAACGGAGGCCGATTAGCAGCTCAAACTTTAAGTGAAAAGCAAGCCAAGAAATTATTATTCGTGGGTACTCATAATGCATTTTCAAATGAAACGATGAAGAGAAGACAGGGGTTTGAAGATTACTGTGTTGAACATAAAATAGATTATCATGTTATTGACTTATTAGAACCTCATACAGATTTTACAAGTGAGCTATTAGAAATGATGGATGCCCATAAGGAAATTGATGGCATCTTTTCAATAAATGATTTTGTGGGATTAAACATCATTAATATTCTTAAAGAACTAGGTAAAGAGGTAGTTAAAGATTATCAATTAATTGGTTTTGATGGAATCAAAATGAGTAAAGAGAGAGAGTATGAGGTTTCAACTATTGTGCAACCTGTTAAAGAAATCGCCTATAGTGCTTTTAACATATTAATGAAGCAAATAGAAAATCCCGACTATAAGGCACAACAAATTCTTCCGATTCAATTTGCGGAAGGTGGAACTACTAGATAATACAGTAGTTTTTGAATAAAAATGAAACGTTTCAAGTTAAGGAGTGAATAAAGTGACACAAGCGAATCAAACGATAAAGAAGCGTAGTTGGGTAACTCAGTTAAACAATCAAAAATATTTGTTTTTATTACTAGTACCAGCTGTTTTAATTACTTTAATTTTCAAATACTTTCCGATGTATGGGATTCTACTAGCTTTCAAAGATTACAATCCAATGCAAGGGATAGCCGGCAGTCCATGGGCAGGCTTAAAGCATTTTAGAGATTTCGTGAGTTCTCCTAATTTTGGAACATTGTTAGGAAACTCTTTAAAACTATCTATTACAGGTTTGATTTTCGGATTTTTTCCACCAATCATTATTGCTTTAATGCTTAATCAGATTATCTCTAAGAAAATTAAAAGTACATTGCAGACTATTTTATATATGCCTAACTTTATTTCAACGGTAATTATAGTTGGGATTATCTTTTTACTCTTTGCTTCATCTGGACCAATCGTATCTATTCTTCATACTATGGGAATAGAAGTACCCAACTTTTTGACAGATCCAGGCTCATTTAGACCGCTGTATATTATTTCTGGTATTTGGCAAGGAATGGGATGGGCATCCTTGTTATATACGGCAGTATTATCTGGGATTGCACCAGAATTATACGAAGCAGCCGATATTGACGGTGCCTCAATTTTGCAAAAGATTTTTTATATAGAATTACCAACAATGAAACCACTAATTACAATTAATTTAATTTTATCAATTGGGGGTATCATGAACATTGGTTATGAAAAAGCATACTTGATGCAAACGAGTCTTAACTTACCTAGCTCTGAGATTATAGATACTTATGTATATAAAGTAGGTTTGCAAGCTGGGGATTATTCATATTCAACAGCAGTAGGTCTATTCAATACAGCAGTTAACTTAATTTTACTAGTAACTACGACAATTATTGTGAATCGAATGAATCGTAGAAAGGCGGTAGCATAATGAACTCAGTCAGCTATACGGGAAAAGATAGGTTTTTTAAGTTAATCAATTCGTTGTTACTAGCCTTAGTGATTGCATCAATCATATTACCTGTTGCATATATCCTAATTGCTAGTTTTATGGATCCAAATGTTTTAATCAATCAAGGGATTAGTTTTAATGCAAAAGATTGGACCCTGCAAGGTTATTTAAAAGTAATTGCAGACCCTGCTATTGTAAGAGGGTTTATCAATTCATTCTTATATTCAACTGCATTTGGCGTGATGAATGTACTAGTAACGATGTCAGCCGCATATCCTATGAGCCGAAAGGATTTATTATTTAGAAAACCTCTTATTGCTTTCTTCATGATTACGATGTTTTTCGGAGGAGGTCTAGTGCCTACATATCTATTAATTAGAAATATTGGATTACTAGATTCACCATTAGCTTTGATTTTACCAGGTAGTCTTTCGGTAGGTCATCTGTTATTAGCAACAGTATTTGTTGGAGGTCTTCCTGATGAAATGTTAGAAGCAGCAAAAATTGATGGTGCAAATGATATTCAAATCTTTTTCAAAATGATTATGCCATTAAGTAAACCAATCATGTTTGTAATTTTCTTGTACTCATTTGTTGGTATGTGGAATAGCTATTTTGAGGCAATGATCTATATTAGTAGCCCAGAATTAGAACCACTTCAATTAGTGTTAAGAAGAATTCTCGTTCAAAATCAACCGCAAGCAAATATGATTGGTGCACAAACCGCAATGGCAGAAATGAAAAAAATAGCAGAATTAATCAAATATTCTACAATTGTTGTTTCTAGTGCACCACTCCTTATAATGTTCCCATTCTTCCAAAAATACTTTGAAGAGGGTGTCATTCGAGGATCAATTAAAGGGTAAAAAATTTAAATTAATTGTATTAAGAAGGAGATTGAGAAAGATGAAGAAAAGATATTTGAAAATTGCATCTACCTTACTTACATCAGCCTTTATTCTAGCTGCCTGTGGGAAGGGTGAAGCAGGGCAAACTGCTGCAGAGGACTATGGTTTAGAGAATGTTCAGTTCCCATTGGAAGAAGAAGTAACGTTAAACTTGATGACGAATTCCTCACCTTTGGCTCCAGCTGATCCAAATGATAAATTAATTTTCCAACGCTTAGAAGAAGAAACGGGCGTCCATGTTGAATGGAATAATATCGTTGATGACTATGCGGAACAACGAAATTTAGCTATTGCCGCAGGTGATTTACCAGATGCGATGTTCAATTCAGAAGCAAGTGATAAAGAATTACTATCATGGGCTGAGGATGGTGTTATTGTACCCGTAAATGATCTAGTTGAACAGTATATGCCAAATCTGAGCGCTATTTATGAGAAATATCCACAATATAAAGAGCTAGCTACTGCACCTGACGGTAATATGTACTCTTTCCCTTGGATTGAGGAATTAGGTGAAGGCAAGGAATCTATTCATACTGTTAATGGTATGGCTTGGATTAACGTAGAATGGTTGGATAAACTTGGCTTAGAAATGCCACAAACTACAGATGAATTAATGACTGTTTTAGAGGCTTTCAAAAACGATGATCCTAATGGAAATGGTGAAGCTGATGAAATTCCATTAAGTTTTATTGACGGTGGTGGAAATGAAGATTTTAAAATTTTAATGGCAGCCTTTGGTGGTGATGGAGATAATGATAATCACTTAGTGATAAACAACGATCATTCCTTGAATTTTACTGCTGACGATGAAAATTACCGTAAAGGAATTGAATATTTTAGCGAACTTTATAAAAAAGGTTTAATCGATTCTGAAGCTTTCGAACAAGATTGGAATACATACGTTTCAAAAGGAAATGACCAAAAATTTGGCGTTTACTTCACTTGGGATAAAGCAAACATTACTGGGGCAAATGATAGCTATGATGTATTACCAGTATTAGCAGGACCTAACGGTGATAAGAAAATTACTAGAACAAATAACTTTGGTTTCCAACGGGGACGTTTCGTTGTGACAAGTGCAAACAAGAACTTAGAATTAACTGCTAAATGGGTAGATAAGATGTATGAACCTTTACAATCAGTTCAAAATAACTGGGGTACTTATGGTGATGAAACACAACAAAACGTTTTCAATATGGGTAAAAATAAAGATGGTCAACCTATGTTACAACATGCCGATTTAGCTGGTACAGCACCTGGTGAATTACGTCAAAAAACTGAGGCGAGTGGTCCACTGGCAGTATTAGATGAATACTACGATGTATACACAACTGTACCGGATGATGCTCAATGGCGTCTAGATTTGATGCATGATGCTTACTTAGATTACATTAAGAATGACTATAATTATCCTCAATTATTTATGAATGTTGAAGACTCAGAAAGAATGGACCAAATTCTAGCAGATTTAAATCCTTACTTAAATCAAAAACGTGCCGAATGGATTATTGGTGGTGTAACGGATGAAGAATGGAGTAATTACTTGTCTGAGCTTGAACGATTAAACTTACCTGAATTAATGGAAATCTATGACCGAAACTATAAAAATTATTTAAGTAATATAGGAGATTAGCGATGAATTTATTAAAACAGGCAAACGAATTTGTGGTGGCAAATAAACCACATATTGATGAGCAGTATAAACCAACATTTCATTTGGCACCAGAATATGGTTGGATGAATGATCCCAATGGTTTTGTATATTACCGTGGCGAGTATCATTTGTTTTATCAATCCAATCCTTATGATAGTAAATGGGATACGATGCACTGGGGACATGCAAAATCAAAAGATTTAATTCATTGGGAACATCTACCGATTGCATTGGCACCTGATCAACCATATGACATTAAAGGTTGTTTCTCAGGTTCTGCCATTGTGGTAGAGGATGAATTGGTTCTTATTTATACAGGTGTGTCAGAAGTGAACGGTGTTGTGCAACAAGTTCAGTGTATTGCTAGATCATCGGATGGTATTCATTTTGAAAAATCCGTCCATAATCCAGTAATTGATCAAAGTAACCTGGGTGATCTAGGGACAACCGTTGATTTTCGGGATCCTAAAATATTTAAACGAGATGATACTTACTATACAGTTGTTGCATCTAAAACTACAGAAGACAACCCAACGCGCGGTCAGATTTTTATTTTCTTTTCATCTGATTTAATTCATTGGTCACAAGCTTCTATATTAATAGAAGGAAATGCTCAACTAGGTAATATATGGGAGTGTCCCGACTTATTTGAACTAGACGGAAAAGATGTATTGATTTTAAGCCCTATGAATATGCCACAACAAGGTAACCAATATCAAAATTTAAATTCTTCAATAGCTATGATCGGCGAAGTGGATTGGACCAATTTATCCTTTAAATTAGAACGATATGAAGAATTAGATTATGGGTTAGATTATTATGCGGCACAGACGTGTCTCGATAATCAAAATAGAAGAATTGTTGTGGCTTGGCAGCAAATGTGGGAAAGAACCAATGTATTAGATGAAAAGCAAAGTGGATGGTCAGGTATGATGACTTTACCTAGGATATTGTCTATTGAAGATAATGCTTTGGTTCAGCGTGTACCAAATGAGTTTTACGAATACTTGAAGCCAGTAGTAGAACAAACTGAGATCTTGACCGAGTTTGAAATTACAGATACTTCATTCCAATATGCAAAAGTAGAGGCTACAACTAATTTGGAACAATTTTCTATAAAAATTGAAAATGAGTTAGAAAAGTATGTAGAAATAACATTACACAATAATGAAGTGAAATTTTCCCGTTTAAATGTTACTCCTGAAATTGAAGGTAAGGAAACTAATGTAAGCGAACGCTTCATAGATGTTCAACCTATACGAGAGATTGAAGTGTTTATCGATGCGTCATCAATCGAGATACTCATAGATGGCCGTTCATTAAGTAATACAGTATATTTCACCAAACCTGTAAATACGTTCAAATTTGCTAGTGAAGATATTCAATCTAAAACGATAATACTTAGCAGTATGAAATAACATGAACACATCCGGTTAACAGACTAAAGTGTGATGAAGTAAAGGGGTTAATAATGTGGTAGAAATCAATTTAAAAGGAATTCATAAAAAATATGAAAAATCAGACGCATATTCAGTATCTGATTTCAACTTAGATATACGCGATAATGAATTTATTGTATTTGTTGGGCCATCTGGTTGTGGGAAATCAACTACTTTACGTATGATTGCTGGATTAGAAGAAATTACCGAAGGGGAGTTAGTGATTGATAATGTTGTTGTCAATCAACTGCCACCTAAAGATAGAGATATCGCCATGGTATTCCAAAACTATGCCTTATATCCCCACATGACAGTTTTTGAAAATATGGCCTTTGGTTTAAAATTGAAAAAAGTAGCCAAAAATGAAATTAAACGACGCGTGGATCATGCAGCAGAATTATTGCAAATCATAGAGTTGCTAGATAGAAAACCGGCTGATTTGTCTGGTGGACAAAGACAACGTGTGGCTTTAGGGCGATCAGTAGTTCGAGATCCAAAAGTGTTTTTAATGGACGAACCACTATCAAATTTAGATGCAAAATTACGTGTGCATATGCGAAAAGAAATTGCTAAACTTCATAACGAATTAAATGCAACAATGATTTATGTAACACACGATCAAACAGAAGCAATGACATTAGCAGACCGAATTGTTATTATGAATCAGGGTGTTATTCAACAAATTGGGACACCTTTTGAAGTATATAATCATCCTAACAATGCATTTGTAGCAAGTTTTATGGGATCCCCAGCTATGAATATTCATGAGGTGACTTACGAAGATGGCCACATTTATGATGGAAAGGGATTTGTGCTTAAAGTGAATGAACCTTTTAGAAAAGAGCTAGATGAGCAAGGATATCAAGGTCAAACGGTATTGTTTGGTATTCGTCCCGAAGATATCCAAACAGAACAAATTGTTTTGGAAGCATCTCAAGGTTCAGTTGTAGAAACTAAGGTAATTATTTCCGAATTAACAGGAGCAGATTCCATCCTTTATTTAGATGTATTTGGAACAGAATATGTGTCATTAGTTGATTCACGTGACTATCATGCCCAAGGGGATCTGGTATCTGTATCATTCAATATGAATAAAGCACATTTCTTCGATAAAGACAATGAAAAATTAATCAAATAGAATTATGAAAAAGTCGTATGCTGCATTCAAAATGGCATACGACTTTTCCTAGGAACAGGCCCAAAAATCGTCCCACCGTCAGTATTAATTAACGCACCATTTAGCCAAGAAATTGTCATATCGTGAAAAGTATATTGATCTATCATTGTCCTATCTCCTTTTTCTTTGTACGAATCTATCCAACAGTATTCATTTACGCCTGCTCAACAATCAGGGAAATGCCTTGCCCACCACCGATGCAGAGGGTTGCCAAGTCGTATTGAACCTGACGATTAGCCATCTCATGAACCAACGTCACTAAAATGCGCGCCCCGGATGCACCAAGTGGAAGAAGCTATCCGACGCATTAAAGCAGACAATGAGGTTATTAACGCTGTGATCACATTAGACGAAGAAAATGCTTTAGCTAAAGCCAAAGTATGTGACGAAAAAGGTTACTCCTCTGACCGATCATTATAAGGAATTCCGATTGGATTATATGAAAGCTACTAAGGGTCAAGCGAACCCACAAGTTGTTAATCAATTATTAACCGAAGAATTAGATAAACGCTAATTTTGAACGAAACTAAAACATGTCTGTTCTACCAAATCGGTGAATCGGACATGTTTTTTTATCGTTAGTAAACGCATCACAAAATCTTTTGTTTACACTTGCCCTCAAATACTCTGATATGGTCAGTTATCCTTTTTCGCTGTTAAGGCGCGCGAGATAGTTTCAGCTTTAATCTTGCAGAAGCATCTCACAAACCTAAGTTATGTAATAAATAATTTCAAAATCTAATATTCTGTGCATTAAGCTAGCAAAATCAATTAGGATATTTAAGGTATATTTACTCGCCCAAAGTTGGGGTAAAACTGGTTACAGTTTAAATGTAAATAAGTGCTGTTTGTCCTAGCAAGTGAAGGGATTTGACTGGGTAGGGTAAAGAAGAAAAAATATAAAATTAAGTAGTAAATATAAACTAAAAAGGCTTGATACAAACCCAAGTTTTCTCTATGACTTGACAATAGCTGTTAACGTTTGTATCCTTATAGGTGTTGAAAAGAGAATATGATTTGTTAGGCAGAGGCTCCTATACAAACACAGGCTACTGCCCAGAAACGTCCAGAGACGCCAATGGGTATAACAGGATCATCCGATAGAAGGAATTTCTAACGTAGCTAACAGTAATGTTTACGTTGTATAGTGCTAAAACTCCACGAAAAGATCAAATAACAAAAACAGGTATATGCCCATTTTTGTTGTGGATATTTAGAGTAGGCTCTCGCTAATTTTAGTGGGGGCTTTTTATATTGCGGCAAATCTTCATTTTAACAAGTATAAAATGAGGAGGTATTTTTATGGTAAAAAGGTGTATCATTTCTTAGTTGTTTTTATCATTCATTCAATGGTAAAAGACTTTCTTTGCATCCTTTCCAGAACGTTAGGTGGCTGATTACAGTCTAGACTAATGTGAGGAAGTAGCATGGTGTGAAAGAAAGGATTGAATACAATGATGAATAATAGAGATCAATTAGGTTACTTTGAACTAGCTAGTAAACCTATTTTAGAAATAAAAGAAATATTTAAAGTAAAAGCAGACGGTTTTAAAGAAGAAGAAGCAAATCAAATTAGAGCTGAATACGGTGATAATGAAATCGATTATGGTACAGAGAAAAGTTTATGGCGCTATATCTTTGAGGCTTATTTCACGCCGTTTACACTCGTATTATTAAGCTTAGCTTTGATTTCATTTTTAACAGACTTCGTATTTGTAGAAGCTGCTGAACGGGAAATTTTAGGACCAATTATTATTGTAGTGCTAATTGTCTTAAGCGGTACTATGTCTTTGATTCAAACTATCCGTTCGAATCAATCTGTAGAAGCGTTAGAATCTATGGTTGAGGTGACATCGGCAGTTAAACGGGAAGGTCAGTACCAAGAAATTAGAACGGAAGATATCGTAATCGGTGACTTAGTTCGGTTAAAAGCTGGGGATATGATTCCAGCGGATATTCGCTTACTAAACAGTAAAGATTTATTCGTATCTCAGACTTCATTAACAGGTGAAAGTCATCCAGTTGAGAAACGCGCACTGGATGAAATAGAGGAACCAACTAGTGAAACAGATTACGCTACCCTAGTATTTACTGGAAGTGAAGTAGTGAGCGGTGTTGGTGAAGGTGTGGTAGTAAGAACCGGGAATAATACATTATTCGGTGGTATTGCGGATGCCTTTGCCAATGAACTTATCAAAACAAGTTTTGATGAAGGTATTGAAAAGACGTCACTATTATTAATTCGCTTTATGGGTTTGATGGCAGTGATTGTTATTCTAATTAATGGTTTAACAAAAGGTGATTGGTTACAAGCATTACTATTTGGCATTTCCATTGCGGTAGGTTTAACACCTGAAATGTTACCGATGATTGTGACAACAAACTTAGTTAAAGGCGCTAAAGATATGAAGAAAGAGGGTACGATTGTACGGAACCTTCAAGGTATTCAAAATTTTGGAGCTATTGACGTATTAGTGACAGATAAAACTGGTACCTTAACACAAGATAATATTGTGCTTCAACACCATCTAAATATTGATGGAGAAGAAAGCAATCGTGTGCTGCGTCATGCTTATCTAAATAGCTATTTTCAAACTGGTTTAGGTAACCTTATGGATAAAGCGATTATTCAAGCAGGTGAAGAAGAATTAGCATGCGAAAAATTAGCTTATACAAAAGTAGATGAAATTCCTTTTGACTTCGAGCGTAGAAGACTGAGTGTAGTGGTTGAAGATCAAGCTGGTAAGACACAAATGATCACCAAGGGTGCGATTGAAGAAATGTTGGCTGTATCCTCTTACGTGGACTATGCGGGTGACATACTTGAGTTGACAGACCAAGCACGAGAAAAAGTATTAGCACAAGTTGCCAAATTAAATAGCCAAGGATTACGTGTACTAGGTGTTGCCCAAAAAACAAACCCTAGCCCAGTAGATGCTTTCTCAGTAAAAGATGAAAGTGAAATGGTACTTATTGGCTATTTAGCCTTCCTAGATCCACCAAAACCATCTACTAAAGCAGCAATTAAAGCGTTAAATGAGCATGCGGTTAATGTGAAAATTATGACAGGTGATAACGAACTAGTGACGGTATCTGTAGCTGAGCAAGTAGGTATTCCTACAGATCACATTATTTCTGGGGATCAATTAGTGGATAAAACAGATAAAGAGCTACGAGAAATAGCTGAAAAACATAGTTTATTTGTAAAATTAAATCCAACGCAAAAATCAACTTTGGTGACGATACTAAGAGAAAATGGTCATGTGGTAGGTTTTCTAGGTGATGGGATCAATGATTCACCAGCACTAAGGGCAGCAGATGTGGGCATCTCTGTGGATAACGCAGTGGATATTGCGAAAGAGTCAGCAGATATCATCTTGCTAGAAAAAGACTTAATGATTCTTGAAAAAGGAATTCTAGCAGGACGAAAAGTATTTGGTAATACCATGAAGTACATCAAAGCGACTACTTCATCTAACTTTGGGAATGTATTCTCTGTATTGATTGCGAGTATTTTCTTACCATTCTTACCAATGCTACCTATTCAATTATTATTCTTAGGCTTAATTTATGAAATTGCGTCAATGTCATTACCATGGGACGATATGGATAAAGAATATTTATACCTACCTAAAAAATGGGCAGCTTCTTCCATCCAAAAATTTATGGTATGGTTTGGACCAACAAGTTCCATTTTTGATGTCACAACCTTTATCGTTACATTTTTCCTTATAGCACCAAGTATTGCTGGGGGACAATTTGTAAACTTAAACGAAGGTCAACAAGATTTATTTATCGCGATCTTCCAATCTAGTTGGTTTGTGGTTTCCTTATGGACACAAACGCTTGTTTTATATACTTTACGCACACCAAAAATCCCATTTATCCAAAGTCGACCATCAAAAGTAGTACTTTCAATTACAGGTATTGGTATCTTAATCGGTTCATTTGCACCTTATACCAGTTTAGGTCACGCACTTGGTTTAGCTTCACTACCCATCCAATTCTGGGGATTATTGACAGTAACAGTCGTCTTATATTTGATATTAGTACAAGTCGTGAAACACATTTATGTGAAACGTCATGGCGAATTACTATAATGGCAGCTATTGAGATTTGGGAAATAGCAAGAAAAAAGAGAGCGGATGCTCTCTTTTTTGTATCAATTTTTATAAAGCTACCTGAGCAAAATCAAGGTGTGCGCGTTTTTCAATGGCCTTTGTAATTTGATAGGCTATTTCAAAGTCAACCATTCCATGGATCAAGGTGCCAACGCCGATTAAAACAATTAAAGTATAAATGAAACTATCTGATGGTGGGACTACGCCAGCCGTAGTTAGAGCATATACAATTGCTACTTCGCCAAGCCCATGGATGGTGTTGATGACGAAGTTAAAAGCAGTTCTTGAGCTAGCTTTTACCAGGGTATTTGGTGCTTTTTGCAGGTAATACGCGCCTAAAGTTGCAAAAATTAAGTGAGTAAGGGCACGAGCCACAATAATGATTGGGAAACCTGCCATTAAAAAACCGATAGTAGTACCGACTGCGACAATAGCTGCTGTTGAAGGCTTTCTAAACATGGACATGTCAACAGGGACATGGGAACCTAAGGTAAAAGAGGCAGGGCCTATGACGACTTTAAATGGCATAATTAAGGGGATAAAGATTCCTATAGCGGTAAGTAAACCAGTAATAGTTATATTTTGTGTGCGCTTAGACACTTGATTTTTTTGCATGATAATTTCCTCCCAAATTTGTTGAGTTCATCATACGCAAAATCCCTTAAGGTGTCAAGACAGGTGTAAAGACTGACAAGGAAAATCATCAAAAATTCGAAAATGTAAACTAAATACTTTCGTCTAATAAAATGCCAACAGCCTTTAAGTCGGCTTTAATGGCTTCAAATGTGGCTTCATCAGACGTCGTAATGGTATGCAGGTGGATGCCGTTGGTTAAAGAAGACAGCATGGTACCGGCTGATTTATCCATAGCTTCATGGAAGTCTTGAATATCGCCCGCATGCTTAATTTGTAGGCTGGCTTTAATTAACCCGTAATAAGGGTGGTCTACCTCGACATTTTCAACGTAACCGCCGTGGTTGACGATAATAGTCAATTCCTCAATAGCTTGGTCAGCTAAATGTTGGCAGACGATTTTGCCACGGAAGCGACTATCATCCACGCTGGTAGCTTTATCTGCTAATAGGTAGCCTTGGTTTGTGGCGATAATGTCGTGGTGACTGGCCCGCAAAATAGCGATGTCCCCGACAATGATTTGGCGACTGACACCAAATTCTTTGGCAAGGCTAGTGGCTTTCAGGGGCGTTGTGGCTTGGTTCAAGGTTTGAATGAGTAAGTCTCGTCGTTCGGCTGCTTTCATGGAAGGCCCTCCTTTAGATCTTTCGTTGATTATAGCATAGGTTTTCACCTGACCACTAACAAGCTAGGGTTACGCCCTCTTCTGCTAAGGGAAAATCTCGATACCTATGAAAGCTTGACAATTAATGATAAGATAATAAGGAAGTTTTAATTTAAATTGATTACAAATAGATAAGGGAGATTATTATGGCAAAAGTAGAAAGTTTTACATTAGACCACGATGCAGTGAAGGCACCCTACGTACGTATTGCGGGCGCTGAAACAGGGGCGTTAGGGGACAAATTAAGCAAGTTTGATATCCGCTTTGTACAACCAAACCAAGATTCAATTCCAACCAGTGCTGTTCACACTTTGGAACACTTATTAGCGGCTTACACGCGTGATTATTTAGAAGGTGTTATTGATATTTCACCAATGGGATGCCGGACTGGCTTCTACATGATCGTTTGGGGAACGCCATCAGTTGAAGAAGTAGCAACAGCCATGACAAAAGTATTGAATGATGTCTTAGCAGCTCAATGGTCAGATGTACAAGGAACTGAGCGCGTTGAATGTGGAAACTTCCGTGACCATTCACTATGGGGCGCACAACAATATGCTAAAGACGTTTTAGAAGCAGGATTTTCAGTAGATCCATTTGAACGTAAAGTCTTAAATTAGGGAGGTTTCGATGGATAAACGAGAGAAAATTAAAATTTTACAGGATGTCATCCAATTAGAAACCCCAAACGGTAATGAAGAAATTGTTGCCCTATATTATAAGAACTTACTTGAAGCACATGGTATCGAATCACAGCTGATTCAATATGCGGATGGTCGTACTAACTTAGTAGCAGAATTAAAAGGCCAAGAAGATGGGAAGATTTTAGCCGTGTCAGGTCATATGGACGTGGTAGATGCCGGGAACCCAGACTTGTGGACATACCCACCATACGGTGCAGAAATTCATGATGGTGTGATGTACGGACGCGGAACAACTGATATGAAGGCTGGGCTAACGGCTTTAATCATCGCTATGATCGAATTGAAAGAATCTGGCCAAGACTTCACCGGAACAGTTCGCTTGTTAGCCTGTGTAGGGGAAGAAATTGGTATGCTTGGGTCTAAACAATTAACTGACCTAGGCTACACTGAAGATATCCACGGCATGATCATCGCCGAACCATCAACCCCTTACTACAACACCAAACACAAGGGGTCAATTCAATATCAAGTCATTGCCCACGGACGTGCTGCCCATTCCTCTACACCGGAAAAAGGGGTTAACACCATCCAGCTGATTAACGATTTTATCAACAAAACCAATGTCAAGATTGATGAAGCGGCTGCCACAGCTGAAAACGATATGTTAGGTAAAATGTTGAATGTCTTCACCATGATTGAAGGGGGCAACCAAATCAACTCAGTCCCTGAATATACTGTTTTATCTGGTAATGCGCGGACAATTCCTGAAGTAGGCAATGACGTTGTGGTTGGCATTTTCAATGATGTGATTGAAGAAATTAATGCTAAGGGTCAAGGTACACTAGAATTGAACTTGTTACAAAACAACCAATACGCAGATGGGGACAATGAATCTGCCTTGGTTGATTTAATCAAGATTGAAGATCCAAAAGCAGAAAACCGTGGTCTAAGTGGCGCTACTGACGGGTCAAACTTTACCAATGTAGATAATAAATTTGACTTTGTTATTTATGGACCAGGTAGGATTGATAGTGCGCATACCATAGACGAGTCTATTGAAGTCAACCAATACTTAGACTTCATCGATAAATATGTGAATATTTATAAAGGATTTTTGAAATAGTGTGTTCCTAGTCTTTGACTGTAAACAAAAAATCTATTTTAATTATCTAAAATGATAAGGCAAATAAAATGAATGATAACATTATGAACGCTGGCACTCAGGTGTTGGCGTTTTGTTGTTTTCCCAAGTATTTCAAGGGTTTGCGTGGTAAAATAGTGGAGATAATGAAAAAGGATGATGATAAATATGAAACAAAAATATACAACGCCGATTCAAAAGAATGAATCTTTTGAGGGCACAATTGAAGACCTTACTTTTCAAGGTTTAGGTGTGGTTAAAGTGGATGGTTATCCACTATTTGTAGAGAATGCTTTACCTGGTGAAGTGGGGACAATTAAGGCCATTTCTGTGGGTAAAAAGTTTGGCTATGGAAAAATGATGCAACGAACTGTGGATTCACCGGACCGGGTAGGCATTGTGGATAAGGTATCAAGCCAAGTGGGCACAATGCCACTGCAACATATGACTTATGAAGCCCAACTTGCATTCAAACAAAAACAAGTGGAGAATGCTTTTAGTCGTTTTGGTCTAGCTGAAGGGCGCGAAGTATTGCATACTGTAGGTTCTGAAGATACTTTTAAATACCGTAATAAGGCGCAAATTCCTATCGGTACGGATAATGAAGGACAATTGTATTCAGGATTTTACCGGAAAAATTCTCATGAGATTATCCCTGTGGAAGATTTTAAAATCCAATTACCAGGAATTGATGAAGCTATCGCAAGTATTGTGGATATCTTTAACCAACACCAATTAAAAGGCTATGATGAAGCGAAACATTCGGGTCTCGTACGTAATATTGTCATCCGTAAAGGCTACTACACAAACCAAATGATGGTCATTATTGTGATTAACGGTAAAAATTTACCGGAAGAAAACCAAATTGTGACTGAAATAGTGGAAAAATTACCAGAAGTTGTGTCTATTGTCTTGAGTTCAAATACTAAACAAACAAATGTCGTGATGTCAGGTAAACAACGTGTGTTATATGGTGTGGATAAATACGAGGATAAGATGTTTGATTTTACCTTTGATATTTCAAGTAGATCATTCTTCCAAATCAATACCCCTCAAGCGGAAAAATTATATCAATTGGCGATTGATGCGGCTTACCTAACAGGTGAAGAAACAGTCGTAGATGCCTACTGTGGTATTGGGACCATCACCATGGCTTTAGCGAAAAACGCTAAGCAGGTATACGGGGTGGAAGTGGTATCTGATGCGGTAAAAATGGCGAAGAATAATGCCGCTAAAAACTACATTGATAACGTTCATTTTGAAACAGGACAAGCCGAAACAGTAATGGGTGAATGGGTTAAAGCCGGCGTTCAACCGGACGTCGTTGTTGTAGACCCACCACGTAAAGGCTTAGAGGATACTTTCATCGAATCAACAATTGAAGCTAATCCAGAGAAAATTGTCTATGTATCATGTAACCCAACAACCATGGCACGTGATATCGCTAAATTCGTTGAAGCAGGTTATAACTTCGAGCAAGTCCAACCATTAGATATGTTCCCACAAACTTGGCATGTGGAGTGTGTGGTATTGATGCAAAAAGTTAAATAAGAAATGGTTTTATAGAGGGCTTTCTAGGCTTCATGTAAGTGTCTGGAACCCCCTTTTTTGAAATTTTAGATAAATGTAAGTCTGATTTCTCGTTTGGATCATTTAAGGGAAGGTGCGTATGCGGGAACGGGTCGAGCCTTGAAAGGTTGGTATAACAGTATTCTTCTCTGAAAACAAAAACTATAGTTTAAAATAGCCTACTCTGCTATATTATGAATAGATAAGTAGCCTTCTAAGGAGGAAAAGATGATGGATTATAATCCTAAAATTCATTATATACCGGCCCGACCTAAGCCTATTAAGCGAGTAGGTATTTATTGTCGAGTATCATCATCCAAGGATGAACAATTGAAAAGCTTGTCTAATCAAATTTCAGGTCCGACTAGCAAGGTAGCTAATATTCCTTCGTGGAAAAATTAGAGTTTATTACAATCCAACAAACATACCAATACCAATAGTTAGTAAAATCCAGGAAATCAGTATGTTCGAGAATGAAGAAACCGAAGTAAAAATTGATGGAGAGGTATTTTTTAAAAGTGTGACAAGAGTCAGAAAAAGTGTGTATGATGTAGTAATTCAGTTTGGAGCTTTAAAAAATACAGAGTTAGATATAAATACTATTAAAGATGATTTATTTAAATTAACTAATGTTGTTAAGCTATTCAACAAATTAAAACTTAATAATACCTGAATAATTCATAATTTTACTAATAGTCTTTCCTAACATTGATTTCATAGTCTTTAAAGTAATCTGCTTCATCACCCGTTAGGTGATGAAAAAGGACCCCCTTTCTGATATGGTTAATTCACCACAAACTACCATAGAAAGGAGTTCTCTCAGTGGTTACTTTATAAGAAAATGCCGTAAAATTCAGCAATAATTTAATCGTTTCTCATGATGGTGGTCGTTTATCAAGTGATTCTGGTTTAGTCCTAATCGAACAACACTTAACACATATTCTCCCCTCATTTGAAAGTGAATTAACTTGCTTTTTTTCCTTCCTTTATTTACAATAAGTTTAACATTAAAATAAGAAGTGCGGGAGTAACTGGCAGTTTTTTACTGCTACAGTGCCACCAAACGTAGATAATTTATCTGCTGGTGCTGTATTAAATAGTGAGACGCATACGGAAGTGATTGAGTTTTTCCGTATGCGTCTTTTTTTATCTCACTCCAAAAGCATAGAAAGGACAAAAAATGTATTATTATAAAGAAAGTATTGAAACGGTGTTGTCGTCTCTGAATACCTCTACAGAAGGTATATCGACGGAGGAAGCCAAGAAGAGGCAAGAAGAACAAGGCTTCAATGAGATTTCTAGAAAAGAAAGACAATCGACCTTTTCTATGTTTATAGATACCTTTAAAGATCCCATGGTTATTGTCTTACTTATTGTGGCTATTGTGCAGATTGTTTTAGGAGAAGCCGTTGAATCTCTTATTATCTTTGCGGTGCTTATCATTAACTCCATTTTAAGTGTCGTCCAGACGAAAAAAGCAGAGGATTCTCTCGAATCATTGAGGCAAATGGCCACTCCGACGAGTACCGTTATTAGAAATGGTCGTCCACAAAATGTCGAGGCTAGAGAACTAATTAAAGGAGATATTGTTCTTTTAGAAGCGGGAGACAATATTCCAGCAGACGGAAGACTGATTGAAGCGGAATCTCTTCAAGTCGTAGAAGGGGCATTAACAGGTGAATCGGTTGCTTCAGATAAATTCGTTGATAAGCTGGAAGAAGATGCCCCTCTTGCGGATAGAAGTAATATGACTTATAGTGGCACGCTTGTCACTTACGGTAGAGGAAAAATAGTTGTCACAGCTATTGGAGAAGAAACAGAAATGGGTAAAGTCGCCCAGTTGATTCAAAGTGCAGAAGCCAAACAAACCCCTCTCCAACGAAAGCTGGAAGATTTCAGTAAAAAACTGGGTATTGGTATTCTGATTTTATCCATTCTCATTTTTGCTATTCAAGCTGTTCGAATCTTCTTAGGAGATTCACAAGAATATACTGTTCCATTAGTTAACGCCTTTATGTTTGCGGTAGCTGTGGCTGTTGCGGCTATTCCTGAAGCTCTCCAATCCATCGTAACGATTGTCTTATCTGTTGGAACAAATAAAATGGCTAAACAGCATGCGATTATCAGACAATTGCCCGCAGTTGAAACACTGGGCTCAACTAGTGTTATCTGTACTGATAAAACAGGTACTTTAACTCAGAATAAAATGACGGTAGTGGATGCATTTATTCCAAATGGTGAATCAAACTTGTTCTCAGGGGATAAGCAAACGTGGTCAGAGTCTGAAAGATTACTCATGCAAATAGCCGTACTAGCGAATGATTCCAATATTGATGAAAAAGGGGAATCGAGCGGTGATCCGACGGAAGTGGCTTTAATTGCTTACAGTAACAAGCAAGATGCACCATATGAAGAAATCCGTAAGAAATACCCGCGTTTACTCGAGCTGCCTTTTGATTCAAGCAGAAAGAGAATGTCCACTGTCCATGAAATCAATGGTGAAAAACGTCTGTTAACTAAAGGTGGACCGGATATCATCTTTAACTTGTGTTCACGCATTAAGATGAATGGTGAAATCGTTGAATTAACGGAAGAAAGATTAGAAAGACTCAAAGCTCAAAACGAAGAATTTTCTGACCAAGCTTTTCGTGTCTTAGCTTTTGCATACAAACCCATTGAAAAAGATACCGTCGAAGTTGAAGACGAAAGTGACTTAATCTTTGTCGGTTTACTTGCAATGATCGATCCTCCTAGAGAAGAAGTCTATCATGCCGTTCAAGATGCTGAACATGCTGGCATTAAAACAGTTATGATTACGGGTGACCACAAAACAACCGCTCGTGCTATCGGACGTGACTTAAACATCTTTAAGGAAGGCGATCTAGCTTATACTGGACAAGAATTAGACGCGTTAAGTGATGAAGAACTAATGAACAACTTAGAAAAAATATCAGTTTATGCGCGTGTCACTCCTGAAAACAAAATCAGAATTGTTGATGCTTGGCAAAAGAAAAACCAGGTAACAGCTATGACTGGTGATGGAGTCAATGACGCCCCTGCATTAAAACAAGCTGATATCGGAATCGCAATGGGAAGCGGAACAGATGTGGCTAAAGATGCCTCTGCTATGATTTTAACAGACGATAATTTTGTTTCTATCGTTCATGCGGTTGCTGTCGGGCGTACGGTTTACAGTAATATTAAAAAAGCTATTGCTTACCTATTCTCAGGTAACTTAGGTGCTGTTATTGCGATTTTAGTTGCTTTATTACTCAATTGGGTTAACCCCTTTACAGCATTACAATTACTCTTTATTAACTTAGCTAATGATTCCCTTCCTGCTATTGCTTTGGGATTAGAGCCTAGAGAACCTAACGTCATGAATGAATCACCGAGAGATCCTGATGAGTCTATTTTCTCAGGAAAAACCTTAAGCACAGTTATATTCCGGGGTTCTTTAATCGGTCTAGCGGTTATCATTTCTCAGTTTATTGGGTTGCAGTACTCAGCTGAGATAAGTGTAGCGATGGCCTTTACAACACTTATTTTATCTAGAACATTGCAAGTATTCCCTGCGCGTTCGACTACTCAAACTAGTTTTGAAGCAGGATTCTTTACTAACAAATTTATATTAATGGCCTTTATTGCTTGTTTAGGTCTATATGGTATCACTCTTTTACCGGTTGTTAGAGGGGTATTCTCAATCCCAGATACTTTTGGCTTAATGCATTGGACTATTGCAACAGGATTGGCCTTATCTACAACTGTACTGATGGAATTGAAGAAAAAAGTTTTCCCCGCTAAATAAATTAATACGTTTTAAATACAGAGCATGAAAAGGAGACTGGGACAAAAGGTCCCGGATTCTGAATCAAAAAGAGAACTTACAATTTCTGTCTTGTAAATTGCATGTTCTCTTTTTTGAATGTAATGAAACAGGTTTTTATTTGATGAATTTTGAAAAATTTGATTTATTGTTCTATGGTGTTGAGAATAAGAAAAGCTGCAGATTTTTTGATTTTTTTTGAGTTAAATGATGTTAATAAGATAGAGGATGATATCAGAAGAATATTTTCCTTTAATAAGCTGGGTGTTAAACATTTACTAGAAATAAAAAATTTTAAAGTAGAAAATATTTTTGAAATTCATAAGAGAGTATATATACAGCAACCATTCGATGGTATTGAACTTTTATTATTAAAAATGCTAAATTATTATGATTATTTAGATAATGCATCATTAAGCTTATCAGCATGTTTAAATTTTGCTAATTGGTCATGTCCAACAAGAAAACAAGAAGATAGTTCATATGTTGATCAATTAAATATTCTGCAAGTAAAATATCGTCTAGGTTCATTAAGTGCAGATGAAAATAAAATACTTATTGAAGTAATCGAAAGTAATATATCAAGAAGTGATGAAAAGTTTGCCGCATCAGTTTTACTAAGGAATACTACTTTAGCGGACAAATACTTTGACCTAATCTCAGAAGATATAAAAGAAAAAATAATAAAATATCCGATTTATACTTTGTATAAAGAACTAAAGTAGTTAGCAAATCATTTACAGCAAATCACTATGTTCCACATACCATTTTACATACTTACCTTATCCACGACACATGCTGAGACAGTGACACTACTTGAGAAGAAACGTTAGTTTCGCAGAAGTAGATCTCCTACCCATGCACGGATTTCCAAGAAGGCAAGCAAAATGAGCAAGCTGAGTGGCTGAAACATTGCATGTTTAATGGTATAATTCATGAGGGAACAAAGCGGCTTCATAAACGTTGGTTTAGAAAGCATATGAGTCACGTGAAAAAAATATGAAAGTTGGATGTTTTATATGAAGCAATTTATTAAACATTCCCCCTTGGCTTTGGCTAAGTTGATGTGTTTATGTGAAAACCACCAATTCTAATAAACATATTGAAAGGGGAGGCTTATGGAAATAATTATATCTTCAATGTTAGTTTTTATCTCTACGTCCATCGATTATTTGGTTGTTTTAACGATTCTTTTCTCTACCATGAATACGGGTAAACAACGATCAATTTATATTGGGCAATATATTGGAACGGGGTTGCTCGTTGGCTTTAGTCTCATTGCAGCGTACTTCTTGAACTTTATTCCACAAGATTGGGTGATCGGATTACTTGGTTTACTTCCTTTGATTCTGGGGATTCGGGCCATTTTCATCGATGAAGACGTAGATGAAAAGGACTTAGAAGAAAAGATGTCGCATAGACAGTCAGAAGTTGCGAGTGTGGTTGCTCTGACCATTGCCCTTGGCGGAGATAATTTGGGGATTTATATTCCTTACTTTACTGGAATGTCCTTCCAGGAAGTCATGGTTGTGATCCTTGTTTTTATCATTGGGATTTTTACCTTGTGTTATTTATCCAAACGATTAGCTTCGGTTCCTATGATTGGTGAAGTAGTTGAGCGTTACGAAAAAGTCATCGTACCAGTCGTTTTCATCGGCTTGGGTATTTTTATTCTGTTAGAGAATGGTACGATTCAACATCTTTGGTCACTGATTGCATAGAATTTTAAGCAGCTTCACGGAAAGTAGAATATACCATTAAAGTATATAAGGTTGAGATTAGATACATATATCACAGCCGGAATATGAAAGAGGCACAGAACGATGCAATATAATTAGCATCGTTTTGTGTCTCATTTTTATGTATATTTTTTAACAATTATGGATCACAGCTTTCTTATTCTCTAAATGGGAAATAAATAAGCTGATATTTTATTAATAGGTTGTACTTGAATAACTGAGACAATCATAGATCTAATTCGAGAGAGAATAAGAAATATAGCGTATACAAAAACATTTAAGAAGAATTTTGGTAATATATGTAGGAAGAGAAAAAGGGAGGCATGATTTATGCAATATTCATATAAATATATAATATTAGGTGGCGGGATGGCTGGTGCCAATGCCGCAATGGAAATTCGTAAGTATGACCGTAAAGGGACATTGTTGATAGTCACGCAAGAAACTGACAAACCCTACTATCGTCCTCCATTAAGTAAAGAATTTTGGACAGAGCCAGACTATCCAAAAGAAACGATATATTATAATATTTCGGATGATGAATCGATTGATATCTTAACTGGGACAACTGTGAAGCAAATTAATGCCGATCAACAAACGATTGAGATTGAGAGTGGAGAAATCTATCAATACGAAAAATTGCTTTATTCACTGGGTGGCGCTCCAAAGTGGATTGATGGGCTGGAGAGCGAGCGTGTCCTAGCTTTAAGAAACTTAAAAGATTACCGAAACCTCCGAAAATTAGCCAAACCTGGGAGCAAGGTCATTATCGTTGGAGGAGGCTGGGTTGGAGCAGAACTTGCAGCAGGTCTAAAGCTGAATGATATGGATGTGACGCTTGTTTTTCCTAATGAAGTATTAAATGAAAAACGACTACCACGAATGCTTGCTAAAGAATTTCAACAGCGCTTTGTAGATATTGGCGTTTCTTTGATAAACAATACTTATGCTAATAGTTACAGTGTAGCAGACGATCAGGTGAGTCTTACATTAGAGAATGGCGCTGTATTGAAAGCGGATATTCTTGTTTTAGGAATTGGATTAAAGCCAAATGTTGAATTAGCAGAAGCAGCTGGGTTAGAAGTGGGTAATGGCGTCATTGCTGACAAGTATTTGCAAACTTCCAACAAACATATCTATGCAGCAGGAGATGTGTTGAATTATCCAGATGTAATCATAGGACGTAATCGTTTTGAACATGAAGAGCAAGCGGAGTATTCTGGGAAAGTAGCGGGACGAAACATGACGGGCGCTGAAGAAGTTTATAATCATGGTGCACCACTCTCTTATACGAATGTCTTAGATATTTCTATTGAAGGTGTCGGTGAAATGAGTCGCAACCGTGATGATGCGATTATTGAAGAAGTTGCCGGAGGTTATATTGTATATTATCTTTTTAAAGGCAAACCATCTGGAATTTTAACATATAATGTGAAAGTTGATATGGATAAGGCCCGTGAAATTCTTGTTAACCCACCGAAAAAATTAGATGAGCTAACGAGGATGTTGAAGCCTATTTAATTGATTTGTTGATTACTAGATAGCTTCAGAATTGAAAAAGATGATAAAAAGGAATATTTTATGGAAAAATTTTCAGATAAAGTATTATCATATTTAAATAAAAACAAAGATAAAGAGTTCTACATCTATTGTTTAGTCGATACTAGTAACGATGAGGAAGAGATATTCTACATCGGTAAAGGGAAGGGAAATCGTGTCTTTAATCATGAGAAAGCTGCCTTTAATAAAAAATTAGAACTGCTATTAGAAAGTGAAGATAAAACTGAAGACTTAAAAATTAACAAAATCAGAGCTATTAAGGCAGAAGGATTTCCAATAAAAAAAGTAATTTTAAATTACTGGTTATCAGAACGAGAAGCGTTCGCGAGCGAAAACACTTTAATAAATTTATTTAACATTTTTTCGCCTCGAAACCTAACAAATAAAGTAAATGGTCATGGAGTCCGGGGAACTGAAGTGGGGAATTTGGAAAAACAGTTTGGAAGTATCCCAATGTCCATAACTGAATTACAAACTGACGAACTTATACTTGCTGTCAAGATAACAGACTCCCTCCAGTTAGATAAGGATGAAACGTATGATTACCCTTTTTACGATAGAGATGACCATAATCTTAAATCTAGAACGTTAGGGACTTGGAGAGTTGCGAAAGATAAAGCTGAAAAAGTTAAATATATTTTGGGAATCAATACGGGGATAAATAATACAGTGGTTTCTGCCTATGAAGTGACAGGATTTGAACCAGGTATTGATGAAAAAGGTCGACAACGTTTTTGTTTTCACTCAAATTCAAAGAGTGAAAATATAATGAAAGCATTAGGGGTATATCAAAGGGCTATATATGATTTAAAATTTGGGAGCGGTCAGTCAATAGTTTATATTAATAATCATTCAAACCACATTTCTAACACTCAATAATCAATTATTACATGCCTAACATGACATGTGGAGTGTGTAGTATTGCTTGAGGCTGTTAGCGCTTAGCGATATACAGCCTCAGTTGCGTAACAAAGTGTAGCTGAGTCAAAAGGTCAGAGACTAAACTCTTGATGTTATAATGTTCTCGATGGACCACATAAGAACTTCTAATAATATTAAAAGATGTATGTCTGTGGAAACTAGTCAATAAGCGTGAGGCTGTTAAGTTGGATAGGGAAATTATCAAACTTATGAAGGAAGTAGTCAGTGCGTGAGTACAGGTGCACGTGCCATTACTTTTAGAGCTTTTATATAGGTTTGAATTCACACCCTACATTGATAGTTTTGAACATGTAGGCTTATGTTTGTTTTATATTCCTTATGTGACTTTAGCAGTTATGACGGTATCGGTAATCGTTGTTTACCTAGTTGAATTTCTTTTATCCTAAATTAAAAGACTCAGTATGTAAGCTTTTCGCTGACTTACTGAGTCTTTTGCTTTATTTAAAAATAGTTACTAAAGCTTGAATAGCTTGATCAATTTCATCAAGCGCTAGCCCAGCATAACCTAAAATGTAACTTTGGTCGAACTGGTTGCTTAATTTAGCGTAGTGGTTGACCGGTTGCAAGCGGATCTTATTTTCAGCTAGCCTAGCTTGAATCACGTCAGCCGGTGGAATCTCACCCTCAATGTTAATAATAAAGAAAAGTCCAGCCCCTGCTTCCTTAATGGTTAGGGGGAGTTGGCTTTGGTGAAGCGCTGCTAGAACCGCTTTTTCCTTACGACGGTAATTAGTCCGCAGGCTATTAATGTATTTAGGAAAATGGTTAGAATTGAGAAAATCAGCCATTAAATATTGCTCAAAGCTTGAAATACCATTGGCTTTTAATTTTGCTTGATGGAATTTTTTCATTAATTGATCGGGTAAAACTAAATAAGACATCTTAAAAATTGACCCCATACTTTGACGAAAAGCCCCTAATAAAATGACACGCTCTTGGTCATCCAGACTAGTCAAAGCAGGAACAGGACGCCCCTTAAGGCGGAACTCATTATAGTAGTCATTTTCAATAATATAACGATTTTCTGCCTGATAGGCCCATTTTAATAAACGCTGACGTCGACGCATTCCCATGATAATGCCAGTGGGAAACTGATGGCTGGGCGTAGTAATCACGATGTTGGCTGATGTAGTCTCTAAATCTTTAACTGAGAAACCATATTTATCAATCGGAATTCGAATCGTCTTTTGCTGATAGTCTGTAAAGATATCTAAATTTTTATAATAGCCAGGATCTTCTAAGGCATAGATTGAATCGTCTAATAAGGCAAATAGCGTCTGTAAGCTAGCCGTGTGACCGCCTGTAATGATGATATTGTCAGCTGAAGTCATCACTCCCCGGTATTTACGTAAATAATTAGCAATCGCCAAGCGTAAATTGAGTGCACCCAAGTCTTCTTTTAAATTACAATTAACCATGCTTCTTGCTAGAGCTTCGGGTGCATACTGCAATAATTGTTTGGGTCTTAAAGTAGTCATATCACGGTTGGCAAAGTGAAAATCATAAGTATATTGGCTGGTGTCACTTATTTTAGCACGCTCATGTTTTAGTGACTTTGTCTCAATTTCCTCAGAGGGCAACATATCAATTGCAAGTAAATCCACAAAATAACCAGATCTTTCCCTCGGCACTATATAGCCTTCATCGGTCAGTTGGTCATAAGCGTTAATGACCGTATTAAGACTGACTTTTAAATGATCTGCCAGGGCCCGCCGTGAGGGTAATTGGTCACCACTTTTTAAATGTCCTTGGGCAATTTGCCGGATGACTTCATCAACTATTTGTAAGTAGAGGTGTTGGTCTTCGTTAAAGTTCACCGTAATCATGTTTTCTCTCCCCTCGGATTATTCATTTTATTCATTATACATAAAAAAACTATCTGGACCCATAAAAATATCCGTTTTTGCATCTTAAGAAACATCCAAAAGACTGTTAAAGTGAAGACAATATTTATAAAGGAGCAATCAAAATGAAACAATCAATCGAAGAAGTACATAAACAATTAGCTGGTGGCGTAATCATGGACGTGGTAAATGTGGAACAAGCTAAAATTGCTGAAGCAGCTGGTGCCGTAGCGGTTATGGCTTTAGAAAGAGTTCCTGCAGACATTCGAGCTGCTGGTGGTGTTAGTCGGATGAGTGACCCTAAAATGATAAAAGAAATTCAAGCAGCGGTTTCTATACCAGTTATGGCGAAAGTAAGAATTGGTCACTTTGTCGAAGCTCAAATCTTAGAAAGTTTACAAATTGACTATATTGATGAGTCAGAAGTCTTATCAGTAGCTGATCATGTTTATCATATTGATAAACAACAATTTGAAGCACCTTTCGTTTGTGGCGCTAGAGATTTAGGTGAAGCTTTACGCCGTATTCAAGAGGGGGCTAAAATGATTCGTACTAAAGGTGAAGCAGGAACGGGTGATGTCAGTCAAGCGGTTACCCACTTAAGAAAAATCCATGAACAAATCCGCTATGTGGCTTCGTTACAAGATGATGAGCTCTTTAATCAAGCAAAGGAATTAGGCGTCTCTTATGATTTATTAAAACGAGTTCATGATACTGGTAAATTACCTGTGTTGAACTTTTCAGCTGGCGGGGTGGCAACACCTGCTGATGCGGCTTTAATGGTGCAATTAGGTGCTGAAGGCGTTTTTGTTGGTTCAGGCATTTTCAAATCAGGTAATCCAGAAAAACGTGCCAAAGCCATAGTTGAAGCGGTAGCCAATTACAAAGATGGTGCCAAATTAGTCGAAATCTCAACTGGTTTAGGCGAAGCGATGGTAGGTATTAATGAAGACGAAATTAAAGTCATCATGGCTAACCGTTAATCATTAAAAAGCGAGTATTTCAAAAGTCAGTGGGATTGTTCTACTGACTTTTTTATTTTGTCCTAGGCCGTATAGGAGGTCTGCTTCCGTTGGGGGTTATCGAGGAGTTACCTAACATCACTCTGCCACCACACTTTAATCAGTAAATTGCCTAATCACGCCCCACCTGGAGTGTGTAGCGTTGATGGCAAGGCATAAAATTTAATTAAAGGGGGTTGCGAGGGTTAAAAATTCGATCACCACAACCTTAGTGGTGATTTTGAAGTATGTGAGAACCTATCGACTTACTCATAGTTGTGTGAGTGGAAAAGATAGTTGCTTAAAGCGTTGATACTATAACTTTGTTAACGAAAATCATAAAGCCGTTGAAGGTGTAGATGATATCCAACGCAGTTACTGCTTTATTGACTGTTGTTTCTGTAATAGTTCAATAAAAGATACTTCAGTATTTTTACGGGTGACACTAGTCTTGACGACCATCGTATATTAAATTGTGGGGGACGTTTACATGACATTTGTCCATGGAATATATAACATATGATATAATGGAGAAAAGTGTCAGGAGGTATTTCCATGAAATGGCAAGGGCGCAAACGTAGTGGTAATGTAAAAGACTTACGTGGTCAAAACACCGGAAGTGGTGGATTAGGTGGTTTGGGACAAGGGCGATCCGGAGGAAGAATCCCTATTCAGCTTCCAGGTGGTCGTGGGACTTCAACGGGAGGCAGAAGCTTAGGTTGCGGTTCGGTTATCTTAATGCTAATTATATTCTTCGTATTTGGTGGGACATCTTTATTAGGTGGCAACCAGTCTAGTTCAAATAACAATCAATCAAACGATCAAACCAGTCAGGTAGATGTCCAATTACCAGGACAGATGGAATCGGATACGCAAATTCAAGCAAATTCTAATAGTCAAGTCAGTTTACCAGAGACTGGATCTACAGATAGTGAACCAGTTACTGAAGATGAGTTGGCTGAATTTGTTTCTGTTATCCTTTATGATACTGAAGAATACTGGACGCAAGCCTTTTCTAAAGCTGGCTATACATATGAGAACCCAGACCTAGTCATATTTGAGGATGCTGTGAATTCATCTTGTGGGTATAATACATCTGAAGTTGGACCTTTCTATTGCCCAACGGATGAAACCATTTATATCGACTTAGATTTTTATAATCAACTCGTTCAAAATTACGGTGGTGGTGGAGACTTCGCTATGGCCTATGTAATCGCCCATGAAGTAGGTCACCATGTCCAACAACAACTTGGTATTTCCAATCAGGTTAGACAAATTCAGTCTGAAGTAGGTGAAACTGAACAAAATCAATGGACGGTACGGATGGAATTACAAGCGGACTATCTTGCTGGTGTATGGGCACATAACGTCGTTGAGAATGATTGGATGGAAGCAGGAGACCTTGAAGAAGGATTAAACGCAGCTTATCACATTGGTGATGATGTTCTGCAAGAAAAGGCCTATGGCTATACGATGCCTGATTCCTTTACGCATGGTACTGCTGAGCAACGACAAAACTGGTTTAAGAAAGGCTTAGAAGCAGGCGACTTGTCACAATGGGATACTTACAATATAGATTACAGTAGCCTATAAAATGAGTCACAGAACTTGCTTAATGATCATAGTATACATAGTAGGGAATTTTAGTGCAGTAACACATACTGTATTTGAACAGGAGTTTATATGTAAAATTTCCATCTATTTTTAAATAAATAATGATCTTACTAGCTACTAGTATGGTTTGTGAATACCTCTTAAAGCCGGATTACAGTTTTGCTTTAGGAGGTTTTATCATGTGGAAGATAGTGAGGATATGCCCTATGTCAAATGAACGATGATAGATTTGAAAGGTCGAACTAGCGTCGGGTAAAAGTATCCTCATTTTTACTTCATGAGTGTAATAATCATCAAGTCGAATAAAATTTTGCTTATCTTAATCTAATTGTCGAATTTCATCATGGTTTGAAATATATCCATACATCTGGTATAATCGGTATACATTTAAAGAACACAACTTATTCAGAGCAAGTGGAGGGATTTGGCCCTATGAAGCTTCAGCAACCTACCTTTGGCAAGGTGCTAATTCCAACTCGAAAGAGATAGATGAGTCTAACCAAGTTATTGGCACGACGAGTCGCGTTGTGCTTTTTTTATTGAATAAAATAACTAGGAGTGTGTTGAATGTTTAATGATGAATGCGTAAGTTTTAGTGAATTTGTAGGTGGGATTGGTGCCTTAGG
Organism: Aerococcus sp. NPDC058936; assembly: GCF_042741995.1. Taxonomy (NCBI): domain Bacteria; kingdom Bacillati; phylum Bacillota; class Bacilli; order Lactobacillales; family Aerococcaceae; genus Aerococcus; species Aerococcus sp. NPDC058936. The sequence continues at coordinate 4,554 of NZ_JBHYKZ010000002.1, read as the reverse complement.
TTTTATGCCGTATTTTCGTTTCTACAGAAATAAGAAAGGGGATCCTAAAGAACATGATCATATTGCTGTGATCTGTCGTAATGAGCCTTGTTCAGGTGCACATATTGCTAGAGTTTGTGTGTGTTGTATAGGAAAAGTTCATGTCAATGATTATGATGGATTTAAGGAGGCAATAAGCCTTGAAACTTACGATCAATTAGTCAATTTGATTACTAATTTTTCCTATACAGATGTGGACTATAAAGCAATACGGTAGTAAAAAAGAGCCCCTACTAGTTGCCGTTAAGGCTAGCTAGTAGGGGCTCTTTAGATTTTTATGATAAAAAGCTGGTTTATTGGATGATATGAAATTATTGAAGTAATTCTTTAAAGGCGTCCACAAGCGGTGTTAACGGCTTGCCTAATACCGTTTCAAAGTCATCTGATTGTACATCTAATACACCATTTTTAATGTCGTCTTGGATCGCTAGGAAGAAGCCTGCTACTGGTTCTGGTAATTGATTATCAGTTAGATTTTTAACGAATGTTTCATCGTTAGTTTCTACAGGGGCAATTTCTTTACCTGTTGCTTCTGCTAGTGCTTTAGTTAAAGTCGCGTAGTCTACTGGTTTACCAGATAATTCTAGAATTTCAGGGAAAGTTTTTTCACCAGCTAAAACGATGGCAGCTGCTTCAGCGTATTCGCGACGTAATGCCCAACCAGCTTTACCATTTTCAGCGGTGTATAATAGTTTACCACTGTTTAAAGCTGCACCTACTAGCGGTAGTTCATTTTCCAGGTACCAGTTGTTTCTTAAAATTGTAAATGGAATGCCGGATGCTTTGATGGCTTCTTCGGTATAACGGTGGTCAGTTGCTAAGTCGGCAGAAGATTGGTCTGCATGGGCAAAGCTTGTATAGGTGATAAAGCTAACACCAGCTTCTTTGGCTGCATCAATCGCATTTTGATGTTCTTCTTGACGAGTGCCAGGTGCTGATGAAACTAGTAATAAGCGGTCAATACCTGTGAAAGCAGCTTTTAAAGATACTTTATCTAAGTAATCGCCGATGTGTACTGTATAGCCAGCTTCAGCAAGTGGCGCAGCTTTTTCTTCGCTACGTGCTAAGACGTGGATATCTGATACGGGCACTAACGTTTTTAATTTGTCTAATGTGTGGGCACCCAAGGCACCTGTTGCGCCAGTTACTAAATATTTCATGAATAAACACTCCTTTTTTCAACCTGTAATAAATAAAGTTACAGGTTAATAATAGTGAATGTGCTATAATAAGTCAAGAGAAAAGAGGTGGGATATTCAAATGAAACATTCAGTAAAATTTAGTGATGCTATTCATATTCTAGTTTATATCGAGATGCTTCAAGGCACAGACTTATCTAGTGAAGTGATTGCCAAAAGTGTGAATGCTAATCCCGTTTCTGTTAGACGCATTATGAGTAGCCTCAAAAAGGCCGGCCTTATTATCAGCCAATCAGGAAAGGCCAATCCGCAATTAAGTAGACAACCAGCATCGATATCTTTTTATGATATTTATCAAGCTATCGATGAAGACCAACAAATATTCCGGGTAGATGAGAAAACAGCACCTGCCTGTATCGTAGGCGGTAATATCCAAGGTGTATTAGCTGATAAATATGATCAATTGCAACGTAGCGTGGAATTGGAAATGCAGCAAATCAACTTAGCGGATATCATCCATTCCGTCTCTCAAAGTGCCAATCAATCTGAATTAAACGACGAAGAAACCAAGCAAATACTTCAACGATTTTTGTAAAAATAAGCTAAGTCGATAATACTTGGAGAGACGCTAGGTAATCGATGGGAGAGTATATTATTTATTATGCAGGAAAAATTGTAGGGGGTACTTAGCAAAAAGGGCATTTCTTTAGACTCGAAGGTGTTAGTAATATCGTAATATCATGACAGAGCTAGACAAAGTATCAGCAGTAATTGAATGCGTAAGTAAAAGTTTCGGAAAGATTACCTATAAGCAAAAATTCAGTTGATGAAGGTATAAAACGAATATTTAAAAAGTTATGTGCTTTATATTTATTAATATAGTGAATGATGCTGAACAAAATTCCCAAAATGAAGAAACAATTAAATATAAAAGATTGACTTATCATCGAAATGACATTATTATGTATCTAAATTGATATATAATACGCGATGATGAGATAAGTACTCTTTGAGACTAGTATAGAGAGCCTATGTTTGGTGAAAGTAGGTCAAGGGGATTAGGGGAAAATGGTCTAGGAGCATAATAGTTTAAGCCAAAAATAGGTGAGAATTATTCGGAATCCCCCGTTACCAAGGAAGAGTATGATGATTTTTTAACGTACTCTATGAGTTTATATTAGCGATAATATAATAAATTAAGGTGGTACCATGAAGTAGCTTTCATCCTTTGCATAAGCAAGGGATGGAAGCTTTTTTGATGAAAAAAATGATAAAATCGGGAGGAAATTATTATGACAAAAGACTATAAAATTGAGACACAAGCCATTCACGCTGCACAAACGATTGATGAAACAGGGTCGCGCGCTGTTCCTCTACACCAAACAACAGCTTATGTTTTTGATGATGTAGCGCAAGGCGCTAATCGTTTTGCCTTAGCAGAAGGTGGCAATATTTATACGCGAATCACAAATCCTACTCAGGGTGTCTTTGAAGGTAGAGTGGCTGCTTTAGAAGGTGGTTCAGCTGGTTTGGCTGTCGCTTCGGGTATGGCCGCTATTACTTATGCTATTCAAGTTTTAGCTAAAGCAGGAGACCATATTGTAGCGACAGCTAACCTATATGGGGGAAGTCACAACTTATTTGAACATACTTTCAAGGACTTCGGTATCGATGTGACGATAGTAGATACGAGTGATTTAGCGAATGTGGACAAAGCTATTCAAGACAATACCAAGGCTGTATTTGTAGAAACAATCGGCAATCCAGCTGGAAATATTGAAGATATTAGTGGCTTAGCCGAAGTAGCACATAAACATGGTATACCATTAATCGTTGATAATACGTTTGCAACACCTTATCTAGCGCGTCCTATTGAACATGGTGCAGATATCGTTGTTCATTCAGCAACTAAATTTATTGGTGGTCACGGTACCTCAATTGGTGGGGTAATTGTAGAAAGTGGACAGTTTGACTGGCAACAAAGTGATAAGTTCCCAGGCTTAAGTCAAGCTGATCCAACTTATAATGATCTTATTTTCGCAGATGCCTTTGGCCCGGCAGCATATACTACAAAAATTCGTGCGACGCTATTACGAGATACTGGGGCTTCAATTTCACCTTTCAATGCTTGGTTATTAGTCCAAGGCTTAGAATCGTTACACGTGCGTATGGATCGTCATGTTGAAAATGCAGAGAAAGTGGCTAAATTCTTAGTGCAACACGATAAAGTAGAATGGGTTGATTATGCGGGACTAGAAAGTAGCCCATATTATAGCTTAAAAGAAAAATACTTACCTAAAGGGGCAGGTTCAATCTTTACCTTTGGCGTTAAAGGTGGCTATGAAGGTGGGGTTAAATTCATTGAAAATCTAGCATTATTCTCTCTATTAGCGAATGTTGGAGATGCTAAATCATTAGTGGTTCACCCGGCTTCAATGACCCATAGTCAGCTAACTGAAGAAGAACTAGCTGAAGGTGGTATTAAACCTGAAACAATCCGTTTATCTATCGGAATTGAAAATGTGGATGATATCATAGCTGACTTAGATAGAGCATTAGCTGCGATTTAACAACCTAGTAATAGATAGATTGATGTAGGAACAATTTTATATGTTATGCAGGCTATAATTGAATAGATTATAGCCTTTTCTATCCCCAAAAATTATATTCGAAATTATGCATATTACGATATAAAACATACAATCATGCTTTCAATAATTTGAGAAAAATGAACTATAAAAAGTTAGATAAGTCTAGGATGCTAGAGGACTGCTATAGAGGTTTAATTTTGGAAATATAATGCGAATAATTATACTACGGTATATTATGTTGATTTGTTGTTGGGATAATCACTGGTGATATTAGTAAAGGTACAGCGACTGGCTTTCCATTGTTTTTCATATTAGCCTTTTTCGATGATCTTCTGATAAAATGGGTTAAACAAATGGTTGCGATTATAAAAAATCGAGACCTGTCAAAGGAGCCCATCATGAACGAAGGTAATAAAAGAAGTAATATTCAAATTGGTAGCCAGGTAAAAATTGTTCAAAAACAGGACCAACGATCTGGAAAATTAACAGAGGGTATTGTGAGTAAAATCCTGACAAACTCTCAAAACCATCCACATGGTATTAAAGTAATGCTAGAAGATGGCACCGTTGGCCGAGTAAAGGAAATATTATAATTGAAATAAAACTTTCAAATAATTAGGAAGCTAGGTATCTACAACCTTAGTGGATACCGGCTCTACAATATATAGGACTGATGACTTGAAAAAGTCATTGGTTCTATATTTTTTTACAAAAAAAGAGGAATCTCCATTATCATAAAGTTAACCACAACCATAGATAGAATAGGAGATTCCCACATGAATAAG